>JAAUPN010000107.1 GCA_012033105.1 Coleofasciculaceae cyanobacterium RL_1_1
CCCTACACGCTGAAATGGCCTGTGTCATGGCTCCATGCCTACAATCTCAACCATACTCATGGCGCGATTCCAGGGAATCAAGATGGTGCGGATATTTGCGGGGTTATGGTTATCGAGGGTCGATCGCGGTACTGCCGCAATTGGGAGTCAATGAGATGCTTTTCCGTCCACAGACGCAAGTGGAATTAAAGGCCAAATTGGGTCTAACCAATGAAGATTTTACTGTGGGTTTTATTGGACGTTTTGTCGAAGAAAAAGGGCTGTTGACCTTGGCGCGTGCGTTGGAGGGAATGCCCGATCGACGCTGGAAATGTTTGCTGTTGGGACGTGGCCCTCTGCGGGATCAGCTTGAAGCGTGGGCGGATGAGCGCGGTTGGCGCGATCGTGTTCTGTTTGTTGAAAGTGTGCCTCATGATGAGGTGTATCGATATATCAATCTACTAGATGTGATGGTTCTACCGTCCGAAACGACGTACAAGTTAAAAACGTTGTCATCGGTGGGTTGGAAAGAACAATTCGGACATGTTTTGATTGAAGCGATGGCTTGTAAAGTTCCCATTGTTGGATCGGATTCGGGTGAAATTCCCTATGTGATTGGCGATACGGGTCTTGTGTTTCCGGAGGGTGATGCGGATCAGTTACGTCAGTGTTTACTGCAATATCTCGATAACTCGGAGTTGGCGACGCAGAAGGCGGAACTAGGCTACGATCGGGTTATGACGCACTATACAAACCGTGCGATCGCTCAAAAACAACTTGCGTTTTATCAACAGGTTTTAGACACTCCCAGCTAACTTACTGACCGCTCGCTTGCTCATAACAAATATTCCCTAAAAACGTTCTCTCAGGATATTGAATATTTATCTATAGGAATACTAGAAATATCTAGATGTCTGTTTGATGTCTGCTTGATAAACGTCGAACGTTCGCGTTCTTTTGTCAGGGCCTATATGGGCTAGGCTAACGGCGATCGCTTGCCGTAGTAGCGATAGTGGAGATAGTCACGCAAAATCTGCGCATGGTCGAAACATAGTGGCGTGGGTAGATCCCACGGGGTAAAAGACTGGAGCGCTTTGGCATCATCACCGGCGATCGCGTCGCCCGTAGCGGTGGCGATGTACACGACGCTCATCGTGTGCTGGCGGGGATCGCGTTTGGGATCGGAATACACTCCGAGCAGTTCCACTAGTGAAACCTCTAAACCGGTTTCCTCTTTCGCCTCGCGTCGCGCGGCCTGCTCGATCGTCTCGCCATAATCCACAAACCCACCTGGAATCGCCCAACCCAGCGGCTCGTTTTGTCGCTCGATTAGATGATGGGTCGGTCTGGGCGATCAATTAGCTCAATGATGATGTCGGCGGTTGGACTTGGGTTACGGTAGGTCATTGGATGCAAACTTTGCTAAAGGTAAACATTGCTAAAGGTAAACCTTGCGAAAGGTAAGGAATTAAATCGGCTTGGCGATCGTCAGGAACTCTCGACACGCTAGCGTAAATCCGCACGATTTGTGATGTCTCGTCACATCTTTGGGTGTCCAATGTTAAGCCGATAACAAGGTTCGTTAACCTGTACAAAACTCAGCGATCGGTGTGAAACCTGCGTGTTAGATTCAGATCGTAACGAGACCTGACGAGACACTCGCTCAGTCCCGTCGTCACTACACACAGGTCTTCCTCTATGGTGTTTTCGCGTGCTAGCGGTATTTTGATCCATCCCACCTCGTTTCCCAGTCGTTTTGGGATTGGTGATCTTGGGTTTGAAGCATACCGATTTATCGACTTTCTGGAACAAAGCGATCAAAAGATCTGGCAGATTTTGCCCCTTGGCCCTGTGGGCTACGGCAACTCGCCCTACATGTGCTATTCCGCGATGGCGGGCAATCCGCTCCTGATCGATCTTGATTCGCTGTGCCGTCAAGGTCTAGTGACTCTTGAAGAACTTGCCTATCCGCCCAGTTTTCCCATCGATCGCGTTGATTATGACCTAGTCCGGAGCTACAAGCTTCCGTTGCTACGCCAAGCTTACGATCGCTTTAAAGTTGTAGCGACACCGGATCAGCAGCAGGCATTACAAGAGTTCTGTCAACATAGCGCCAGTTGGCTCGATGACTATGCTTTATATATGGCGCTAAAAAGTCATTTTGGTGATTTGAATTGGTTTGAATGGCCGGAGCCGATCGCCAAACGTGATCCGGCAGAGCTGGCAAAATGGCGCGGCAAACTGGTCGATGAGATCGAATTTTGTCGCTATCTCCAGTATGAATTCCACGTCCAATGGGGCGCTTTGAAGCAATACGCCAACGATCGCGGCATCGAAATTTTCGGAGACATCCCCATCTACGTCGCCCAGGACAGCGCTGACGTGTGGGCGCATTCCGAAATCTTTTGCCTCGATCCCGAAACGGGTCTACCGACCGAAATGTCCGGCGTTCCGCCCGACTATTTCAGCGAAACCGGTCAGCTTTGGGGAAATCCGGTTTACAACTGGGATGTCTTACAGAAAACGGGCTTTAAATGGTGGATTCAGCGCTTTAAAGCCATCCTGGAATACGTTGATCTGATTCGGATCGACCATTTCCGAGGCTTTGAGTCGTACTGGTCGGTTCCCGGTGGTGAAGATACGGCCATGAATGGTGTCTGGGTGGACGCGCCGGGGCGTGAATTTTTCCTGAAGTTACGCGAAGAACTCGGCGAGTTGCCGATCGTGGCGGAAGACTTGGGGATCATCACGCCGGAGGTGGAAGCCCTGCGCGATGAGTTTGGCTTCCCTGGTATGAAGATCCTCCACTTTGCCTTTGACTCTGGCCCGGATAATCCCTATCTGCCCTACAACTACCGCACACCAAACTGCGTCGTTTATACCGGAACCCACGATAACAATACGACGATGGGCTGGTATGAGGAGCGTGGCTCTGATCCGAATCAATGGGTCTGGAACTATTTGGGCTGTAGTCGGGGTGAGGGAGTTAACTGGGATCTGATTCGTTTGGCGTTGGCGAGTGTTGCCGATCGTGCCATTTTTCCGATGCAGGATTTGCTCGGATTGGGGGCTGATTCACGGATGAATGCACCGGGCAAAGCCACGGGAAATTGGGATTGGCAAATGCGCCCGAATTCATTGTCGGAGGACTTGATTGGCCGCCTGCGTTTCTACACCGGTGTTTATGGACGCACTCCCGTGCGACCCGCTCCCGCTGAGTTAACATCTGACGCTTAGGTTGGAGAAGATGGGGCGCGATCGGGCTGGGTTAACACGGCGCGATCGCTGCCCATTAGATCGGTTGAACGATTCACCGCGCCTCACAAAGGCAGACCATGGGTAGACAAAGAATGACCTTGTGTCCCAGGGCAAACGCATACTCGTCTAGCTCGATCTGGTATCGCTTTTATCGATCAATCCATTCGTGGTGGGAGTATGCGTTTTCCCTGCCTTGTGTCCGAGCGCTGTTTGGTTTGGCTCGGTCTTGTGTATTGAGATTGATCGGGATGACAGGATTCGAACCTGCGGCATCCTGCTCCCAAAGCAGGCGCGCTACCAAGCTGCGCTACATCCCGGATTTTAATTAGCCTGATTCATTATACAAGCAAGCGCCTCAAACATTCACGTTATCAAAAGATCTCGCCGCTGCGCTGTAGCCTGTAGACCGAATTTGCTAAACTCAGACGAGCGTTCAGGGCGATCGATGGCTCAAACTCTTGTGTTCAAAGACGGTCACACGACTGTTACGCGACACACACTGAGAACGATTGGAACTCGCTAACTTCTCTATTGCAGGCGATCGTGAAACTTCAAGACTTTCTACAGACAGATCGGCGCTACGACTACCAAGATATCGCCGCCGACGATGAGTTGAGCCGTCAAATCCAGGTACGTCTCATTAACCTCGGATTGCTTGACCCCCCGGCTGATGGTCTATTTGGCCCAATCAGTAGTGCTGCACTTGAGCGTTTTCAAATGCTGATGGAAACGGGAGAACCGGGCTATCTTGGGGCTGTGACCGCCAAGAAGGTGATCGAAACCAAGCGATCGGACCTGCCGATCAACATTCCCACCATCACGATGAAGCAAGATACGGTGTTGAAGGCACGCCCACTCCAATCATCGGTTTTGCCTGAGACGGAAAAGCAACTGATCGCGAGCGGTAAATCCTTCAAGCTCATCGATGTTGAACCCGCGCTGCGTAAGCATGTTCGCGTCACCCTACGTAACGACGAATTCCCGAAACTCCACGAAAATGGAGAGGTGAAGCCCTCTAAAATCTGGTATGCCTTCAGTGAGCATGTCACGGTCTACAATCCCAAGGACAAGGCCAGCGACACCGCGCCCACCACACCGAAAGCGCCACCGGCTTCGGTCAGACTCAATGTTCCCTACAAATCACAGCTCGATAACTGGTACAACCCCACCGGTTCGTGCAATGTCACGTCGATCGCGATGTGCCTTCAGTTTTTGGGTTTGCCGCGACGGGACAATATTGGCCAGTTTGAAGATGAGCTGTATGAGTACGCCAGCTATCGCGGCCTGAGTCGCCACAATCCCTACGATCTCGCCAAGATTGTGCGGGCGTATGGCGGTAAGGATGAGTTTCGTGAAAATGCCACGATCGATGAGGTTAAAGCGTGGCTCGTGCGGGGTAACCCGGCTGTGATTCACGGTTATTTCACGAGTTTTGGTCACATTATCGTCGTCGTCGGTTACAACGCCACCGGCTTTGTGGTTCATGATCCCTACGGCGAATGGTTCTCCACGGGATACCGTACGGATCTGAGCGGGGCTTACAAAACCTATTCCTATAATTTGATCCGCCGTACCTGTATTCCTGACGGTAACTTCTGGGTTCACTTTATTTCTAAGTAAACCGGCTTGCAGGCTTTGATCGCGATCGCTATTCTGGTTCTGGCGATCGCGCTCAGTTTAGCTCGCGTCGGCAACACACGCCCCTTTGCATTTAATGCCGTTGGTGGCGGTGCGTTTGCAGTAGGGGCAGAGGATTTTTTCGGGTGTAGCTTCGGTGGCGTTGGTTGTGGGGTTTGTGGGTGCGGCCTGATGGGCTGGGCTGGATTCGATCGGTGAATTTGACATGGACAGGATACAAAGGCTGGACGGAGTCAAGGGACGAACAACAGCGATGGGGTCGGATTGCGTATCTGATGCCGTTTCGCTAGCGAGTCGGTTAGCTGGATCGAGAGTCTGGACGGAAGTTATGCCTCGTCAAGATCGGGTGGTGATTGATCATCATCGAGGCTTTTGCCATTGCTGGGGTTACCGAGCGTAGCGTAAATGCGTTCGGGGGAGGGCTCGGGTGCGAAGTGAAAGCTCGAGTGTTGCCCGTTGGGGTACAGGAAAGTGCAGACAACAGAGGTGATTGGGTTGTAGCGTACGAGCATGTCCTGTAATCCCGATTCACGCCAATCGGACAGCATGTTTTCGATTTTGCTGAGGGGCTGGTAACGAATTTGCCAGGTGGCTAGTTCGGGGATGTCGTTGGTGTTTTGACGCAAGAGGACGACGGTTCCCTTTTCGTTGGTTTGAATGAAGCCACGATAGGCGGCGAGGGCGATCGCCTCGGCGTTGGACTCGATCGCTTGGACTTGTTCCTGTGCGGATTCAAATTTTTCGCTCATACCCCTAAGTCGTCTGACACTCCTAATGCGCTCATGATGGCCGAGCAGGCTCATCGAATGGTTGTACTGCGTTTGTACCTTAGCGAATTCTGAGAGGGAGGTCTATGGGATCGTTGATTCGCTGGGATTCCTGGAGTTGATGGACGATCGCCACTGCGTAAGCGGTGAATCTAGGACGTTAGGGGTTGAGCCATCGCTTGACCTGCGATCCAACCCGTTGTCCAGGCATTTTGAAAGTTAAAGCCGCCGGTTACGCCATCCACGTCGAGGATTTCCCCGGCGAGGTATAGGCCGGGACAGATGCGACTTTCCATCGTGGTGAAATTCACGTCCTTGAGCCGCACGCCGCCACAGGTGACAAATTCGTCTTTAAATTGACCTTTGCCGGTGACCTCAAAGTCGCACTGGGTCAGTAGTTCAACGAGGCGGTTGACTTTATTTTTGGGGAGTTGCGCCCATTGGAGTTGAGGATCGAGGTCGGCGCGATCGAGCAGGTAACCCCACAGCCGACGGGAGAAACCAAAGGGCGAAAAGCTGGCGATCGCTTTGCGGGCGCTGTCTTGACGCAGGGTTTGTAGGCGTGATCGAACCTCGTCGGGGGTTGCATTGGGGAACCAGTTGATGCGGATCGGGGTGCGGTAGCCGCGATCGTGGAGGTATCGCGCTCCCCAGGCGGAGGTTTTGAGGACGGCGGGGCCGCTGAGTCCCCAATGGGCGATTAGGAGTGGTCCGGTTTGGCTGAGATTTTGATTGGGTTTTAGTGCCGGGGATGCGGATGATCGCCTCGGGGACGGAAATTCCGGCGAGGGTGTGGAGGGCGCGATCGTTGATTTGAAAGGTAAAGAGCGAGGGAACGGGATCGATGATGGTTTGGCCGAGATTTTGCGCCCAGAGGTAACCTTTGCGACTGCTGCCGGTGGCGAGGAGCAGGCGATCGACGGTTACGCGATCGTCGCGGGTCACCAGCATAAATTGTTCGCCTTCGCGCGTGATCTCGCGTACTGGTGTGTGCGATCGCACGGTCACCCCGGCCTGTTTCGCCGATCGCATCAGGCAAGCGACGATCGTCTCCGAATCGTCCGTCGTGGGAAACATCCGCCCATCCGCTTCGACCTTAAGCGCAACGCCGCGATCTTCAAACCATTTGACCGTATCGCGCGGCTGAAAGCGGGTCAGCGCTCCGCGTAGGGCTTTACCACCGCGTGGATAGTAGCCGACCAATTGCGCCGGGTCGAAACAGTGGTGGGTGACGTTGCAGCGTCCGCCGCCGGAGACGCGAACTTTGCCCAAGGGTTCCCGCGCGGCTTCAAAGAGCGTCACCTGCGCCCGTGGGTTGGATTCGGCACAGGCGATCGCGCCAAAAAAGCCCGCCGCGCCCCCGCCGACAATCCCGATGCGTGGTTGATTGTTCCTCATTTCCCGTTCCCCTAGCGTCCTGAATCGGCGATCCATCTTAGCGGGTATCGGCCGATCGATTGGTGGGTGATTGGTGGGCGATACGGCGATCGACTCAGCCCCAAACCCGCGTCAAGTTGAGCGTAAACCCGACCAGGACATCTTCGCCGGATAGCGTCGTGGGGCTGGACAAAACTTCGACGGCGCGATCGCTGCGGTAGATTTCCACCGTACGATTTTTGGGATCAAGTAACCAGCCCAAGCGAGCGCCGTTAGCTCGATAGTCTTGCAGTTTGGTTTGTAGCGCTTTGAGCGAGTCGGATTGCGATCGCAGTTCCACCACAAAATCGGGACAGACGGCGGCAAAGGTTTCTTTTTGCTGATCGGTGAGTGCGTCCCAGCGATCGGGACTGACCCAGGAGGCGTCGGGCGAAAAGATCGCCCCATTCGGCAAGGTGAATCCGGTGGAGGAATCGAAGGCTTTGCCAGGACAGCCATTGAGGTTGTACCAGTGATCGAGTTGTCCAATAATGCTGCGATTGCGTTCGCCGGTTTCCCAGCCGGTAGGTGGATTCACAGATAGTTCTCCTTGGGCGGTGCGTTCGAGGCGGAGTGTGCGATTGCTGGCGGCGAGGATCGCAAATTGGTCGGGGGTGATCTGGAGTTTGAGGGCGGTGGGGAGGTTGAGCGTCAGGGTTTGGCTCAGGGTTTGACTCGTGGGTGGTTCTGGCATCGATCATGCCTCGATGGGTAAAGGTATAGATGAGGAGAGCTTTGGTGGTGCGACAGTTGTGAGAGATGCATTGCAGAAATCTCGATTTTTGATTGCTGCGGAATCGTGACCCAAGCTGAAATTACGCCACAAACTCAGTCAGAACTTGGGTTAACCAATCCTGCTCCGCTGCACTCAGCAGCACTTGAAACGATCGAGCTTTCGCAGACGAAACCAACGTGTACTTCACCAGTCTGAGCGACGATTTCCCTTGGGGTAGACGCACCAGATCAACATCCAGGCGCGTCAGATTCGCAAGGTGGCAGTCAATGGCAAAGGTGGAACCGAAAACGTGGGGTTGGCGCACCCGTAGGCGATCGGCATCAAGGTCGAGATGGGTGGGGATGCCGCGCATCGATCGTAACTGTTTCGTCAGCCATACACCCAAGATGATCGGCAAACAGAGAAGCAGCGCACTCATTGCGACCCCCATAAAGAAGCCCGCAATCACCCCCTCATTGAGAATTGCGCCCAAAATCAGCAGCCCGCCACACACCACGCCCACACCCAGAACCCCATTCCAGACCCAGCACAGGAGACGCATCAGTTGCGATCGCCACGTCCAACGCTCCGGGATCACCTCGATCGCCAGGTAATTCGGGCCTTGATGCACTTCTAAATGTGGCCCGATCGGCTCGACGGTGGCGGGGGAACGTAACGGATGGTGAAGGTTTAACGATGGATTATGATCGGACGTATCGCCAGACTCGTGATGAGACTCATCGATCGCCGCTTCAAACGCCTGAACCGCGTTCACAAACCGATCTTCGATTAGGGGTTCCAACATCGTTTCGAGCCAGGTCGCAAACCGATCAGAAATATTGACCTGCGATCGAAAATCCAGCTTCATTCGCAGATGAGGCAGTTGATCCGGCGCTTGACCGCACAGCAAAAACACCAGCGTCGCCCCCAGCGCATACAAATCCGACGCTGGCACAACGCGCCCCTGAAACTGCTCCGGCGGCATATAGCCGATCGTCCCCACAAAGGTTGACCCCTTCGCGATCGTCTGGCGATACACATCCTGCACCGCGCCAAAATCCACCAACGCGATCGATCCATCCGATCGGCGTAGCAGGTTTTCAGGTTTGATATCCCGATGAATCACCGGTGGTACACGCTCTTGTAAATAGGCCAGCACATCCAACACTTGTAGTGCGATGTCATACACCGTGGTTTCCTCCGGTCGCCAGCCCGTCGCGACCAGGTCGGCCAGCGATCGCCCCTCCACCAGGGTTTGCACCAGATAAAAGCGGCGATCGTCTGGGGTATCCAGACTAAAAAAGCTGAGGTACTGCGGAATGGATCGATGCTTCAACGTCGCCAATACCGCCGCCTCGCGCTCGAACAACTCCAATAGTTTCCAGTCATCAATCTGGCGTAACGACAGCACTTTAATCGCGACCTGCCGCCCACCTTCAAGCTCTTCGGCGGCGTAGGTTGTCCCTGTTCCGCCCTGACCGATCGGATGCAGGATGCGATAGCGATCGTCGATCGTGTCACCGGGATTGTGGATCGTTTTCATGCTAGAAATTTTCGTAAAGAAATGACCAAGGCATTTTCCGTTACCAAAAAACTGATTCAGAATGGGAGCAAGCAGTTAACGCTCATCGTAGGCGTCCGATCTTCGACGTATGCTGGTACTACATATATGAACGTATAACAGCGATCGAAACAAACCGCCCACGATTCTCTCCAGATCTCGCACGAACCTTAATTGACGGAAGACGTATGAGCAGCCTCACTCAAGATTTCTCGACGGTTGACACCAACAAGAACCTGTCCTGCCCGCCCCAATCCGAAGTCGGTCTCTCAGACGATCGCCCTTGGGGTTCCTATACCGTGTTGGAAGTTGGTCCAAACTACAAAATTAAGCGGATCGAAGTTAAGCCAGGTCACCGCCTCAGCTTGCAAATGCACCATCACCGCAGTGAACATTGGATCGTCGTTTCCGGCACGGCCAAGGTCACCTGCGACGGTGATGAAAAAATCATCTACACCAATCAATCCACCTACGTTCCCCAAGGAACCCGCCACCGCCTCGAAAATCCCGGCGTCATTCCGCTCATGTTGATCGAGGTGCAAAATGGCGAATATCTAGGCGAAGACGATATCGTTCGCTATCAGGATGACTATGCCCGCGCCAATGACTAGGCTGGGGATTTGAGGTGGTGAATCCCGATCGTGTCCAAACTTCAGAGCTGAAAACGTTCGTTTATCAATCTCACCGCAGCCTCGGCTAGTACGAGCGAAAACATGACCTATAACATCGAGTCCGCCGTCCTTGATCGCTACCAAGTCGGAGCGCAAACCGTGCAACCAAGCCTGTGTTGCCCCACGGACTACGAGGGGCAATATCTGGCAATTTTGCCGGATGAGATCATCGAGAAAGACTACGGCTGTGGCGATCCGTCGCGCTATGCTGAACCGGGAGATACGGTGCTGGATCTCGGGTCAGGCGCGGGGAAAGTCTGCTATATCGCCTCGCAAAAGGTAGGGGCAACGGGTCGGATCATCGGTGCAGACTTTAACGATGTGATGCTCGATCTTGCCCGCAAATATCAGCCGGAGATTGCCGCCAAAATTGGTTACGATAACGTCTCGTTTTTGAAGGCAAAATCCAGGATTTAGCGCTGGATTTGGACAAAGTTCAAACGTGGTTAAACCAAAACCCGATCGCCGATATTGACGGGATCACCGCCTACGAAGCGGAATGCGATCGCCTGCGTCGTGAGGAACCAGCGATTAGCGACAATACGATCGATCTCGTCGTCTCCAACTGCGTCCTGAATTTGGTCAAACCCCAGGATAAACGCCAACTATTCAACGAGCTGTTTCGCGTGCTCAAGCGCGGCGGTCGCGTGGTGATTTCCGATATCGTCTGCGATGAAGATCCGACACCGACGATCCTCAATGATCCCGAACTCTGGAGCGGCTGTATCTCCGGTGCTTTCCGTGAAGATGAATTTTTACAGATGTTTGAGGCAGCGGGATTTTATGGCATCGAAATCCTGAGCCGACAGGCCGATCCCTGGCAAGTCATCGACGGGATTGAGTTTCGATCGCTGACCGTTCGTGCGTATAAAGGCAAACAGGGTGAATGCCTCGAACGCAATCAGGCCGTGGTCTACAAAGGCCCCTGGAAGCAGGTGGTCGATGATGACGGCCACCTCTACAACGGGGCGAGCGGATGGCCGTTTGCGATAAGACATTTCAGATTTTGACGCGATCGAGCAGTCCCTACGCAACGGATATGATCGGTATCGAACCCCGCACGGCGATTGCGATCGATCAAGCCATGCCATTTCGCTGTCAGACCACGGGTGTGCGCGATCCCCGTGTTACGAAGGGACTGGAGTATCGCGAAACACAAACGGCAGACGGGCCAGTCTGCGAGGCTGATGCTGGCTGTTGTTAGGGTCTAACTTTCTGAATAACGGCGACGATTAGCCCGAAAATTCATCGAGCATCACGAGTAGGGTATTACCTTTGCGACCAACAACGATCACCCGTTTATCCGCTTGGATAGCTTGATCGCCCTCACATTTTGCCCGCCAGGAATTGCCCTCGAATAAAACTCGCCCGGTTTCTCCTGGCTCCATCGCGGTTAACGCTTCCGCTTCGGTTTCATCATCGATCGCCAGCGCTTTCGCCGTAGGCATCCAGCGTTTTACCGCGTAAACCGATATCACGGACAGCACCATCCAGAGAAAAATCTGTAGATTCAATCCCGGCACAAACGATGCCAAGATCGCGACGAGTAAGGCGCTGATCCCCATTGACATCTGAACAAATGCCGTCGGAACAAAGAGTTCCATGACACAGAGTAGTGCGCCAAGCATTAACCACAACCACGTCCAATTTGTTATCGCCATCACGTCACCATCCCTCGGGTTCGATCGACTCGCCTGTATCTGTATGATATCTGAGCCGATTTGGAATTGCGCTGAGGGTCGCGGTTGATGGATCAGAGCAAACGTCTACTCATTGGTTAAAGACTGGATCTCGTCAATCTCGGTGGGTTACCGCGCGTTTTGCATCCCGATCAACGAACATCGAGCGCTACTATCGATCGTGTACGTAGCGCTGAAATAGTTTAGGGAAAATATTCGGCGGTGCGTACTCGTTTCAACGTTTACGCGAATCGCTATTTTCTGCTGACATGAACTTTGCCGCTGACCCAACCCAAATTAATTTCGCGAATCAGCCCAAGGTGGAGACGATCGGGGCGGTTGGGGGTGGGCAACTGGCCTGGATGATGGCGATCGCGGCGCGATCGTTGGGGATTTCGCTGATTGTCCAAACACCGCATGAATCCGACCCCGCTGTGGCGGAAGCGGCAAGTTGTGTGTGGGCGGCGGTGGACGATGCGATGGCGACGGCGACCTTGGCCGATCAGTGTCAGGCGATCGCCTTTGAAAATGAATTTGTCGATCTCGATGCCTTACAACCGATCGCCGATCGCGGCGTGGAATTCGTGCCGCCGATCGCATCCCTACGCCTCCTGCTCGATAAATACGAACAGCGCTGCTATACCCGCGATATTGGCCTACCGACTCCGGGATTTTGCCTGATGGAGACACCCGAGGATCTCGACCTCGCAGCGGTGGGCGGCGGGTTTCCCGTGGTGGTGAAGGCGCGGCGACATGGCTATGACGGACAGGGAACGGCGATCGCCCATTCCCGCACAGAGGTCGCGGCAATCTGGGAGCGCTGGGGGCGTCCGTCGGTGGAGGTCGAGGAGTTTATCCCGTTTACGCGGGAATTGGCCGTAATCGCCGCTCGCGATCGGCGGGGCAATGTTGAGATCTACCCCATCATCGAAACGCAGCAGGAGGATCGCGTCTGTCGTCGGGCGATCGCTCCGGCGCAGGTTTCCGCTAGTGTCGAGACCCAATGTCAAACCATCGCCCGGACGTTGCTGACGGCGCTTGATGCGATCGGGGTTTTTGCGATCGAGCTATTTCTCACCGCAGATGATCGCGTTTTGGTGAACGAAATCGCGCCGCGTACGCACAATTCGGGTCATTTGACGATTGAAGCGTCCCACTGTTCACAATTTGAGCAGATCATCCGCATTGCAGCGGGTTTACCTCTGGGTGATCCGAGCTTGAACTGTGCGGGTGCGTTAATGGTGAATCTACTTGGGACGACGGCGAATCAGCAGACGGAAGATCGGCAGCGTCAGCAGTTGGCGGCGATTCCAGGGGCGACGGTGCATTGGTACGGCAAGGCGTCGCGTCCGGGTCGGAAGTTGGGACATGTGACGGTGACGTTTGACGGGGTGGAGCCGGGGGATCTGCGCGATCGAGCCTTGGCGGTGTCGCGACAGATCGAGGCGATTTGGTACGGTAGTTGAACCAGACCTCAGAGGTTTTACTTCCCCCGCGTCAATCCAGACCTCCTCGGTTTCCCCGCGCGTGAAAATCCAGACCTCAGACGCATAATGTGAACAAGACCGCACGAACCCTGATCGCACTCGCTGATCTCCGAACTAGACTGAGATCAGTCTAGGCTCACCCCACGGATTCGCCCATGCAACCCACCCAAATCCAAAAACACCAAACCGACAACACCGCGATCGTTCTGCCCAACACCATCGACTTCCCCAGCGATCGCGTCTACGTCAAACACCTGAGCAACGCCCTGATCCTGATTCCCGTCGATAATCCCTGGCAACTTCTTTTCGATAGCCTCGATCGATTCTCCGACGACTGTTTTGAAAACTTCGAGACTGATCGTCATAACTTAGTTCACGATCGCCGCAACCAATAATCGAACTAACCCTGATCGCATTCACCATGCTCGCCACCAACCCCCTCTACATCACCCCCGAAGACTACCTCGCCGCCGAAGACATCAGCCCCATCCGCCACGAATACCGTGACGGCGAGTCTTCGCCATGACGGCGGCACGCTCAACCACAACGCCAT
>JAAUPN010000108.1 GCA_012033105.1 Coleofasciculaceae cyanobacterium RL_1_1
GGACCACCGAGATCGCCATCGCTGAGATCTTCGTCATCATCGAGACCACCGAGATCACCCAGACCACCGAGATCATCACTGCTATCCTCAAGGTCGCCAAAACCGCTGAGATCATCCTCCGAAGAGCTAGCGGCTAAGTCATCCTCGCCGAGATCCCCCAAGCCCAGATCATCATCTGCACTCAGATCATCACCAAAGGCACCGAGATCATCATCTTGATCGAGGCCATCCTCATCGAGATCATCACCCAATGCACCAAGGCCGTCGTCATCGGCATCAGCCATGATGTCATCGTCATCATCTAAAACGACTGAATCATCGGCATCAGCATCAGCATCGGCTTCACCACCGAGCGCTTCACCTAACTCATCGCCACCCAAGTCACCGAAGCTCATGTCATCATCGTCATCGCTGCTCGGTTCCTCAGCGATGTCTTCAGCACTTGCATCAGCGATACTTTCGTCGATGCCCTCACTCAGATCGTCATCTTCAAGTTCCGTTTCCGGCTCTTCGTCCAAGGGTTCGATCTCAGCTTCAGGTTCTGGCTCAGGTTCCGGTTCCGGTTCCTCGTCATCCTCCTCTTCTATGGCGATCGCGGGTTCCTCTTCAAACTGCATCGACGCCATCGCAGCGGCGGCAGCCATTGGATCAATCTCCACTTCAGCCGGTTCAAGGCCGAGCGCCATATCCGGGTCAAAATTGAGTCCGAGGACTTCGATCAGCGTATCGGGGTCAGGATTGAGCTGAGAGAAGGGCAGCATCAACTGAGCAAGCTTGGGTTCAAGGCCGTTGAGTGTACCGAGGATGAAGTACGACGGCGGACGGCGTCCCCCATCCGGGGTATTGACTGCGGCTACTTGCATGTGCAAACTCAGCCAAGAGCGATTGGACTGGTAATATTCCAGCCAGGTTTCTTTCAGTGCACTAGTGAAGCTGTCAAAAAAAGCCATTAGTTCTCTATCCCGGAGTTCCTAATCGAGGGGGTGTGGGGCGGCATCGCCTGTCAGTAGGCCGAATGAAGGCAAAGGATTAGATTCTATTGAATTTCTCGCCTTCTACTGCATGATACTAGCCCCGTGCTGGCCTCGTGTAGCGGATTCTTCGGTTAGCTTAACGTTAGTGTTTCAAACCATCATTAAATCGAGGCTTTCTTCGGCGCTGGGTAGGGGAGCAACCGGGTTGAGGTAGAAGTCCGACAGCAGGGCGAAGAGTTCGCGATCGGGGGCATTCTCAGGGACGACACCCTCCGGTAGAGCGAGAAGCTGATCGGCGATATTGAGGTAGTAATCGCAGACGTAATTGAGCGACGGATCGGTTTCGGCCATCTCAAACAGGGTTTTGCCCTTGACGCGCGAAACGCGAATGTCTTCAATGAGCGGCAACACTTCCAGCACCGGCATCGGCACGGTTTCGATGTATTTATCGATTAGGTCACGCTTCGAGGTGCGGTTGCCGATCAGTCCGGCCAAACGTAGCGGGTGAGTCCGCGCTTTTTCTTTCACCGAAGCGGCGATTCGATTGGCGGCAAACAGCGCATCGAAACCGTTGTCGGTCACGATCAAACCGTAATCGGCATAGTTTAGCGGTGCGGCAAATCCACCGCACACCACGTCACCGAGGACATCAAACAAGATGACATCAAATTCGTCAAAGGCGTTGAGTTCTTTCAGCAGTTTGACCGTTTCACCGACCACATAACCACCACAGCCTGCACCCGCCGGGGGGCCACCCGCTTCGACGCAGCGCACACCGCCGTACCCTTCATAAATCACGTCTTCCGGCCAGATGTCTTCGTAGTGGAAGTTCTTTTCTTGCAGGGTGTCGATGATGGTGGGAATCAGGAAGCCGGTCAGGGTGAAGGTGCTGTCGTGCTTCGGGTCGCAGCCGATTTGCAGTACTTTCTTACCACGTTTGGCGAGGGCGACGGAGATGTTGCAACTGGTGGTGGATTTACCAATTCCACCTTTACCATAGACGGCTAGTTTCACGGGGTTAAGCTCCTTGAGGGGCGGGCAGGGGTTGATCGATCGCCGGGGTCAACTCGTGTGGTTAACGGTGTTCTCGATCGCGATGACTTGAGGTCAGTTCGCTTGTTTAAATTTTTGGTCTTTAAATTTGGTCGATGATTCACGTTGGTGCGTGAGTGTCGCAGAGGAGCTTGACCGGATGGGGATGCGGTTAAGCTCGCCTGCTGAAACTGATTATGGGTGCAGTGACTAGCAAAACCAAGGGGTTCAAGAATTGAAATGGGTCGTAATTTAGCTAGAAAAAGCACTGAGATGTCAAAAATTATCTCTGAAATTTCAGATCTTGTTTAAGCTAAAAATATCCGTTTTTTTGAGCTTTTTTAAAACTCTTTTTATAAATTAGTTTGAATGGCAAAAATATCATGCGAAGAAAGTTTGAAATTTACGCGAATGGTGACGATCGTCTGATTCCACTGTTTTTTGCCCTAAAACTTTGATTCCATCACGATTATGATGATTTGGGTGTATCCGTTTCGATCGCATTCGATCGCAGCAGAAGAATATCGATGGCCGATTTTTGTGTCGCTGGCTCAGAGGTGTAAAGACCTACCGTTTTTTGTAAAGAATCATAGATTTGCCGATGTTTGACCATCTCGTACGAATTCCATTAGCCAGCACAGTACATTACTTGGAATCTCGATCACCTTGCAGGCATGACATCACCTTTCCGTTCTGCATCTTCAGTCTGGTGGGGAGTCTGGCGGGAATCTTGGCGTTTACTCCGGCTCTTCAGGCGCAAGTTATCCCCGATGTGAGCTTGCCGATCGCGTCCCAAGTTATCTCATCCGGCGAAATGATTGTGATCGGGGGTGGAACTCCCGCTGGCTCAAATCTGTTTCATAGCTTCGAGTCGTTTTCGTTGCCGACCGGATCGATCGCGCAGTTTCAGAACGAGCTGGGTATTCGCAATATCATGGCGCGTGTGACGGGCGGCCAAGTTTCAACGATTGACGGTGTTCTCAGTGCGAATAGCGCGGCAAATCTGTTCTTGGTGAACCCGGCGGGCATTGTGTTTGGCGAACATGCAGAGCTGGCGATCGGCGGCTCATTTGTGGCAACTAGTGCGGCGGGAGTTGAATTTGCGGATGGGCTGATCTTTACGAGTGAGGTGGACGCAGAGTCAACCACTGCGACTCTGTTGAGTGTGAATGTACCGATCGGCTTGCAGATGGGTTGCATTGGTGTTGATATCGGTACGGATCAGGCAGAGGGTGTGTCAACACCGGGATCAATTCAGGTGCTGGGAAGCGGCAATCTAGACTCAACGCCGGATTTGACCCTAGGGTTGACGAGTGCACCGGGACAAACGCTGGTATTGGTGGGGGGAGATGTGACGATCGCCGGTGGGTCGTTGGCGTCGCTGGGGGGACAAGTCGCACTGGCCAGTGTGCGATCGGGAACGGTGGGACTCTCGGTAACGCCGTCAGCAGTGGGGCTTGATGTTACGACTACGACGGCGGGTGAGTTCGGAACCATTTCGCTGACTGATGCAGCGTCAGTTTTTGTCCCTACCGTGGTCGAACCGGCAACGAGCGGGATTCGCTTGATCGGCGGAGAGATTGCCATCGACGGATCACGGGTGGTGACGATGGCGATCGGTGAGGCCACAGCGGGAAGTATCACGATCAAGGCCAGTCAGTCGCTCCAGTTGGGTGGCTCACTCGCCGTTGCGCCGTTTAGTGCCGAGATCGTCAGTCAGGTTGCGTCAGGCGCTACGGGACATGGAGGCAAGATCGATGTGGTGGCATCGGAGTTGACGATCGCCGATGGGGCGCGGTTAGCCAGTGTGAACTTGGGAGTGGGTCAGGCGGGAGATGTCACCGTCGATGTCGGACAACTGGCGATCGCCGGGTTCTTTCTGCCCGAGGCGATCGCGGCCAATGGCGGCATGGTCGATCCCGAGCAATTGCGACAGACCGACAGTAACGATCTACTCGAACACAGTACCCAAAGCCGCATCAGCAGTGAAAACTTTTCCAGCGGTGCAGGCGGTGCGATCGATGTAGCGGCCAACTCAATGGCCTTCGCTGCCGGTGGCCAAATCATGAGTTTAGCTGGGCGTGAGGCCACTGGAGATGGCGGGGCGATCGCGGTGGTCGCCAGCCAAATTGACGGAACCGGAGCCATGCCAAGCAATCCCCTGATCACCGGTGGTATCGGCAGCTACACCACCGGAGCGGCCCGTAGTGGTGATGTCACGATTGCAGCTAATCGCATCGCACTGACTGAAGGCAGCAATCTGTTTTCCTGGACTCAAGGTTCAGGAGATAGCGGCGATCTCACGATTCAAAGTCAGGAATTCTTCGCCTCTGGCCGTGAGACAACCCTAATCCCGCTGCGGGCTGGGATCTTAAGTGCCAGCTTGGGGTCAGGACGCAGTGGTGATATTGAGGTCGATATCGATCAAATTGAACTTACACAGGTCGCTCAAATTAGCTCTGTGGTTGCCTCCAGTTTTTTCGGTCAGCCCGTCCCAAAAGCTGGAACCGGACAGGCCGGTCAACTCACGATTCGGAGTGACACGCTCTTGATGGCAGATTCAAACTCTGAAGGGCAAGTTCCGTTTCTCGGGAGCTTCACGTTTAGCTCTGGGGCTGGCGGCAATGTTGATGTCAGTGCGCGTCAAATCATGCTGTCTAGTGGTTCAAAGATTGGCTCTGCGATTTTTAATTCATTTTTGCTCACGGGGGAATTTTTTCCAGAGACGGGGAGCGGAAATACAGGCGATGTGACGGTTCGAGTGAGTGAAGCGCTAACCATAGAAGGGGCGAATCCTATCCTCGCAACCTCCGCCAGTGCGATCGAATCATTAGTGTCGGCACTGGAAACTTAGGTGAGGTTCGGGTCGATGCCGCTTCCATTCGTTTGATCGATGGTGGAAGCATCTTTTCGAGTGCTGCAGCCTTTGGGAACTCCGGATATTTGGGGGTGCAGGCGGAGGATATCTTGATTCAGGGTACAGACGCTAGTGGAATTGCTTCGGCAATTGATGTGACCGCCACCATGTTTGCGGACAGAACAAGTCAGGTATTTGGAGTACCCGCCTTACCGACAGGGAACGTGAGTCAGCTCGATATCGTGGCTGATCGCATCGACCTCCGTGACAACGGCAGTATTGGTGTCTCCCATCCCGGTACGGGAAATGCCGGACAGCTCACCGTTGCAGCGGATCGTCTTACCCTTGATGGAGGGAACATTCGCGCCACCACCGCACAGGGTTTCGGCGGGGATATTTCGTTGAGTGTCGAGACGCTGCAACTGCGTAACGGAGCCTCGATTAATGCGGAAGCCATCCAGGGCGATGGTGATGGCGGCAATATTTCGCTTCAGGCTGCGACGATCGCCGCGATCGAAAACAGCGACATCATCGCCAATTCCTTTGGCGGCAGCGGCGGCAATATTGCGATCACAACCCAGGGGTTATTCGGCGCTAACCTTCGCCCCGGACTCACACCTCGAAGCGACATTACGGCCAGCTCACAATTCGGCCTAAATGGTGTGATCGCTATCTCAGAACCCCAAATCGATACGACAGCGAACCTTGCGGCTCTCACCAGCGAGACATTCGACCCAAGCGGGATCATTACTCCATTCTGCACCCGCGAACCCGGCCAAAATCGCTTTGTTATTACCGGCAGCAGCCTTGCTCGCGATCCACTCAATCACAACTCGGTAGGCACAATTCCATTATCAAGCTATGTCGCTGGATCGGGTGGTGCTTTCCAAGCGTTACCGAATCGCACCACTACGCCAAATATGCCAGTGAGCATAGAACCTGAGCCTGTTTTAGAGGAAGCACTTACCTGGCAGCGTCATGGTGATCGGGTTGTTTTAACCGCTCCTCGTGCGGTTGCCATGGTGTCCGCAGGCTGTCAACTGGAATCGATCCAGTCTCGGTAGTCCAAATCACACGGGTTTTAATGTTGTCGTGTATTACGCAGCGATCGCACGTAACACCGTGAGTGCTGCGCCATGAGCGGGGGACGATCGCGGCCAGACAAGCGAGGCAGCACTGAACTCTGACCGGACGGCATCGATCACCCGATCGCGAAATCCCGCGCCGGATTGCCACACCCCGCCGATCGTCACGATTTCAACGGGGTGATCGATCGCAAACAATTGACGCGCACAGGTACGGATCGCGATCGCCAGTTCCGCCGCACCTTGGTCGATGATGCTGCGAGCCACCGGATCGGCGGCGACCGCGACGCGATCGACGATCGTCGCCAGTGCCGCCAAATCCCGCACGGGCAAATGGTGACGATAGATTGCCATCGCCAGATCTCGGGGCGATCGCGCCTGAAAATGCTGTTGAAATTCATCGAGTAATCGGGTCGATTCGCCGCGTCCATCCGCCGCGTAGAGCGCAGCCTGTAAACCTCGGCGGGCGATATCGTAGCCACTGCCTTCGTCACCGAGCAGATACCCCCAACCGCCGACACGAGCTGTCGCACCCATCGCACCGCGTCCGAAGACGATCGAACCCGTCCCGGCGATCGCCGCAATACCGATCCCGGCAGCGTTAATGCTCGTTGCGGGCAAATCCTGAGCGAGTGCATCAACCCGCGCAACACCACCAGTCAAGGCGATCGCGCAATCGTGATCGATGTAGACCCGATCGTGATCCCCCTCATGAAATGTCCAGCGACACCCCCCAACCGCTTCGGCGATGTATTCCGCCACCCAGCCTCGCACCACCGCCACATCTTCCCGCGACGCGACCCCCGCCAATCCGAGACCCATGCCGCTGATTTCCAGCTCATCACGCTTCAGCCAATCATGATCCATTAAGGCTCGATCAATCGTCTGCTCGATTGCCAGCCGGATATTCGATTGCGCCACCTCCGCACCGACCGCGTGATAGTTCGAGGCGTGACTTGACGATCGGGCGATCGTCCGACTATCGGACGCGATCAAAACACAGGCGGTTTTTGTCCCGCCTCCGTCAATCCCCAGTACGTAGCCGGATGAACCGGTGATTGTTTCCCTTTGGTTGACCATCACGACTTACCATCACGACAGAGTTTAATTAACGAACCCGCTTCATTAACCTGCTGACTCGCCGCCCACTACCACATTCCGAATCCGCAAACTCGGGCCACCGCAGCCAACGGGTAAACCATTTTGACCACCCTTGCCACAGCCGCCCGACTCATCCCAAAGAAAGTCATCCCCGATCGCCTCAATATCCGCCAACGTCCGAAACACATTACCCGACAGCGTCACATCCCGCACCGGCTCCGCCAGTTCACCGTTACGAATCTTCCACGCTTCCCCCGCACTAAAGGTAAACATCTCCCCATTCGTCATCCCCCCCAACCAGTTACGGGCATACACCCCATCCTCAATCCCGTCGAACAGCCGATCGACCGGCGTACTGCCCCGCTCGATCCAAGTATTCGTCATCCGCACGATCGGGCTATGTTGATAGCTCAAACAACGAGCATTTCCCGTCGGCGACTCACCCAAACGCCCCGCCGTTTCACGTGAATGCAAACGCCCCACCAGCATTCCGTCCTTAATTAACTGCGTCGTGGTTGCGGGCGTGCCCTCATCATCGTAAAAATAGCTACCGCGATGGCCTTCCGGAGCCGCCCCGTCAAAAATTTGCAAATCCTCGCAACCAAACTGACGCCCATAGGTCATGACCTCCAGTAAATCCGGATTTCGTAGGCCATATCCGCCTCCGAAAGGTGACCGAATGCCTCGTGGACAAATAGCCCGGTCAGGATCGGGTCAATCACGACCGTATAGCTATCACCCTTGACAGTGGGTAAATTCAGCGCATTGACGGCTCGCTGCGAGGCTCCACTCACTTGCACATCGAGATTGAGCAAATCTTCATAGGCACTGCGCGATCCCGTTGTTTCGCGTCCGGTTTGGACGGTATCGCCATCGCGTGCTGTCGCCGCGAACCGCATTTCCATGTCTGTCCACGATTGATCGATCCATGTGCCTTCAGAGGTCGCCAGGATCAGCCGTTGGGCGCTATCGCTGTAGCGTACGGTGGTGGTCGTGACGCGCCGATCGGCGGAATGCAGGATTTGGGTGTAATGGTCACACAGGGCTTTTTTGTCGCGCAGGGGAATCAGGCGCGGATTGGTTCCTGTTAACGGCAGCACACAGGTTTCACGCACGATCGCGATCTCGGCCAGTTGCGTTTCTTCGCAGCCGACGACCCGCGCCGCCGCGATCGCCTCCTCTAAGCGTTGCGGCAACAATTCCAATCGATTAAAGCTCGCAAAGCCCCAGCCACCCTTGTAACAGGCGCGAACTTGCCCGCCGATCGCCACCTCTTCGCTCAGGGTTTCGATCTTCTCTGACCTGAGAAAAATATTCGTGCCTTCTGATTCTTCGAGACGAATTGCCAGATAATCAACACGGGATTTGTACCGCGCGATCAGGTCATCGATTTGGTTGCGAGCATCAGCAAGTAACGATGGCATGGGGCGATTGGGTGACAGTCTCTGTCAGAGAAAGGACGAAGTCTTTGAGGATTGATTGTAGTGGATGAATGTCACGGGTGGCCGGTAAGGGATTGAGTGAGTTGATCGGACGTAGATTTGATCCAGAGTCGATTCCAGTTTGGAGAAATCCGAGAAAACCGAACCGATTCGCGCTGACCGACCTTTGCCCGATCGATCAAAATTGGTTATTATGAGACGGAGGGTTCAAATCCTGTTAAAAAACGTAACACTCTAACGTTTTTGTGACACGGTTTGACAAGTGCCCTGTTAGGAGCGATCTAGCTACATGGACTACATCGAAAACATTCTGGATGCGATCGGCGAGTGGATTCAACGCGCGATCGACACCTTGCTTGGCCCGTCTGCCGAGCCGGAACCAGAAGCCATTCCGATTCCTGTTGATGATCGACGCTTTCGTTAGGCTTTGGCTTGATTTTGATTCCTTTGCCCAATGCTTGCTTTCGTTTCGCCAGCTTTTATCCGAGTCAACGACTTCATTAGCCCGTGAATTCTGACGTTAATCCTGCACCCTTGCGTCAGTTCAGCATTCTAGTGCTTCATGGCCCTAACTTAAACCTGTTAGGCCAGCGTGAGCCAGAGATTTACGGTGCGATGACTCTGGAGAAAGTTGACCAAAATATTCAGCAGCTCGCCGAAGCTCAAAACGCCCGCGTGACATCGATCCAGTCGAATCATGAGGGCATTTTAGTGGATGCAATTCAAGCTGCATTTCAAGTCCATGATGGACTGCTGATCAATCCTGCGGCCTATACGCATACCAGTGTTGCCCTGCGGGATGCCATATCGGCGATCGCCATTCCCACGGTGGAAGTCCATCTCAGTAATATTCACAAGCGCGAGGCGTTTCGCCACCATTCTTATATTGCGCCCGTGGCGATCGGTCAGATTTCGGGCTTTGGGCATCGCAGTTATTTGCTCGGGTTGCAAGCGTTGATTGATTGGTTACGCGATCGCGATCAGCAAGCATCGGTATCTTGAGGCAAGATGATTGTGGATGGCTGGCCGACAAGAGCTGACGAAATCGAACCAGTTTGGGATGATCGTGGATGACTGGCCGACAAGACGTGACGAAATGGCACTTTTGGATCGATCGCGGTGGCACGTTCACCGATATCGTGGCGCGGTTGCCCGATGGCACAACCCGAACTCATAAACTCCTGTCGGAAAATCCCGATCGCTACCCCGACGCCGCGATCCAAGGCATCCGCGATCTGCTTCAGCTTGATCCCGGTGAACCCATCCCGGCAAACCAGATCGCCGAAGTACGGATGGGAACCACCGTCGCGACCAATGCACTGTTAGAACGCAAGGGCGATCGCACCGTACTGGTCGTCACTGCCGGATTTCGCGACGCCCTACGCATTGGCTACCAAAACCGCCCCGATATTTTTGCCCGCGAAATTATTCGCCCCGAGACGGTGTATGATCGCGTTCTCGAAGTTCACGAACGCCTCAGCGCCGAGGGCGAAAGCCTGCTCGATCTCGACACCACCGACCTGATTCCCCAACTGCAAACCGCTTACGATGACGGGATTCGCAGTTGCGCGATCGTGCTGATGCACGCCTATCGCTACCCCGATCGCGAACAGGCGATCGCGGCGATCGCCCGTGACATCGGTTTTACCCAAATCAGCACCTCCCACGAAGTCAGCCCACTGGTCAAATTTGTCAGCCGTGGTGACACCACCACCGTCGATGCTTACCTTTCCCCGATCTTGCGCCGCTACGTCGATCGCGTCAGCACCGCCCTCGATCCCGACAGCCACAGTTCCCTACGCTTGCTCTTCATGCAATCCAACGGCGGCTTAACCCCTGCATCCCAATTTCAAGGCAAAGACAGCATTTTATCGGGACCGGCTGGCGGCATTGTCGGTGCGGTGCAAACCAGTCGCCGCGCCGGATTTCACCGGATTGTGACCTTTGATATGGGCGGAACGTCTACCGATGTGGCGCACTATGCTGGAGATCCGACGAAACCGGCGGAATACGAGCGGCAATTTGAGACGGAAGTGGCCGGGGTGCGGATGCGTGTGCCGATGATGGCGATTCATACGGTGGCGGCGGGTGGTGGTAGTGTTTTGCGGTTTGATGGGTCGCGTTATCGCGTCGGGCCGGAGTCGGCGGGGGCGTATCCGGGGCCTGCGAGTTATCGCAACGGTGGCTCGCTGACGGTGACCGATGCCAATGTGATGTTGGGTCGGATTCAACCGCAGTTTTTCCCGGCGGTGTTCGGCGCGGCGGGAAATGAGCGGCTAGATGTAACGATCGTCCGTGAGCAGTTCGCCGATCTCGCCCAGGAAATCACGGCGCAAACCGGCGACGATCGCACCCCAGAAGCCGTGGCGGCGGGATTTCTGGCGATCGCGGTGGAGACCATGGCGCAGGCGATCGAGAAAATTTCGCTTCAGCGCGGTTACGATTTGGCGGACTATACGCTGTGCTGTTTCGGCGGTGCGGGGGGTCAACATGCCTGCGCGATCGCCGATGCGCTGGGTGTTAATCGTGTGTTTTGCATCCCTACGCCGGTGTGTTGTCGGCCTACGGTATGGGCTTGGCGGAGGTGCGATCGCTGCGAGAAATTTCGATCGAGGCGGAATTGAGCGAAGCGCTGGATTTGGCGACACCGATCGCAGAGTTAAAACAGGCGACAGAGTTAGAGCTAGAGCTAAAACCGATGCAGGACGATCGATTGCGGTTGTCGTTCCTTTGCAAAGTGCAGTTGAAATATCGCGGGACAGATACGGCGATCGCGGTGGATTTTGCCGATCGAGTGGCGATGGTGGCACAATTTGAGCAACTCCACCGGCAGCGTTACGGATTTATTTATCGCGACACCGCTTTGATGGTCGAGGCGATCGCGATCGAGGCGATTTGCTTGGGAGAGGTGAGCGAAGCGTTTGATCCGGCCTGTGTTGATTCGGCGGCGTTGTTGATCGAACCGCAAGATTCATCTTCACCTTTACCTAATCACCGACCGACCCCGATCGCCACAGTGCCAATGTACGTGGGAGGCCACTGGATCGATACACCGGTGTTTCAGCGTGAGAGTTTGCAGGCGGGTGATCGGATTACGGGAGCGGCGATCGTGATCGAATCCACCGGCACGAACGTGATCGAGCCGGGATGGTCGGCGATCGTGACGCGATCGGGCGATTTAATTTTAGAAAAGTCTTTAGAAAAACCCTCAGAAACAACCTCAGAAAAAGCCCTAGAAATAACGATAAATTCAGGCTTAGAACCCGACCCAGATCAGGATTTTACATTTAACAGCACAATCCAAAACAACCTCCAAACGAGTCCCATTTCGCCATTAGTATCGACGCCTGAAACAAGTAAACCCGATCCGGTTCGGTTAGAAATTTTCAATAATCTCTTCCGCGCAATCGCCGAACAAATGGGCATCACGCTACAAAACACCAGCACCTCGGTCAATATTAAAGAGCGGCTCGATTTCTCCTGCGCGATTTTCGATCGCAACGCCGAACTGGTGGCGAATGCGCCCCATATTCCGGTGCATTTGGGGTCGATGAGCGAGAGTGTGCAGGCATTGGTGCACGATCGCGGCTCAGAACTGCGATCGGGCGATGTCTACCTATCGAACAATCCCTACAACGGTGGCACACATCTACCCGATATTACCGTGATTACACCGGTGTTTGCGGAAGATTCCGGTGAGTTGCGGAATGGCGATAATTTTTCACAGTGTCATGAGCCACAAACACCGTTATTCTACGTCGCTTCACGGGGACACCATGCCGACATTGGTGGCATCACACCGGGTTCAATGCCACCGAATAGCCGTACGATCGACGATGAAGGCATTTTGTTCGATAATCTTCCACTGGTTAAACAAGGCGAATTTCTCGAAGCCGAGATCCGCGATCGCCTGACGCAAAGCGACCATCCCGCCCGCAACCCCGATCGCAACATCGCTGACCTCCGCGCCCAGATTGCCGCCAATACACGCGGCGTGCGCGAACTGCGATCGATGGTCAACACCTACGGCCTCGCCACGGTTTGCGCTTACATGCAACACGTTCAGGACAACGCCGAAGCAGCGGTGCGACAGGCGATCGCCTCACTAACTGACGGTACGGCCTGCGTTGAACTCGATAGCGGTGATCGCATCCAGGTCAAGATCACGGTCAATCAGCGCGATCGCAGCGCCATGATCGACTTTAGCGGCACATCTGCCCAGCTCGCGAGCAACTTCAACGCCCCCGCAGCGGTCTGCAAAGCGGCGGTACTGTACGTGTTTCGCACCCTCGTCGATGACGATATCCCGCTCAACGCCGGTTGCCTCAAGCCTCTCTCGATCGTCATCCCCCCTGGCTTCACTGCTCAACCCCACCCCACCGGCTGCCGTCGTCGCCGGTAACGTCGAAACCTCCCAAGCCGTCACCGACGCGCTCTACGCCGCCCTCGGCGTCCTCGCCAACTCCCAAGGCACAATGAACAATCTCACCTTCGGGAACGCGCAGTATCAATACTATGAAACGATTTGCGGCGGTGCGGGTGCAGGACAAGGGTTCGCGGGAGCGGATGCCGTGCAAACCCACATGACCAACTCACGGCTCACTGATCCCGAGGTGTTGGAGTTACGGTTTCCGGTGGTGGTGGAGTCGTTCGGGATTCGGGACGGTAGTGGCGGTGTAGGACAGTGGCGCGGCGGTCATGGGGCGGTGCGGCGGTTGCGGTTTCGGGAGGCGATGGTGGTGTCAATTTTGGCGGGGCGGCGGCGGGTGGTTCCGTCGGGGTTGTGTGGTGGGGGTGATGGTTTGCCGGGGCGCAATCTGTGGATCGGGCGTGATGGTGCGATCGAGCAGTTGCCGGGAACGGTGACGCGCGAGCTACAGGCGGGGGAGGCGATCGCGATCGAGTCGCCGGGTGGTGGTGGTTTTGGACAGGTATAGCAATGGGCGAAATAGTTAGGACACCCTAATCTAAGCTGAAAACCGCACTATTCGCTTCGCGAAGGCTACGCCAACGACTCCGCTCAGTGCTCTCAGTTTTTTAATGTCCTAACCAAAAAGGGTACTACCGTATCATGAGCCGTGTTAAAAAAAATCACGAAAAATGCAAACCCGTGTGCGCACTTTCGACGATCGCCTCAAACTTGCGTCCCACCGGCTTAATAGCTATAGTTAATCCGTCCAAAGCCGCGCAACTGCGAAAAGTAA
>JAAUPN010000109.1 GCA_012033105.1 Coleofasciculaceae cyanobacterium RL_1_1
AGTGGGGGAAAGCGCGAAAGTCAGCTCGTTCGCTTACCATAGTCTCGCTATTCTAGCCTTTACGATGTCTTTCAAACTGTGAAGTTGATCAAATTTCGTCAATGATCGAGACCTTGACCGGTTTGCTTCGTCTTGCTGGTACAGGGATTGAAACTGCGTTGAGACCCGAATCGTAATCCCGATCGCGCTGTTTTGCGTCAGTCCTCGGTTAGGCGTTTTCGCTCCTTTGTCCCACTATCGATCGTTACCCATGAATTTTTCTCCCTCTCCTCTGACCCAGCTACGCCGCCGTGATCTCGTAACGGCCTACACCCTGCTGCGGGTGCTGTTCGGCGTCAATTTTTTTAATCATGGCTTCACCCGCCTCGGATCGCTGCCTGAGTTTGCCCAGGGTATGGTGGATCTGTTTCAGGATACGTTTGTGCCGGAGCCGTTGGTGCGTGCGCCTGCACTGCTTGTGCCGATCGTTGAGTTTTTGATCGGGATTGGGATCGCTCTGGGTTTGGGGACGGAGATCGCTTTGGTGACCGGGATGGGGTTGATGATTGTCTTGACCTATGGGGTAACGTTGATCCAAAACTGGGATGCAGCGTCGAGTCAGTTGATTTACTGTTTGGTGTTTACGGTGTTAATTGCGGGGCGCTGTTTTAACGATGGGTCGATCGACGGGGCGATCGCGCGACGAAAAATAAACCAAAAAACAGACTAAACAATAGATAACGCTTTCTCATGTTCCGATATGCCAAGCTTGGCGGACTTTTCCATCAGTTATCGATGACAGCATCCTCCTCTCCTCCGGCTCAGATCCAGGTTAGCTCCGCCCAGGACTTCACCTACACTCCCCCCGCAGCAGCGCACAACGCTCAACAGATTCTCGTTAAGCCCAATCTTGGTTACCCCGAACCTCACCCCGCGACGGTCTCACCGGCTGTGCTGCGTCAGGTGTTGCGCGGGCTGCGTCGTGTGGCTCCCGACGCTGAAATTATGATCGTGGAGGGGGTTTGCTCGGCGGTTCCGTTGAGTGAGATTGTGAAAATTCACGGGATTACGGATCTACTTGATGAGGGGATGCGAATTCTCGATGCGGATACGTTACCCACGATCGACTATCCCAATCGATCGCCCAATCCCGTCCGCTTTCAAACCATGATTGCCCCAGCGATCTTACAAACGGTCGATTGTCGCATCAGCGTCGGAACCTTGAAGCGAACGCATCTCAAGGGTGAGCCGCTGATCTCCGCCTCGTTAAAAAATTTGTACGGTCTATTTCCCCGCGCAAACTACAAAGCTCGTAGCCCCAACTCGCGGGGTCAGCTTCATCGCCCGTCGGTTCCGGCGGTGCTTCAGGATGTGTATGGCTGCATCGGCTATTTATTTGATGGGGCGATCGTGGATGCGACGCGGAAATATTTCAGTCAAGATTGGAAGCCGAATAAGCCGCCGAATACGAGAACGGCGATCGACTGCGATCGCGTGATTTGGGGTGAGGATCTCATCGCCGTTGACCGTCACGCTTGCCTGACCTGCGATGAGCCAATTCCCGACTATCTCGCCGCGATCGAACACCAACGATCACCAGGGTAGACCGCTGCCTCGCGAGCTTTACGGACACCTCAGCCACCTGGAATTTGCCGTAAAACATCATCCAATACAACGCACGGGTTTGACGTTGTAGCACGGGGATCAATCGATTAGGATCGAAAGGGTTTAGCCGAACATAGCGGTTCGTGTGACGGGTTCGTGTGACGTTTCTGGCTGACCCCTCCGTCTGCGTTGCTGCGGCCACAACTTGGCATCGCTTTGATCGCGTCGGGGTTTCTGTTGTTTACCCCACGCAGCACGATATGACGATTTACTTTTACAAAGCGGATCAGCCCTACGGTTGCTTTTCCAATTTTTCAGCCCATAGCGTTGAGCTAGCGGGGCGATCGTGGCTGACCGCCGAGCATTATTATCAAGCTCAAAAATTTCTCGGGAGCGATCGCGATCTCTTTGATCGCATCCATGCAGCACCGACTCCGGAAGCTGCCGCCAAGCTCGGTCGATCGCACATGCACGCTTATCGCCCCGACTGGGAACAGAGCAAACTCGCCGTGATGGGGGAGGTGGTGCGTGAGAAATTCCAGCGCCATCGTGATATCCAGCAAATCTTAATCGCAACCGGGGATTGTTTGCTGATCGAAGATTCACCCGTTGACTATTTTTGGGGCTGCGGAGCCGATCGCACCGGCGCGAATCATCTGGGTCAGATTCTCATGCGTGTACGCGATGAGCTAAGACGATTAGAACTGGCGCGATCGCTCATGTGTGACGAAGACTGCATCACCACCAATGCGGCCTTGATGGATTGTGACTGATCCAATTCAGGTCGATCGCGATTGAGGTCGATCGCCTCCGTTCATTGCCAAGACATAAATTGATCGATTGCCAACGCCTACGAGTCGCGACTGGAACCCGCCCCGCCCGAATTGCCAATTTTCAAGCCAAACACCTTCCGCAACAGGTCATACCAAAACGAAGCCCCCATCGAAATCGCGATCGCACTAATCCCCCAACCGGCCAAACGCTTCACCCCTGGCAGTGGCACATCCGTCATCGGCACAGTCCACTCATCCTCTGTTTGCAGCTTGAGGATCGATTCATCCCAACCCAGCGGCAAAGAAACATCATCGAGCGATTGGCGCACATTATCTTTAATCGCGTCGAGTTCCGCATTCAGTTGTTCCGGGGTCGCACTATTCACGCGATCGACACCTGCCGGAGTTTGAGGTGTGGTTTGAGGTGTGGTTTGAGGTGTGGTTTGAAATTGGACTTGAGATTGCACCTGCGAGGTTGCAAATTCCGCAACCGTGGTGCGTAACACACTATCGCGCGACAGACTATCGACGATAAACAGCGTGTCCGCATTGGTCACCACCGCAACCAGGAAACCGATCAGAATCGCAATTCCACGTGCATTCCGCTTATAGACGCCCGAGGCTCGCGTCATGGATTTATCGAACCACGACTCAATCTCACCCTGGAGCGACTGCAAATCCTCTTCGAGATCGCCCGATCGCTGTTTGATATTGGCGGCGATCGCACTCAGGCTATTTTGCAGCGACGGCGGTAATTCCGGCAGGTTGTGCAGCACTGCACTCAAGCTTTTATACACTTGGCTATCGGTATCCGTGATGGTGTTACGCAGCTCATGAAATAGCTCACGCTTATCACGCACCAGGGTGAGGATTTCTTGCAAGTCGGGCTTCAGCGATGCAATGAGTGCTGGTTTCTCAGCTTCGCTGTAGTGCTTATCGCGAATGTAGGTTAGTTGATAGAGAAAATATGGCCGAGCCGCATCCTCCAGTGACAGAAACGTCTCGCAGTACTGGATAAATCCCGCCAGGGTTTGCTCCATCTGGTTAATCACAGCGTAGAGCGGCGTTTTCCCCTCGGCAAAACTCAGCGTGATCTGCTCATAGTCCCGTGCAATTTGCCGGAGACGTTCTGTTGCTAAATCTTGAGATTCCTGAAATGCGAGATGTTTAACCTGACGCAAAACTTCTTTAAGCTGCTGCCGTTTAAACTCTTCAAGGCGCGATAGCGTCACCAGTCGCCCGACTTTCGATAGCTCGAAGGTTTCGATCACCGTTTGCGCAAAGGTATCCGCAGGGATGTAGGACGGAGCGCTGGCTTGTGCCGCAAAGGGATTGTGGGGCGTTGCACCGTTTTTGGCGAATTTCCCCCCAAAGATGGAGTACAGCGCGGCGGCAAATTTATAGCAAACGTGAACGATGCCGCCGCTGAGTTTGCGCATCAAAACCGCCATCTGCCCCGTGGCTTGGTGATTGAGGGTGTTGATGAGTGGGTGGGTGTACAGTCGCTCGGTCAGGCTGTCGGTGTTGCGAGCGAGCCGATCGAGATCGGTATTGTTTACGGTACTGGCGGTTCCGCCGCCATCAAGCATGAGACGAATGGATCGTTTTAGGTGATCGGCTCGCCATTGCATAATCGTGGTCAGTAGCTCGTGGAGTTCCGAGGCGAGCAAACTGAGGATTAAGTAGATAAAAATAACGCCGAGAGCGATATCGATGACTAGCGGTAGGCTCATGATTGATAGGGGCGCAGATCTTGGGTCAGAGTCAGGCAGTCGTGGTGATGGATGCGATCGTGCGATCCAACTTGACCTCAAGTGTAGACAACGGTTGTTAAAAATTTGGTAAATTGCGCCGATTCTTAAAGCAAGGCACTCACCCACTCAAGTATCGAGAGCATGAGGATTAGAATGAGGATCAACCGCAATGATCAGCAGGGTTAAATACCGTGAGTACGGTTTAAGACAAATGTGAACCTCTCATGGCACAACCATCTTGGTTGTTTGCTTCTGGTTGTAGACAAGCTCGAAGCTTATGTTACGAGTAGTCTCCATTAATTAGCTTGACCGACTTAGCACGCTGGCGCTCTTACGTCTGAGCGGTTGATTGAGTTGAAGATGCAGATTCAGAGCTGTCAGAGCGGGCGAAGTACTGGGTGGCTCGCTCTAGCAGGGTTTGGAGAAAGGCCGATCGCTGGGTGGTGGCGATCGTTTGCGCGAGGATGGCCTGAAAGCGTAGTTTGTCCCACGGGCGATCGGGCTGGGCTTCACTAAGCTCAGAGCTGGATTCAAAGGATTCGGCATCCTGGGTCTCGAAATAGACGATCGCGCTGGTTCCAATGACGTGGATTAGATAGGCCGCACTTAGGGCTTGGGCGGCACTTCCAGCGAAGAAAGTGACGGGGTTGTGTTTCAGTAAACCGGCGATCGCCTGAGTCGATAGTTCCACCAATCCGAGTTTGAGTAGCAGTTCGACGATCGCTTCAAAGCCAGCACGGGCGCGATCGAGCGATAGATCGCGGTGATAGATTCGGCTCAGATCGATCAGGAGTTGTGTACCGATGCTGCCCGAGGCGAGGAGATCGAGGCTGGGGAGCGGGTTGGCGGCGGTGGCGGTGGCGGCGATCCACTGGTAACGACGCACGATCGGCTCGGCGCGGTGACGGCGTAGGCGATCGAGGCTGAGTTTAATCTCGGCGATCGCGATCGTCGAGGCGCGTTGAATTTGCTGCCAGACTCGTGCGTGTCCGGGATACATCGCGGTTTGATCAATGGCCGTGTTCAAGGCGGCGAGGTTCGGTGAAGCGGCTCCACGTGGCGCGGCGGCAATTGGGATAATTTGATCGGCGGCGATCAGATCCGCCAGTTGATGACGAATGCTGCCAAGCACGCGATCGCGATCCACGTCACTGACCAAATCGCTTTTATTCCAAATTACGATCGTGGTTTGTCCCGCCCGCTCAAGCTGTTCGAGATCGCGGCGTTCGCTCGCGGTTAGGTCTCCGGCGATCGTATACAGTACGCCATCGGCTAGCAGCGCACGGCGTAGATCTGATGAGCCTGATGGTTGGGACGGTTGAACCGGTAATATCGGGGAGGTGTTGCGATCCGTGGTGAACTCCCGAGAACGGCGATCGGCACGAATTGTAATTTCGTCCCAGGTAATTTTTGAAGCGATATGGTTCGGGGTATTGTCGGAAGGGGCTGTGGCGTGAGGTGTCAAATGACGAATTATCGTGGATTTACCCACAGCGGGCGCACCAAGATCGCGATCGTCCGGGTGTCTCGATCCATCGACGCGCTCAAACTGTCACATTCGATCTGCCAACGGGCGATCGCCGCTTGAATTTCAGCAAGTGTGTTCGCAGACGTATCTGCATCCTTTGGTTTGACGGACTCAATCGGTTGATGCTCGCGCCGTTGACCATCGGCCTGCGCGAGGTCTAATTCCGCTTGCAAACGCTTGATCGCCACACGCAAGCGAGCGATCGCCGCGATCGCCGCCAACCGATCACCGCTCGGCTTGTCCTCCAACGTCATGGGCAGACGGACTCGCCGCCGCCGCCATAACCAGGTTCCCACCCCAACGCACACAGACCGATCGCGCTAAACCCATCACCGCCCCCAGCCTCGGTTCCCCACAGACTCAGACTGTTCCACAGCGCCAACCCTGCCGACAATCCAAGACCACCGACAAGAACGGGACGTGAAACGCGATCGATCAAAGGCTCAGGCATGATGGAACAGGTGGAACTCTGGATGATAGGGAAACGGTGACTTAATCATACCGGTTGCGTTTAAAGCGATCGTCATTGCCGCTTTAGATTGCAGTTTCTTGATTGCAACCGTCCGTAACCCGCGATCATCCCGCGATCGCCACCTCGGGACAAACGATGAATAAACCGAAAACAAAAAGAGAGACTCGAATTAACGAATCTCTCTTTTTGTTTAGATGGCGGGAGGCGGATTTGAACCACCGACCTTCGGGTTATGAGCCCGACGAGCTACCAGGCTGCTCTATCCCGCGTCGCCTTTGAGAACTAATATAACCTGCCTTGATTGATTGTGCAACCCCCAATTTAAATCAAGCGAAAAGTTGCTGACCGCTGAGGATTTAACCCGATCGCCTTGAAACCAATTCCAGCCAACAGACTCAATCCCGACCCCGCCGTACATCCTGTAAAAGGTCGTCAACCGGAGCGAACAGTTAACCCGATCGCCAAACTGTCACAAATCCGGTTTCATCAGCCGATCTCACAGCCACGATCAAGCTGTTGTGATTGGTTGTGATTCAATCAGGCGGTATGTGAGATGACCTCAAGTGAAGCGCGACTGTTCAGTGGATTTTCGGTGTGTTTGGTGCTGATCGCCCTGCTTGCGTTTGCGATCTTGCAGTGGTTGCAGATCCCGTCGGGGAGCTTTCTGGATTGGATTATTGGCCTTGCGAGTTTTTGGTGGTTGCTGGCGATCGTCACGATTCCGTGGAACATTCACTTTGCGGCCAAGCACGCCCTCGATAATGCCACCATCTCTCAAGCAAAAAATATTGCGGTTGATCCGCAATCTGTGGCCTATGTGCGTCAGGTGGTGGGACGATCGCGGATCGTGGCGATCGGACTGCATCTGGTCTCGGCGATCGGGCTGTATGCCCTGGCCGCTGCTGGAATTAGTTCGATCGGTTATGTCAGCAGTATTGCGACACTCTTGTTTACGGGATTACGACCCGCGATCGTGTTTTATCAATACCTCGTCAACCGTCTCAGCGCCATTGATCACTCCTTCAAGTTTCCACGGGAGGATGTACGCACCGTTAGCGAACGGTTAGCCACGGTCATGTCTCAGCTTGATCTGACGATCGAACGTGTCCAGAACCTCGAACAGGAACTCAGCCTCGATCGGGTCAACTCGTTCGCCTCGCGGCAAGCTGGGCAGATCCAGGTTTTGACGGATGAATTACAAGCGCTCAGTGTCGAGCAGCGCCAGCAAACGATCGCCGCCCAAGCCGATCGCGAACGGCTCCGGGCAGAAGCACGTCAGGCGATCGCGCAAATCACGGCAGACGGCCAGTTCCTCGAACACGTCCGCGAGATCATTCGCTTCGTGAAAACCTCCTAAAACTTCCGAAAAATGAGCAAAAAGTTAAACATGCTACGCTTTAGCGCGATTGCATCTGCGATCGGGTCAGATCATCCAACGATCTAACCCCGATTCGCCTGCATGTTTCCCACCTCGTTTAACCTTTAACGAACTTCCCCCCTGTGGCCAAACTTTCCACTGAGCTTGATCGCACCTTCCTCCAATCCGATCGTACCGATCCCGTCAAACTTCGCGATCTGTTTGAGCTAGCCGGTGAACGTACCTTCGGCTTTTTGTTTGTGTTGCTGTCCCTGCCGTCGGCGTTACCGCTCCCGGCTCCCGGTTACTCCGTCCCCTTCGGAATTTTGCTGTTTGTCTTGGCGGTTCAGCTTCTCCTCGGCTCGAAACAACCGTGGCTCCCGGAAAAATGGCTGAATCGAGACTTCGATCGCGCCACTATTCAGGGATTCTTAACGAAAGGGATGCCCTGGCTGCAACGGATCGAGATTTTTTCACGCCCGCGTTTAACCGTAATTTGCACCAGTCGCATCGGTCATACCGTACTCGGACTGACGATCGTGTTGCTGTCCATTTCGATGATGATCCCCATTCCGGGGACGAATACCGTTCCAGCGATGGGAATCTTCGCGATCGGCTTTGGGTTGCTCGATGACGATGGATTTGTCGCCTCGATCGGCCTCACGATCGGCGCGATCGGCCTCACGCTCACCTCGCTGATTTTACGCTTCGGCTACGAAGCCGTCTCCGCTGGCATTGATGTCCTTAAAGCAGCCATCAAAGCCGCATTTTAAGGGCGATCGACCGTGAAGAACTTCCCCAGTCACCCCGCAAAATTGTTCTGTCACGAGATAATAGATCCCCATTCGTTTCATTCCTATCTCTGACTGACACGCACTTATGAGCACCCTCCTGACCCTGACGACCCCCCTCCCCGTTGGCGTTCTCGGCTTCGGTGGCCTCGGCCAAGCTGCCGCTCGCGTTCTCGCCCCGAAGCGCGATTTGTGTCTCATCGCCGCCGCTGACGGCAAAGGCTACATCTACGATCCCGCCGGACTCGACGCCGACACCTGCATCCGCACCTACGCCAAAACCGGAACCCTCGGCACGATCGAAACCGGCGGCGTCCTGAGCAACCAAAGTATTCAAGATCTGATCGAAATTGCACCCCAGGTCCAAGGCTACTTTCTCGCTCTCCCGAACCTACCCAACACGTTCATGGCCTCGGTCGCCAAACAATTCATCGCCTCCGGTTGGCAAGGCGTCCTCGTCGATGCGATGAAACGCACCAGTGCCGTCGAACAAATGCTCGAACTGCGCGACGACCTCGCAAAAGCAGGCATCACCTACATGACGGGCTGCGGCGCGACCCTGGCCTGCTCACCGCCGCCGCCGCCCTCGCCGCCCAAAGCTACGCCGAAATCCACGCCGTCAACATCACCTTCGGCGTCGGGATCGCCAACTGGGAAGCCTACCGCGCCACGATTCGTGAAGACATCGCCCACATGCCCGGTTATAGCGTCGATCGCGCCCGTGCCATGAGCGACAAGGAAGTCGCCGCCCTACTCGACACCACCAACGGGCTGATCTCGCTGGAAAATATGGAACACGCCGACGACATCATGCTCGAACTGGCAGGCATCGTCGATCGCGATCGGGTCACCGTCGGCGGCGTCGTTGATACTCGCAACGCCAAAAAACCCCTCAGCACCAACGTGCAAGTCACCGGACGCACCTTCGAGGGCAAAATCTCCACCCATACTTTCACTCTCGGCGACGAAACCAGCATGGCCGCCAATGTTTGCGGCCCTGCCTTTGGCTATCTCAAAGCCGGTATCGAACTGCATCAACGCGGCATCTATGGCCTCTTTACCGCCGCCGAAATTATGCCGAAATTTGTCCGCTAGGCTCAACCCATGCCGCCAGGACAGATGCAGAGCATCACACTAAAACTGATTGCCCTCGCCTGCGCTGATGCTCTCTCGCCGTTTGAGCCGCTTAATGCGTCAATCCTATGGGTATGGTCGTTGTGGCGGCCATCCCCACCCGCGATCGCCGGTAGAGCAATGCTAGGATCGGGACGATCGCGCCACAATCACGGTCGATCCCAATTCGTTTCCCATCCCCCCTCAAGTTCACAGACAGCTATGGCTATGAATTCCGATAACTTGGTGCAGTCGTTACAAAATAGCCTTCGCGTCACCGTTGGTGCGGCCACCTCGATCGTTGAGGGGATTCAAGATCCCGTCAAACGCGAAGAAGCAATGGCTACATTCCAGCTCGACTGGGATAGCATGACCGAAAAGCTCGCCGAAAAAGGCGAAAAGGCGGAACGCGAAGCCCGCGAATTCGTGGAACAAACGTTTACCCAATCGCCAGCAGACCCCAGCTCACCCTCAAGCAATCGATCGACCACTCCCCGGCCTCAACCCTCCACCAAAGCAGCTCAAGAACTGCACGACCTCACTGAGGAACTAACGGCCTTACGCCAAGAGTTAGAGCAACTGCGTTCAAAAGATTCCTAAACTCTTGATACAGAACAGGCGTGCTAACGGCACATTGCCGCAGTTAGCACGCCTGTATTTTCTAGGTGTAGATCAATCGTTGGATTGAAAGCGTTTTTGGAAGTTTGTTGAAGGAAAAATGGGCGTTCATCTTAACTTTCGTAAGATGCAAAGGGCTGTCTAAAGTCGTCTAAAAAAGAAAAAACTCTATTATCTAGAAACTTAGGAAAATGGTAAGAATTCTGAACTCTGACTAATCAGAAGTCCAAGACTCTGAGCAGAGAAGATCAATCATACGATCGCGCAACAAATAACCATAATCTTCTAACTCTTGCTCGACCAAAGCCCATTCCCGCGCTGGGATGTATTGGCAGAGAGAGTAGATGGGTTGGTTACGACCGATCGTGCCGGACATCACTAATTCACGTGCTTCAGTGCGGATCGCATCAATTGTATACCGAGAAATGACGATAGTAGAAGTCATGGTGTTCTCCTTGAGTTGCTGATTTGTAGAGGGGCTGAAATCTTTGGAATGGCGGTGGAGCGCTAAGAGATCGATCGGTCGATACTCTAGTCTAAAAAATGGAATGGAGTAGAGTCTAAACTCAGTCTGGAAACTGGATTTGGACGTCACTAGTGTTTAGGTTGGAGCAGGACATCATCTCATCGTAACGAGTGATGATGCAAGCAATGAGCGGTAACCTCGCCATGCACATTCATAAATGCCGGTTTAGTCTGAACTTAGATGCTATGGCTAACCCTAGACTCCGTTCACCAACGATCGAAATACCTGCTAATTAACTCCGACATAACGACTTTTATACGTGTCGATAGAGAAGAGTTATCAAGCGTTCGTTGTAAGTTTTTTCGGTGTTGATGGGTGAACAAGTTTGTGATCGGAAGTCCCAAGTACGTGCAAATCTGAGAAGGGGAGCAAAGCTCGGTTCTAGTATCAGCAGGTCAGATCTCTCGTGATCGTACGGATACACACTCTCAGTACATGTCGGCGTACAGACAGTAGTATCACGGAACACAATCCCTAAGGAAATCGTTTACATTTATTTTAGATTGTCTGGTACAACGAACGAGATCTGGTAGATACAGAGATCATTGGCACTGGAGAATGGGTGGATCTTCGCTGCCAACTAGGCCGATCGATGCAGAGCAAACGGTTTATACATCCCGCAGCCACGCGGAGTTTGGATGGTGATGGGGTGGGCGGGCGGAGTCGAGTGATGTTTAAGGTGTTGACGTACTTCTGTCCAATAATGCTGCGCGAAATCTACGTAGTTATAGTCACAGCTCTGTAAGCACGCTTCAATACGCTCGTAGCGATCGAATGACCAGTCACACAGTAATTTCCAGGATGGTGGGAGATCAAGGCGTCGGGCAAACTGCTGGGCGATCGCCTTGCGTGGTGGCAAATATTCGTACAGCCAGTAGTGCATTAACTGACGGTAGCCCGGTTGTTCAAACACCGTACGCTGATAAAAATGTTCGGCATTTAGTCCAAACTCGTTTAAGAGCGTGTGCGGAAAATAACATAGGCGATGCTGGCTATCTTCGTTCAGATCGCGCAAATGGTTGTAGCACTGGTCGAGTGCGCCAACAACGCAAGCGCCAACGGCCAGATCCGCATTGAGATCCGGTAATACCTGAAAGAGCGATCCCCCTAGATGTTCGATCATGCGATCGTAATCCACCATGGTCTGAAGGACGAGATCGTCACGATGATAGGTGGTGATGGCTCGAAGGTAGTGTTGCCAGGCGGAGAGGGCAAACAGATTGCGAGGAGCGCAGTTATCGCAGTTGTCGCAGTCACTGTGTGCAGTGTTAATAAGATGTCGCCAGGTGCGAGATTTCCGCCACAGTTTAAGCTGACATGAAGCCTCGATCGGCAACTCTTCTACCGGTTGTGGATGATGCCAATGCTGACAGAATTGCTCAAAACTATTGAGTTCGCTGTTGAGCCAACCCTGTTCAGCCAGGCGGTCAAGCGTCCGAATCCAGTAAATTCGATCGCGCCATTCTTCTTGAGCATCTGGTGTCAAGTAAATCAGCCACGCGGCATTGTCCACATCCTTGAGTGCGTCATCAGCAATGGCGCAACCGTTGGATGAGCCAAAGTCCATGACCCGTTGTTGCCGTCTAGGACGAAAGCTAGACAACACTGTGGCTAGCTGTTTCCTGTAGTAGGATAATTCAAGCAATGTTCAGCACCCCGAGCGATTGGTGAGCTTCACTAAATATCAGTCGCGATCGCAGCCCAACCAATGCGATAGTCTTACGAGCTATTAAACCAAACCTTCCTTAAAAACTCTTGAGGGGTCAGTATCGGTCTTGGTCACACCATCTACGAACCATCTACGAATCGAAAAACCATAAAAAAAGCCCGATCATTTGATGATCGGGCTTTTTTTCACTTGCAGGCTATAAATTGTTTAATCTCGCCGAGATGGACTAATTGCAATGAATTAATAAATCCGTAAGATCAACACGCCTCAACATTCAACCTTAGAGAGGGTGAATCAGCAGGTCAGGGAAGAAACGATTGAATTCAATCAAAATACCCGCCGTTACGAGCATCCAAATGGTAGCAATGACCGGTGCGGTCGAGAGGTAGGTTTTTAAACCGTCCATCGTAAAAATCTCCGTTGAACTAGTCGAAATTACAGTTAAACCGCAGCCCCAACTTGCGTCAGGCTACGGTAAAGCCAGTCGAGAAATTAGGCTACCTAGCGCGGCGAAACCGTGATTTCGTCGTCTTTCGCGAACATTTCACCGCTCGATGCTTCTTTAAAAGCGGACAACGGCCAGGTGGCAGCGCCCAACGAGCATTTCACGGCCAAAGGTACATCGATGATGATTTCTTTGGTTGCGGGAGATTTTTCGCCAGCGATCGCTTGCAGGTAGCTACGACCAGCCCAGCCGATCCAACCTGCGATATAGAGGAAAAGTACGCCGGGGATCATAAAATCACCAGCACGATCCCAGCGACCATCAACGACCAAGTGGGGCAGACCTTCTTGACCGCAAAGCAGTTGCTCACCGTAGGAGGCAAACCGTGCTTTGGCTTGTTCGGTGGTGGCCTTCTTCGCCCGAGCGACGAACGCGGGGTTATCCTTGCAGGGGGTGAGGGTGCCGACGTTTGCAGACGCGGTCGGCGCGAAGCCAAACCAGAGACATGCCGTCAGAACCAGCGCCAATAGTTGTCGCATAAAATGATTCCTTAGAATTACAAAACGTTACAGGACTTTAAACGTTTATCTGAACGTTAATTGCTCACACATCGCTAAATCAAAATCAATGGATCACAACTAGCGGAGCGAGCAATCGAATTGAGGTCTTGATCGTATCGTTCAAAGCCAGTGGTTAAACTCACGATTTCAATGAAATCGAGGAGGTCAGTGTTCCTCTCCAAACCTGAAGTTTGAAGTGGTTTTCACCAACTTCAGCCATTACGACGATCGAGGCCAATATCGTTAACCGAAATTAACTTTCGCAATCGAACCAAAAAGACCATAAACATTGCCGTAGAACCCAAAATCGGCAAAGGTCTGCGTAGAATGCTATCACAAAAATCCAGGCTCTCTGAGTGCCTGTTACCCGTCGTAATTTACTACTATGCCTACCGTTTTAGCGATCGAAACCAGTTGTGATGAAACCGCCGTTGCTATTGTTAAAAAACGCAAAGTTTTAAGTAGTATTGTGTCGTCTCA
>JAAUPN010000110.1 GCA_012033105.1 Coleofasciculaceae cyanobacterium RL_1_1
TGGTCTCGGCTGCTTGGCGAAGTGCTGTTTTTTCTTCGGGGGTCATCTCATCTGCTCCTTGACTTCCCCTCATTCTCTACCGCCTGTCAATCCGCATTCTTGCTCCTTACCTTAATGAGATGCTCCCACCGCACGATCGATCCCAGTCCCGGCGCGATCCTGCGCCGCAATCCGCGCATTCGTGAGGCGGCGGAATTGTACGATCGACTGGTCAAGGTCGAACATGTGGCGTTTCAGTCGTATCTGAAGGCTCCTGATGTTGAAACTCTGCAAAGTCAGCGCGATCGTTTGGTGCAAATTCGCACGATCGCCCAGCGTGCGGATCTGCGGTTTAAGCGCCGTGTGCTGAAGTTTGCGGTTGCTTAGTTGAGTTGCGTCATTGTCTGTTTTTTAGAAGTCCGGTTGCTGTTGGCGATCGGGCTTCTTGTGTATCAAAAAACGATTGAGTTAGGACACATCAAAAAAACTGAGAGCACTGAGCGGAGTCGAAGTGCGGTTTTCAGCTTGGATGAGAGTATCTTAACCAAAAAGAGTACTGCTATATTTGTGGATGCAACACTATAAGACAACTTTTAATCCGTCGATCTATCCAGTAATGCCTGCACCAAACGACGCGAAATCCGAAAATTCGTTTGCTGCAACCGAGCTAAAGCATCCGCTAGATCCACTAGTCCACAATTTGCCGCCTCATCCAATACCCCGATTGTCCCCACAATTGATAGTCCCCGTTCAGTTGCGATCTGCCTCCCTAAACGCTCGTCAATCAGCAAAACATCAGCGGATAACGTTTCCGCCAACGTAATCGCAGCTTGCTCCCCCGCATCCAGCACACTTAAAGCTGGATCGATCGTCGAGACTGAACGTATATCGAGCCAGAAGGGTGGATCAGTAATCCACCGTCGTAAAATTTCTGGGGCATCCGGATCGAGCATTTCATCCCGAACAGCTTCAGGGATGATGACTTGTTCAAATAACAGTTGCAACACCTGGATCTGATCAATGAGCAGCAAGTAATTAATTGGTGATGTATCCGAAACAACAATCATGAGTTACCAGTGGGACAAAACTACGATTACTCACTCACGATCGCAGCCGCTGAAACGTTGCCCGATCGCCCTCTAAATCCGCTAGTTCATAATGTAACTCAACATCATACTTGCTCAAAAAATCATCAACCGCCCACCGAGAAGGCAAACCCAAAATACATCGAATTTCAGCCTTTGTTATTTTTTTAGCCCGATAAGTCTGTGCCACGAGCGCTTCCAAAATCTCCCGACTCAGTTGATCAGGATTAAAATGTTGCGCTAACTCATCCGGTAAATGAAGCGTAATTTGCATCGTGATTCTTCGCTGTATTGCATTGGCGGGTATCATCGCTAGTCTTTAGCTTAACTCGTAAAACACAACAAAAAAAAGTCCGATTTCTTCAAGAAATCGGACTTTTGATTTAATAGACCTCTTGCACGAAGATTTTAGGTTTGAAAAAGCCGAAATCTCGAAGGCTGAGCGGAGTCGTTCGTGTAGCGTCGGCTTGCCGATAGCCTGGGTGTTACCGCGAAAAGCGATCGCACTTCGACTCCGCTCAGTGCTCGAATCCCGACCCTTTCGATTCATGCAAGAGATCTAATGACTAGAATCTAGCCAATTTAACGTCTTAAATACCCAAACGTTCGTACACCAAATCTAACGATTTGAGCTGACGATGCGGATCGAAACAGGTCGCGATTTCCTCCGCTGAAAGCTGCGACGTCACCCGATCGTCCGCCTCAACCAACGCCCGAAAATCACCACCGGGCTGATTCCAGGCCGCATGAGCGCAAGACTGCACGATCGCGTAGGCATCCTCCCGCGTTAGACCCTTATCCACCAACGCCAACAGCACACTTTGACTGAAGATCGCGCCGCCGTACAGGTTCATGTTGCGCTCCATATTGTCCGGATAGATCAGCAACTTCGAGACCAGATTGGTCAGCTCGTGCAACATAAAATGCAGCACCGTGCAGCTATCCGGTAAAATCATCCGCTCCACCGAACTGTGGGAAATATCCCGCTCGTGCCATAGCGCCACATTTTCCAGCGCCGCCACCGCATTGCCGCGAATCACCCGCGCCAAACCCGTCAGACGCTCTGATCGAATCGGGTTGCGCTTGTGCGGCATCGCCGACGAACCCTTTTGACCCTTCGAGAAAAACTCTTCGACTTCTAGCACGTCAGTCCGCTGCAAGTTGCGGATTTCCACCGCAAAACGCTCGATCGAGGCCGCGATCAAGGCCATACACTGCACAAACTCCGCGTGAACATCCCGCGAAATTACCTGGGTCGAAGCCTTATCCGCCCGTAACCCGAGCTTGGCACAGGTTAGCTCCTCCACGCGCGGATCGATATTGCCATAGGTACCGATCGCGCCGGAAATTTGACCCACCGCGATCGACTCCCGCGCGGCGACGAGGCGATCGCGGTTACGCAGCATCTCTGCCAGCCAACCCGCCAGTTTAAAGCCAAACGTCATTGGCTCGGCATGAATCCCGTGGGAACGTCCGACGCAGATCGTATCTTTATGATTGCGGGCTTGGACACGGATCGCCTCGATCGCCGTATCCAACGACCCCAGCAAAATATCGGCACTCTTGACCATTTGTAGCGCCAATGCCGTATCCAGTACATCCGAACTGGTCATACCCTTGTGAATGTAGCGACCCGCATCGCCCACGTACTCATTCACATTCGTCAGAAAAGCAATGACATCGTGACGGACTTCCGCCTCAATTTCGAGAATACGTTGTACGTCGAACTGCGCTTTTGCTTTGATCTCGTCTACCGCGTCTTGAGGAATGTATCCCAGCTCCGCTTGAGCCTCACAAACCGCGATCTCGACCTCTAGCCAAGTGCCGAATTTATATTCATCCGTCCAAATATCGCCCATCTCAGGCAGGGTATAGCGCTCGATCGACATGTACCATCCGTCACGAATACAGCCGTAATATTGTATTACGCAGGTTTACGATCACCACACCGACCTGTTTCTAAGTTAGCGTTAGAACACGAATCTACAGACAGATAAGCCTTGGATCAACCGTCAGCCCAACGGATCAGCCCAAGCACAACCCCTTCGAGCATCTACCGTCAACCCTGATGACGCAACCACCATGGACGACCTGGACTATTCCACGCTTTCACAACCCGAACTTCTCGAAAGAATCCATCAGCTCAACGCCGAACGTCGGCGCTTAAAGTACATCGAGCGTATGACCCACGGTCTGCATGAGCTGGCGCGTGGGGTCGCAACGATGGAAATTGCTGCGACTGGGCGACTGCGTTTGAAGTCGATGTTGCTGGAGATCATGCGCGTTTCGAGCGCACTGCTTGGGGCAGAAGAAAGCAGCATTTTTTTGCTCGATGAATCGGAAGTGGTGATTGAAAGTATCTTGGCTCGGGGTGCAATGGTACGCGAGCGCAAAAATAACCTCATCGGACAAGTGATCGATCGCGGCTTGGCGGGATGGGTGATGCGTCACAAAAAAGCGGGCAAAGTAGACGAAACCACCACCGATGAACGCTGGATTGAGTTACGCGGCCAACCCTACAAGGTGCGATCGGCGTTGTGTGTGCCGTTAATTAAGGGCAAGCGTGTCCTGGGTTTGCTGACGTTGATGCATGGTCAACCCAAGCATTTCAGCACGCCGATGGCGGATCTCTTCGTCGAGTTATTCACGCCCCAAGTGACGATCGCCCTGGATAACCTACGCCTAAATGTCGAACTAACCGAAGCCAGAACCCCCGTCGCCGAGAATGACGACTCACTCGAATTTCCCGTGTCTGCACTGCCAGATGTCGCGGAAGGTAAATACGAATTTTCCGGCCTCTATATTCTCACGGCGAATGGTAAGTTTCTCTACGCCAATCCTCGGCTAGCCGAGATCTTTGGCTATGCTTTTCGTGATCTGGTGACCCTCGATTCGTTTTTTAAACTGGTGGCCGATCGCAGCATCAAAGCACTTCACACCCAGATCTCTGCTTGTTTTCAAAATCACGAACCGCAATTCGTCACAGAATTTCAAGGACGAACGCGCAATGGCGACACGATTACGGTCGAAATGGAAGGCAACCGCACGCGATTTTACGGCAAGTCCACAATTATGGGGACGGTGCGCTTAGTTTGATGCAGGATGAGTCGATCGCAAGAGTTTCAAGCGTCACGGGTGGCGGCGAGCAATTACGACTATTTGAGGTTAAAGCGCAACCGTACAAAACCCTACGATCGCCCCTATCGCTAACGATGACGCGCGGGCAGCTTTTGACCTGGCAAAGCGAAATTGCGGATTTTCAGCGATCGCTCCGCCGCGAAGATGCACCCATTCAGCGATCGCTCTTTGAGACCATTGCTACGTATCAGGTTCAGCCCGAAAGTCAAGCGAAGACTCAGCCTCAATCACACGATCCCGATACCATCAATCCTTGGGCGCTGTCTTACCAAGCGATGAGTTTTTGGCGCAAACCGGCAACGACGCGTGGTTATCCCTGCCTATATTTCGTCGCCGATCACTTTGTGCCGTTGGTGCTGTACATCGGCGAGTCGAACAACTCGGAACAACGTTGGCGCGGCGACCATGACTGTAAACGGTATCTTGATCGCTACTACGCGTTGCATTATGAACTCGGGATCGATCACGGCGTGCGATCGCCTTTTGGCTCCAGGCTCCCCGAGGCCGCAAAGCCCGCCAGGAACTCGAGCAAGCCTTAATTCAAACCTGGAAACCACCCTTTAATAAAGAGTGTTGGTCGCGCTGGGGTCAACCGTTTGGGAAAGACTGATCGGTTGATCGCAGCCTGGATGTGTGACTCGACTTAGGAGAGATCCTGCGATCGCAGGGCAACCGGATCGATGAACATCGCATCACCGAAGGAGAAAAAGCGATAGTTTTGCGCGATCGCCTCGTGGTACAGCGCCAGCAAACGCTCACGTCCGATCGCCGCTGAAACCAACATCATTAAGCTCGACTTCGGCAAATGGAAATTGGTAATCAACCCGTCCACCGCCTGCCATTGATAGCCAGGATAGATGAACAGTTCGGTTTTGCCGGTATAGGGTACGAGCGTGCCGGACACCGCCGCCGATTCGAGCGATCGCACCGTCGTCGTCCCCACCGCGATCACCCGACCACCTCGCGCCTTCGTTGCCGAAATTTTGTCCACCGTCGCCGCCGTCACCTCAATCCATTCGCCATGCATCGCGTGGGTCGTGATATCTTCCACTTCCACTGGGCGAAACGTCCCCACTCCAACATGGAGCGTCACGATCGCCCGTTCGATCCCCTTCGCATCAAGCTGCGCGAACAATTCATCGGTAAAGTGCAAGCCTGCGGTGGGTGCAGCCGCCGAGCCGTTGCGCTCGGCATAAATGGTCTGATACTGATCGGGCTGGGCTGCGGATTCGGTAACGTAGGGCGGAAAGGGAATTTCACCGTAGTCATCGAGCAAGCTAAAGAAGGATTCGTCGGCAGGGTGTTCAAATTCGAGGAGGCGTCCGCCCGTTTCGGGGTCGCTGTCGATCACAGTGGCCGTGAGTGGCGCTCGATTGGTGTGTTCCGTCGCGATCGCAGGTGTAAACACGATCGTCGCCCCAGGTTTGAGGCGTTTTCCAGGTTTGACCAAGGCGAGCCACTGCCGGATACCCCGCTGTTCGAGCAGCAAGACCTCCACCTTTGCACCACTGGGTTTCGCACCGTGCAATCGCGCCGGGATCACCCGCGTATCGTTCAGCACCAGCAGATCACCAGCGTCTAGCAAATCAACCAAATCACGAAAAATCCGATGCTCGACCTCCTGATCGGATTTGACCCAAAACAGCCGCGAGTGATCACGGGGTTCGACGGGATTTTGCGCGATCGCCCCTGGAGGCAAGGGGTAATCGTAGGCGCTAAGTTGACGATCGACATCGTGGGCGATCGCGGGACGAGAATTACGAATGGGCTGATTCACAGGCTTGACAAACTCACAGAAACAAGAGCTTACATGAAGAGTTTTAGCTAATTATTAATAATTTATAAAAAGACGGGTAGATTTACGCTGCAACTAGAGGGTGATTGCCCTACCGGTCTTCCTGAATACTTGGGATCATGAAAGGTAGGAACAGAGGCAGAGCGGAAACTGTGGATTATCTCTACTACTTAGCAAACGCAACATTAACCGTTCAGGCGATCGAATACCTGAAATCGAGCGACCTTTCAGTCAGGCTCGTGACGGTGATTCACCAAGTCGATGGTTGGGTATTACGTATCCGAATGCGGACACTACCCTCGATCGCACAACACAATCGTTTACGATCGTACATGGAGGAGCTGGGCATTCCCTTGCCGAGCAAGCCGCGCTTACAGGTGGCACTGTGGAACCTGGATATGGGGCAGTCGGCGGTTTCGGTGATGCAGCGATACCAAGTGGCGATCGTCTCCCACGGCGCACCGGATACCCGTGATATCGAACTCTTTTGCTCAGAATTTACCAAGGGTTTGGGCTATCGCCCTGAAACATTAGCGTAGTGGACTGATGATAGCCCGACACATGAACTCAAGACGTGTCATCAGCGGCTTTAGAGACGGTTCAGACTTTTATTTAGATTTCAAGGCGTTATTAGCGATGAGCTTCCTTTTGGCGGCTGCATCGTTTTTTTTGCGTAGCGCCAGCTTCTAGCTTGCTTCTGGACAAGCAGGATGCTTGTGTTACGTATGTCCTAAGCAGTTTGTGTGAAACTACAATTATTCAGCAGTTATTCAGCGAGAAGCCACCGTTTTTTGGAGGCTTACGCCCGTTAAACGGTGGCTTCGGAGTGGGAACGATCGAGGCATTATTGATAAATGCGGGTAGTTGCTAACCGCAATCTTCCAAAACGGCAGATGAGCGAGAGCATCACGACCGAACACCGATCGAATCAGGCAATCGAGCTTAACGGAAACGTTTTTTCCGGCGAGCGATCGCTTTACGTTTTTTCTTCTCGATCGGGGTTTCGTAGTGGCGGCGGCGTTTGATGTCCGCAAAAATGCCAGCTTTGGAAACTTGGCGTTTAAAACGCCGTAGAGCCGATTCAATTTCTTCGTTTTCTCCGACGACCACTTGGGTCATACTATCGCCTCCTAAGGATAAAGCTAGATGAACAAGATAACTGACGCGATGATTTTCGTCACGATTTATTATTATACGCCGTTTGGGTCTTGGAAAGTAGTTCATCGGAAAAAGATCCGGACTTTCTCTGAATGAATCCAGTACTCCAAGTCGCCGATCGCAGCGATCACCGATGCTGTATAACTTCAAGCCGATGCATTCAGATGCAGCAAACCAGACGATCGAGCCGGTAGCGTCACGGAATCAGGGGTGATCTCCACTGTACCAAGGAGAGTGTTGTGGATGATGTTCGGGGTTAGCCCCAGATCGGCGATCGGGAGTTGACTTGGGGTTGTGCCGACGTTAATGCAACCGATGAGCCGATCGTTGGCGTCGCTACGCTCGAAGGCGTAAACCGAATCACGAGCGTAAATTGTGCGATAGTCGCCGGTACGCAGGGCGGCGAAGCGGTGACGCAGGGTGATTAATTCGCGGCAATCGTTGAGCAGTTGGCGATCCCAGTGGTCTGGCTCGGGAAAGCTGCGCCGACAGTCGGGATCGTGCGCTCCGGCGAGGCCAACTTCGTCGCCGTAGTAGAGGCAGGGCGCACCGGGAAAGGTGAACATCAAAAACAGGGCGAGCTGTAGGCTATCGCGATCGCCACCCGCAAGGGTCACCAGGCGCGGCGTGTCGTGGCTATCGAGGAGGTTAAGTTGGGCTAGATGGATCGGCCAGTCGTAGAGGGCAAACAGCCGATCGAGTTTGGCGGCATATCCCGGCGCATCGAGGGCAGGATACGGCCAATAGTCGTGATGTTCGACCATCTCGCGTTGGACGCGATCGCCCGCTGCAAAAGCGATCACGGGGCCAGTAAATTCGTAGTTCATCACGCCATCGAAGGCCGTACCGTCAAGCCAGCGGGCGGCATCGCTCCAGACTTCGCCGACGATATAGGCTTCGGGGTTGATCGCCTTGATGCGATCGCGAAATTCCTGCCAAAATCCCGGCGTTTTCACTTCAAATGGCACATCTAGCCGCCAACCGTCGATCCCTTCACGAATCCAATGTTCGCCGATGCGCATGATGTATTCGCGTACGTCGGGGTTGTCGTGATTGAACTGGGGTAGGGCACGGTTATTCACCCAGCTTGCGTAGTTGGCGGGTTCGCTGCCATCGTAGGCCGAGAGCGGCCAACCGTGGATGCGAAACCAGTCGATCCAGGGAGAATGGGGGCCGTGTTCGAGGATGTCGTTAAATTGGAAGAAGCCGCGACTGGCGTGATTGAAAACGCCGTCGAGGACAATTTTGATCTGGCGATCGTGAGCCGCATCGATTAGCTTGCGCAGGGCGGCATTACCGCCAAGCAGGGGATCGACTTGGTAATAGTCGTGGGTGTGGTAGCGATGATTGCTGGCGGATTGGAAAACGGGCGTGAGATAGATCGCGGTGATGCCCAGGTCTTGCAAGTAGGGGAGTTTATCAATTACGCCCCAGAGGTTGCCGCCTTTGTAGCCTTCGTTGGTGGGCGGCGCGTCCCAGGCTTCGAGGGCGATCGCGGTTTGGGGTAGAGCATCACTCGGATCGGCTCCACGGGCGAAGCGATCGGGGAAAATCTGGTAGAAGACCGCGTGTTTTACCCAGTCTGGCGTTTGGATTGGTGTTTGGCTTGACGTTTGGCTTGACGTTTGGATGGGTGTCATAGGCTTGGGGTTTTCCCCATCCTAACGTTAGGCTTGCGATCGCGATTTCCCGTTCGTTTTGCTCTTAACTACTTCTATGACCGTTTCTAAACAAATCACGATCGCGACCTGGATCACGCTATCGCGGATGTTGGCGATTCCGTTGGTGCTCTATTCTCTTAGTGGTGATCCGAGCGAGTCGCAGCGCTGGTGGGCGTTTGGCTGGTTTGCGATCGCGGCGGGGACGGATTGGCTCGATGGCTATGTGGCGCGGCGGTTTAATCAGGTGAGTGATCTGGGTAAGTTGCTTGATCCATTGGTGGATAAGCTACTGACGATCGCGGCGTTGCTCTGTTTGATCGAGCTGCGGATTTTTGTGGCGTGGGGGGTGTTTGTGATTATTGCACGGGAGATTGGGATTACGGCGTGGCGATCGAGTCAGACTTCGGTGTCGGGGGCGAATCTTTGGGGCAAGCTCAAGACGGTGTCGCAGATGGTGGCGATCGGGCTGGCGATCGCGCCGCTGTCGGAGCCGTGGCCGTTGGTGGCACAGGGAGTATTTTGGCTATCGGTGGTGTTAAGTGTGGTGTCGGGTGTGATTTATGTCTGGCCGTCGGCGAGTGATGCAGACCTTTGAGGTCTGGGCGATCGCATTGCTACCAGAGTTGAAACATCTTGGGTAGATACTGTGGCTAACGTCCTAACCGATTTGGAATGCCGTCGCAGCCGCCGGGGATGGTCGATCGCGATCGATCGCCACACCACTGGCAACAATATTGACGCTGCTCCTCCGACATCCGCTGCGCATCCGTAAAATCAGCGTCCTCCACCACCGCTCCCGTCCCCTCACCGGTTTGGTAATTCGGTCGTGCGCCGCGCGTTCGTGGTGTTGCCGTTTCCAGCTTGCCGTAAAACAAGCGTGTTCCCTTCAGATCCGCACCGCAGAGCTTCGCCTTGTAAAGGATGGCGCGGGATAGATTCGCTTTTACCAAGTCACAGTTACTCAAATCAGCCCGAACCAGGTTCGCATCACTCAATTCTGCCCAGCGTAGATCCGTATCCGTTAAATCCGCTGCTGCGAGCATCACGCTAAGATCGATCACCCGTGTACCATGCTCGCGATCTTCGGAATAACCGCCGGAACCATCGAGAATCGGACGCCCAAGCCGCCGATCGCGTCTCAACGGCGACAGCAAACGCGACTGGGATAAAAAGCGGACAATTTTCGCTTTCCCCGCTGCATCGACGCTACTGAGAATCGCCGCTGTCCGTCCCTCGGCGATCGCCCGTTCCTGCGGCCAATCTTCAAGCAAACCTTCATCATTAATTGTCAGATCCGAAACGCCTTGAAAATAGGCATCGATCGTCTGTTGTTGTGTAATCCGGTTTTGCTGAATCGTCAGATCGCGCGAGATCACATACTGTTGCCATGCCACATAGACGGCCAGAATCGCGATCGCGATCTGCCCCACCGCGCCGACAATTTCCCCCAATGCCCCCAGCGCGTCCCAATTAATCTGAATCGCCCGATCGCCCTGCTGGTTCGAGCTACCCAGCATTAACAGCCCCACACTCGACGCCATCAACCCCAATGCCGCCACCAACGGCACACGCCACGGTTCCGGGATGAGCTGCACCCACAGTTGGCGTCCACTCGGCAACAGCAAACTAATCGACACACTCAAACTAATAACGGCTCCCGTCACCCCCAGCCACAAGCTATCGAACGCTAGCCCCACCAGCATCGCCACCGTTGCGATCGCGATCGTCATTCCCGGCTCAATCGGTAGTTTTCCCGCAACCCCCAACTCTGGTGGTGTGATCTCGATTTCACCGAAGCGTGAGCCGAGGGAGGTGCGCGGTTCGGGAAAGTTGATCGCGGTTGATTTGGGAGTGTTAGTACGAACCTGGCGCGGGAGCGATCGCTGGTTAAGTAGTCGCGGTTATCGTAGGGCAGGCCGTCATCCGCATCATTTTTCGCGTGTTGGCGATCGTTGTCGTTGCCCGCTTCATCTACGTTGAACTCTAGGGCAAACGTGTCGGTATTAGTCTCGACGAGCCACTCTTCCGCATCCTCGCGCGTACGCAAAGCGGGATCATCACCTGGAGCTTTATCTGAGGTTGCGTTTGCTGCCTCTGACGTGACTGAATCTGACGTGACTGAATCTGACGAATCCGGCGGTACATCCGGCGATGCATTCGGGGTTCGCGAGTTGGGATGGGGCAAATTGGAGTTCGGCAGAAGGGGGTCGAGTGGCTCCATGTAAACCTATAACTCCAAGACAAACGCTACGGAAAATTGCATTGCTGAACACCAAAGATCACCAAATCCACGACAACGAGCGTTGCGAGCTTTGGAGATTGGATCGATGCATCAGCAATGTCTCAGCGAGACACTTCGGACATCTTACGAGATTTCGCTGGTTGCGTCTGCGATCGCCACCGTTGGAAAATGCAGCAGAATTTGACTAAATGTAAAAAAAATCTATTGACGGTAGCAAAAACTACCTGAGTGCGATACCTTGATCCACAAGTCAACCGGCACGGTTGATTTCAAAGCTCTTTTAAACGCCGCCGATCGCAGTTTTTATAATTCTGATCGGTAAATACATACGCAACGGCCCGTCGCCTGAATGCTTTTCTCCTAGAGACTTGCACTCGAGTGACGGGTTGTTGTCTTCGAGAGGGATTAACGGTGATACAGTATCCGAACATTTGCAATGCAAGTGTCAACATAAGTACCAAGTACGTCCCGACTTGAACTGGGTGGATCGATCAATAGTGTGATCATCACCACTGCCTTTTGCTTTTTGTTTTTAGCTGACACCTACACCGCCCCCGATGAGCAATCAACCCGGTCGAGTTCCACTGCAACGCAGGATTAGTCGCTGGATTGGCGATCATCCGGAGTTGCTCGGTGCTTTGTTCTTGCTCTTGCTACTGTGCGGCTTTGCCGTGAGCTTGATCCAACGCTATCTCACGTCAGAATTACGGACGATCGTCAAACTTATTCCTGAAGATGCCACGGTCACCGCGATGGTCTCGGTGACCGTGGATGATTGGCAGCAGGTTCTCGATTATGGGACAAGCGACAGTCAGACGGTAACCCTTGACACGCTGGGGAAAGCAGCAACGCGGTTGGCGGATGTTACGGGCTTGGAGTTCGATCGCGATGTGCGACCGTGGATCGGCGATCGGCTGTTTGTGGCGATGTTGCCGCCGCGTAACGTGTCCAACGATATGGCTCCGGAGAATATTTCGACCGGGTATGCTCCCGTCTTTTTCTTGCCGGTCGAAAGTCCGCGTCGCGCTCGCCAAGCGCTAGAACAGGCATCGGCGGTCGCAGGCGCCTGGACGGAACGCGAGTATAAAGGGTTGACGATCGCCGATTCGGATACCTTCTCTGTGGTTCAGATCGAAAAATGGCGATCATTAGCCCCGATCGCACGGCGATTGATCGCACCATCGATGCCTACCTGGACGAAACCACGATCGCGCAGGTCGAGGGCTATAGCAGCGCCTGGGATTTGCTCGCCGGGTCGGATAGTTTTGCTGCGCTGTATTTCAACGTTGAAAGTGCATCTGAATTTCTTGCAAGCCAGTCCGTGGGACGGGTTGATTCGATCGATCGGCCACCGGTACGCACCCAAGGCTCCATGGTGACCGTCTTTTTAACGGAGGATGGCGTAGAGCTAAACGGCCTGTCGTGGCTCGCTCCCTCGTCCGATCGCCGTTACGATCGCAACGTCCCCACCCCCGAAATCGCGGACGTGATCCCTGATTTTGCCGTTGCTGCGATCGTCGGTCTCGATTTTCCTCAAATTTGGCGCGACTATCTGCGCGACTCGCAGGTTAATGCGCTTCTGCCGATCGATCCCCAGTGGCTCCGCAGCGCCCTGAGTTCGACCCTCAATCTTGACCTAGAAAAGGACATCATCGCCTGGACAACGGGCGAATTTGCCCTCGCTGCGATTCCCTCCGCAAGCACGCAATCGCCGCTACCGTTGGGCGTGACCGCCTTTGTCGATACCACCGATCCCAAGCCCGCTGACACCTTTTTCGAGAAGCTCGATCGCACCGTTCGCGATCGCTACGGTATTACAGTGGAACCGGAGAAGGTCGGCGATCGTACCGTCTTACGTTGGACAATGCGACAACAGGGTTTGACGGTCGAACACGGCTGGCTGACACGAACGATGGCCTTTTTTAGCATCGGAGCGGTGGTGTCGGATACGTTTGTGGGTGGGGTCGAAGCGCCACTGGTGGAGAGCGATCGCTTTCGCGCCGCACTACCCGGTAATGGGCTAGCCAACCGTAACGGATTTTTCTATCTGGATGTGGCGACACTGCTCGCTTCGGGTGGTCTGGGTTCGTTGCGTTTGCCCGTGGAACAGGATGCGATCGTCCGGGCGATCGAAAGCATTGCGGTGACCGGTGGTATTCAGGACGAGCGGCGATCGCGCTACGACGTATTTATACGCCTGGTAGACGAAACCAATGCAGCCGAATAGCTCCCGATCACTCCCGTTAAGGCGTCACCGGCGACAGATCCGCCGTTTCAGCCAAGCGCTGCAACTCTGACGATCGCAACTGACCACAGGCCGCATCCACATCCAACCCACGCGAGTAGCGCACACTGACTGCAATGTGTCGATCTTCCAACGCTCGCTTAAAGCCGCTCACCCGCTGGCTATCCGGGCGTTTGTAGTCCACCTCCACGATCGGGTTATACGGGATCAAATTGACATGACTTTGGAAGCCGC
>JAAUPN010000111.1 GCA_012033105.1 Coleofasciculaceae cyanobacterium RL_1_1
TACATTGCGACGGATTACCCGACGCAACTGTCGATCTTCACCCACCACATGTGGATTGGTGGCTTCTTGATCGTCGGTGCGGGTGCTCACGCTGCCATCTTCATGGTGCGTGACTACGATCCGAAGATGCACGTGAACAACCTGCTTGATCGGGTTCTCCGTCATCGTGACGCGATCATTTCTCACCTGAACTGGGTGTGTATTTGGCTGGGCTTCCACAGCTTCGGTCTGTACATTCACAACGACACGATGCGTGCTCTGGGTCGTCCCCAGGACATGTTCTCGGATAGTGCAATTCAGCTTCAGCCGATTTTTGCACAGTGGCTCCAAGGTCTGCACTCCGCAGCCGCAGGCGCTACCGCTCCTAACGCACTCGCGAATGTCAGCCCCGTCTTTGGTGGTGATGTCATCGCCGTTGGCGGCAAAGTTGCGATGGCTCCGATGGTGCTGGGTACGGCGGACTTCATGGTTCACCACATCCACGCTTTCACGATCCACGTCACCGTCCTGATCCTGCTGAAAGGCGTTCTGTACGCTCGTAGCTCGCGCCTTATCCCTGATAAAGCCGAACTCGGTTTCCGCTTCCCGTGCGACGGTCCCGGTCGTGGTGGTACTTGCCAGGTTTCTGGTTGGGATCACGTCTTCCTGGGTCTGTTCTGGATGTACAACTCCCTGTCGATCGTCATCTTCCACTTCTCGTGGAAAATGCAGTCCGACATCTGGGGTTCGGTTGCTGGCGATGGTTCGGTTACGAACATCACCTACGGCAACTTTGCTGAAAGCGCAATCACCATCAACGGATGGCTGCGTGACTTCCTGTGGGCACAAGCTTCCCAGGTCATCAACTCCTATGGTTCGGCTCTGTCGGCCTACGGTCTGATGTTCCTCGGCGCTCACTTCGTTTGGGCGTTCAGCTTGATGTTCCTGTTCAGTGGCCGTGGTTACTGGCAAGAATTGATCGAATCGATCGTCTGGGCTCACAACAAACTGAAAGTCGCTCCGGCTATCCAGCCTCGCGCTCTCAGCATCATCCAAGGTCGCGCCGTTGGCGTCGCACACTACCTCCTCGGTGGAATTGCAACGACTTGGGCATTCTTCCTGGCACGGATCATTTCCGTCGGGTAACACTAGGTACAGCTCCTTTTAGTTAGGACTCATGGCAACTAAATTTCCAAAATTTAGCCAAGACCTGGCACAAGACCCGACTACCCGTCGGATCTGGTACGGGATTGCCACAGCTCACGACTTTGAAAGCCACGATGGCATGACGGAGGAGAATCTTTACCAAAAGATCTTCGCCTCTCACTTCGGCCACCTGGCAATCATCTTCCTCTGGACTTCGGGCAACCTGTTCCACGTCGCTTGGCAAGGCAACTTCGAGCAATGGATCACCGATCCGCTCAACATCCGCCCGATCGCCCACGCGATCTGGGACCCTCACTTCGGTGAAGGCGCAACGGCTGCATTTACGCAAGCCGGTGCAAACACGACCGTTAACGTCGCGTATTCCGGTGTTTATCACTGGTGGTACACGATCGGAATGCGCACAAATGGCGACCTCTATCAAGGTTCCATTTTCCTCCTCGTTCTAGCAGCCGTGATGCTGTTTGCGGGTTGGTTGCACCTTCAGCCCAAATTCCGCCCCAGCCTTTCTTGGTTCAAGAATGCTGAGTCGCGCCTCAACCACCACCTGGCTGGTTTGTTCGGCGTTAGCTCGCTGGCGTGGACGGGTCACTTGGTGCACGTGGCAATTCCCGAGTCGCGCGGTCAACACGTCGGTTGGGATAACTTCCTGACCACCATGCCTCACCCGGCTGGTCTAGCTCCCTTCTTTACAGGGAACTGGGGTGTGTACGCGGAAAACGCAGATACGGCAGGTCATGTGTTCGGGACTGCAACTGGTTCCGGCACGGCAATCCTGACCTTCCTCGGCGGCTTCCACCCGCAGACCGAATCGCTGTGGTTGACCGACATGGCTCACCACCACCTGGCGATCGCGGTGATCTTCATCGTCGCCGGTCACATGTACCGCACCAACTTCGGCATTGGTCACAGCATTAAGGAAATCCTTAGCGCTCACAAACCGCCGAGCGGTCGTCTAGGTGCAGGCCACACTGGCATGTACGACACCGTTAACAACTCGCTGCACTTCCAGCTTGGTCTCGCCCTGGCTAGCCTTGGCGTCATCACCTCGTTGGTCGCACAGCACATGTACGCGCTGCCGCCTTACGCCTTCATGGCTGAGGATCAAACCACGATGGCTGCGTTGTACACCCACCACCAATACATCGCGGGTTTCCTGATGGTTGGTGCGTTCGCCCACGGTGCGATCTTCTTCATCCGTGATTACGACCCCGAAGCCAACAAGGACAACGTCCTGGCTCGGATGCTCGAACACAAAGAAGCGATCATCTCTCACCTGAGCTGGGTTTCGCTCTTCCTCGGTTTCCACACCCTGGGTCTCTACGTCCACAACGACGTAATGCAGGCATTCGGTACTCCCGAAAAACAAATCCTGATCGAACCCGTCTTCGCACAATTCGTGCAAGCGTCGTCAGGTAAAGCGCTGTATGGCTTTGACGTTCTGCTGGCAAGTGCTGGTAGTGCTGCAAGCACCGCAGCCGACGGTATCTGGCTCTCGGGTTGGCTGGATGCAATCAACGCAGGCGACAACTCGTTGTTCCTGACCATTGGCCCTGGCGACTTCCTGGTTCACCATGCGATCGCCCTGGGTCTGCACACCACGACCCTCATCCTCGTCAAAGGCGCTCTGGATGCTCGTGGTTCCAAGCTGATGCCGGACAAAAAAGACTTCGGTTACAGCTTCCCTTGCGACGGCCCCGGTCGTGGCGGTACATGCGACATCTCTGCTTGGGATTCGTTCTACCTCGCCATGTTCTGGATGCTGAACACCTTGGGCTGGCTTACCTTCTACTGGCACTGGAAACACCTGTGTGTGTGGCAAGGTAACGTGGCTCAGTTCAACGAGTCTTCGACCTACCTGATGGGCTGGTTCCGTGATTATCTGTGGCTAAACTCGTCGCAGTTGATCAATGGCTACAACCCCTACGGTGTGACCAACCTCTCGGTTTGGGCGTGGATGTTCCTCTTCGGCCACCTGGTGTGGGCGACAGGCTTCATGTTCCTGATCTCCTGGCGTGGTTACTGGCAAGAGCTGATCGAAACCATCGTCTGGGCTCATGAGCGTACTCCGCTTGCGAATCTGGTTCGTTGGAAAGACAAGCCCGTTGCGCTGTCGATCGTCCAAGCGCGTTTGGTGGGTCTGGCTCATTTCACTGTGGGTTACATCTTCACCTATGCAGCCTTCCTCATTGCTTCGACTGCTGGGAAATTCGGTTAACTTCTAGCTGCATTTTTCAATAGTTGAACCAGAAACTCTCGGTTTGGGTTAATCCCAGCCGGGAGTTTTTGTTTTCATTAGATCTTGCAAATGGTTCAGTATGGATCAAAGGCGACATGATGCCTCTCGTTTTCTTGATACAGTCTATGAGACAATCCCTTTGTATTAATAATTATCTTGCCTAATAGTTATATCGTTACTTCGATATGAATTATGTTTTTTGAGCGTTTTGCGTTGAATAGTGCGATCGTCGCCTATCTGCATTATCTGAGTTTGCGATCGTCATGGTTTCTCTGGCGATCGAGGCATTGACCTTCACCCCAAAACCAACGGTGCGTCAATGTTGGAAAATTTTAGCAGCGGATACGGCCTACGGTATTGCGGGAACTGGATTACTTGTAACGGGAATTTTGCGCTTGCTCTACTTTGCGAAAGGGTCAGAATTTTATACGCAAAATCCGGTTTTTTGGGTCAAAATGGGACTGTTCATAACTGTTGGCTTACTATCACTATTACCCACCATTTCTTACTTGCGTTGGATTGGTGATTTACGAGAGGAAAAACTCCCCGTCATTCATGATTGGCAAGCACGGTGGATTCCTAAAATTATTTATGTTGAATTGAGTGGTTTTAGTCTGATTCCCCTGGCCGCAACATTAATGGCTCGTGGAATTGGCCTGCCAGCTTAAGCTACGGTGTTGCCATGACATGCTCACGAGTCTTATGCAACAAATGTTGATAAATACTAAGAGTCATTGGAGTTTGGAAGATTTCTCCTATAATTCGTTACTAGAAGTAACAGCTTTGACGTGAAGCTCTGTTTCTCTCCTGATATGAGCATTTCCCCTCATGTTTAGGTATTTAAGACTTCAGAGGAGATAACATCAAATGGCAATGGATATGATTCGCGATGCTGGAGATCCGCAAATCGGAAATCTAGCAACGCCCGTAAATTCTTCGGATTTTACCAAGGCTTTCATTAATAATCTACCGGCTTACCGTGACGGCTTATCGAGCAATCGTCGTGGCCTTGAAATCGGTATGGCGCATGGCTATCTGCTCTACGGCCCGTTTGCAGTGCTTGGCCCGCTTCGGGACTCAGATTTTGGTGTCTTTGCTGGTCTGCTGGCAGCGATCGGCTTGGTTAGCATTCTAACGATTTGCCTGTCGATCTATGGTGACGTTGGCGTTTCGGCTCCCCAGCCGTCGGTCACGACTCCGAAGCCGCCGAGCGATCTGGGCACGAAAGAAGGTTGGAGCGATTTTGCTGCGGGCTTCTGGATTGGCGGTTGCGGTGGTGCTGCTTTCGCTTACTTCCTCTGCACAACGCCGCACTTGGCTCCGCTGCAACAGGTTGTTAGTAACGTTTGGTCTTCGTAATTGACCCGTTTATTAGAACGTTTTTCGCATTGATGTGACATCACATCGAGGCCATGCCGTTTTAACGGTAATTCTGTTTCGCAATCATGTAAGAACCCTACTCAAGCTCAGTGTTACAACTGAGCTTTTTTGTGTTTAATCCATTTGAAATCAGGTTCAAATTTGTTGGATAGGGTGTTGGATTTCGTATCGGTGTTATTTAAGGTATGAAAAAAAGCAGAAAAGCGACCAAAAGAATGAACTAAATCATCGTGTTGGTCGCTTTTGAGAGATGTCAATCGTTGTAATGACGAGCGCCTATGACGTGTGCCAAATTGCGTTCGATCGCGATTTAAGCTTCGCTTTCAATGTAGACGAAGAGAAGACCCATCGTCACAGCCGGAAAGACGAGACCAATCATGGGAACAAGAATATACGGCAGGAACGACGCGGTATATGCATCAGTCATTTGAAAGGCTCCTTAAAATAATGACGAGTGATACGAGACGTTACGTCAAATCTGACGTGATGTTCTCAGATCTTAAAATCTCTCATATTTTAGGCGTGTGCTGATAAATGCAGCGCGATCGCGAATTCGATAGTTAGAAAAGTTTACCGATTTATGCGACGTTCGACCCTCTTGAGAGGAGGATGATCGGCGCTGATTTTGTTGATCGATGCTGCGAGTGGACGTGTGCTATCTCAATCTTGCGGGGTACAATTGCGAGACGATCGGACTAAATGGTCTGAGCGCATTATTTTGAGCGCATCATTTCGATACGCAGCGATACGCAACCGCACTCACCTTCTGCCCCTAGCTATGCAATTTATCGATTGGGCGATCGTCATCGTCTACCTCATCGCCACCATGGTGATCGGCCTGCTGCTCTCGCGCCGTGCCTCGGATAGCCTCGAAGACTTTTTTGTCTCTGGGCGATCGCTGCCTTGGTGGCTCGTTGGTACGAGTATGGCGGCAACGACATTTTCGATCGATACGCCGCTGTTGATCACCGGTATTGTTGGCAATCAGGGGATCGCCGGAAACTGGCTGTGGTGGAGCTTCGGCATTTCCCACGTGATTATGATTTACGTGTTCGCGCGAATGTGGCGGCGCACGGAAGCCTTAACGGACGCGGAACTGACGGAAATGCGCTACGGCGGCAATACGGCAGCGGTGTTGCGTGGGGTGAAGGCGTTTATCTTTGCGGTGCCGATGAACTGTATCGGCATTGGTTACGCGATGCTGGGAATGGTGAAGGTGGTGGATGCGCTGGAGATTTGGCAGGGGTTGGGGCTGGATGCGGAGGAGGGCAATCTGAAGCTGTGGAGCGTGATTGGCGTTAGTATTTTTGTTCTCGTTTATGCTGGATTGGCGGGGCTTTGGGGCGTTGTCGCGACGGACTTTTTTCAGTTTTTTCTGGCGCTGTTTGGGGCGCTGCTGGTGGCGGTAATCGCCCTCAATAGTGTTGGCGGGATTCATGTTCTGATCGACAAAATCCCAACGGTGACGGATATTGATGTGCTGTCGATCGTGCCGTTGAGTTGGGAGGGCGGCATGTTGGGCTTTAGCAAGGCGGCGGGAATTACGGCGAGTGCGTTCTTCGCCAATATTTTCATTCAGTGGTGGGCGTGGCGACGCAGCGACGGCGGTGGCGAGTTTGTCCAGCGATTTGCAGCGGCGAAGAATGAAGCTGAAGCGGAAAAAGCGGCCTGGATGTTTAATTTGATGCACTACGTGGTGCGGACTTGGCCGTGGATTATCGTCGCGCTGGTGGCGTTGGTGGTCTTCCCGGATTTGCAGGATAAAGAGCTGGGCTATCCCAAATTAATGCTGGAGTTTCTCGGCCCTGGTTTTTTGGGCTTGGTGGTGGCGTCGTTGATTGCGGCGTTTATGAGTACGGTCTCAACGTCGATTAACTGGGGTGCATCGTTTATTACGAATGATTTGTACCGTCGCTTTGTCGAGCCGGAGGCCAGTCAAGCCAAGCTGGTATTTGTGGGGCGGGCGTCCTCGGCGATCGTCACGGCGATCGGGGCGATGGCGGCTTTTCTCGCTGAAGATATCAGTACGGTGTTTGAGTTGATTATTGCGATCGGGACAGGATCGGGGCTGGTGCTGATGCTGCGCTGGTTCTGGTGGCGTGTGAATGCAGCGGCGGAATTAACGGCGATCATGGCGAGTTTCATCGTCGGGACGCTAGCGACCTTGGCGGCAAGCTGGGATGTGCCGGAAACGAGCTGGATGTATCAGTGGATTGTGACACCAATGTCAGATTATGGCTTGCGAATCCTGGCGATTACCGTAATTGTCTGCACGCTCTGGATCGCGGTGATGTTCTTGACGCCGCCGGAGTCGGAGGAGACGCTGAATGCGTTTTATCGCCAGGTACGTCCGGGTGGTGGTGGCTGGCACAAGCAGCAAATTGCAACGGGTTTACTGCCGATTCAGGATTTGGGACGCGATATCCAAAAGTCGATCGCGGCGAATTTCCTACTGTTCGGGATTTTGGTCGGAACGGGTGCGTTTTTGCTGCTTCAGCAAGGACTCGCCTGGTTTTCGCTGGTGGTCGCGGTACTGAGTGGATTGGCCTTGCGACGTATTAACAAACGCAGTATCCCGGCGATCGCTCGACCGGGCAGTGACCCCGACTACGACGAATAATCGACCGAGGCTCTAGTATTCCACTCGCTGCCGTGAGGCTTTGAGTTGGCTGCGCTGGCTTTTGTATTCGAGGCGGCGTTGTTTGGAGCCTTTGGAGGGCTTGGTAGGTTTGCGGGCTTTCTGGATCACTAAGGCGGATTTGATCAGGGTACGTAAACGATCGAGGGCATCCGCGCGATTTTGGTCTTGGGTTCTAAACTGCTGGGCTTTGATGACGATAATCCCTTCTTTCGTCAGGCGTTTATCGTTGCGATCGAGCAATTTAGCTTTCACAAATTCCGGCAGGGACGAGGCTTGCACGTCAAACCTAAGGTGGATTGCGGTGGAAACTTTGTTCACGTTTTGGCCGCCTGCCCCTTGCGATCGCATGGCGTGTAGCTCAATTTCGGAGTCGTGAATGGTCAGGGATGAGTTGATCTCTAGCATGGGGTTGGGTTGGGAGGTTCCGATGTGTACGTCGTGATAGACGTTAATTTAGGCGAAAGGGTTCGCGGGTTGGGCTTAGATGTGAGGTGTCACAGGTTAGCGTGAGGCGGGCTGTGGCCGCGAGCTGGGTCGTGAGCTGGGTCGTCGCGGATGGAACCGAGTGATCGAGCCTGAGATCGCGATCGATCCGCGTTAAACAGCATAGCGGCGCTTTAACCGGGTCTCGGGTTTCCTGTAGACCCCAGATCATGCCGTGTACGGTTGCGCCGTGACCGACAAACAAGAGATCACTGGATGCATCGGCCTTGACTTGATTCACGGCCTGATTCACAGCAAACTGATCGGCGATCGTTCGCGCCGTTTGACCCGATCGCGCCAAACAGTCCGGCTCCGTCTCCGGATAGCTCGGTCTCATGATCGAGCGATAGGCGGGATCAATACGAGGAAATTCCGCCTGTAGCTCGGCGATCGACGCCGTTTCTGGCATATTCGTCATCCAATCCGCATTCAGCCATTCGCAGATGCCCCATTCGAGCTGGATCGGTAGATCCAGGAGCTCGGCGACGGCATAGGCGGTTTGCACACAGCGACGAAATGGCGATGCGACAATCTGGCGAATCGGTTCGGTGCGGAGCCGATCGGCGAGTTGCTGCGCTTGAAGTTCGCCGTCATCCGAGAGCGGCGGATCGTAGCGACGTGCTGCGGTGTTGAACCATTCGGGATGCACAAAATCGAGACGGTTGCCGTGACGCGCGATCCAAATCGTTTGGTGAAAGATGGTCATGGCAACGTATTTTTCCTAATTTTTCGATGGATCACGAATGGTCGATAACTTGGGATACGGGGATTAGGGAACGGCGATCGTCTCCAATAACTCGCGAACGATGTCCTTGGCTGATCGCCCACCGCTGGGTACGATGCGATGGACGAGGACGTGGGGAGCGATCCGCTTCACGTCATCGGGTAGGACGAATTCGCGACCCTGGAGAAACGCGAGGGCTTGACTGGTGCGCTGCAAGGCGACGGTTCCCCGGGGGCTGACACCGAGCGCGACCTCGGGGTGTTCCCGTGTTTGCCGTACGAGACTCAGGATATAGTCCTGAATGCTTGGTTCGACCTTCACCTGAGTACAGCGCGATCGCAAGTCCTGAAGCTGTTCCAAGCTTAGACAGGGAGATAAGGCACGGTTACGGGGTTGAGTTTGCAGGCGCTGCAACATTTGCAACTCTTCATCGAGGGTGGGATAGCCGAGGGAAAAGGCGATCGCAAACCGATCCATCTGCGCTTCCGGTAGGGGAAATGTGCCTTGATATTCCACCGGGTTTTGCGTGGCGATCGTAAAAAACGGATCGTCTACCGCCCGCGTCACCCCATCAACCGTAACTTGCTGCTCTTCCATCACCTCCAACAAGGCCGATTGCGTTCGAGGCGTTGCTCGGTTAATTTCATCCGCGAGCAACACATTGGCAAACACCGGCCCCGGCAAAAACTGAAATTCACCACTTTTGGGATTCCAAATATTCGTGCCGGTAATATCACTGGGCAGCAGGTCGGGCGTACACTGTACGCGCTGAAATTTGCCGCCGATCGAGGTTGCTAACGATTTCGCCAGCAGGGTTTTGCCGACGCCGGGAACGTCTTCGAGCAAGGCATGACCATTGCACAGCAGCGCAACGAGGACGAGGGTAATGGCCTCATCTTTGCCGACGATCGCCAAATTGAGGTTGTCGCGCAGGCGTTGGAGTTCCGGGACGGACGATGGGGACGGGCTCGCGTTTGCGTTCATGGGCGCTTTAAAGTTCCGCAGTCAGAGTATTCATAAAATCGACACAGGGGATAGCACATCGAGATGGTCAATCGCTGACCTCCCAGCGACACTCCCTAGGAGGGTGCTAACAGAGCCACCGCGCGATCGCGATCGCGCTGAATTTGTGCCTTCAGCTCATCCAGTGACGAAAATTTTTCCTCCGGTCGCAAAAAGTGTAACAACTCAATCGAAAGACAGCGACCATACAGATCGCCGCTCCAGTCAATCAAGTGGACTTCCACCGTCGGACGGGTTCCATTCACCGTCGGGCGACAACCGATATTGAGCACCCCCGCGATCGGTGTCTCGCCATCAGTGAGCCAGACTCGACCGGCATACACTCCCCAGCGCGGCAAAAACTTATCGGGCGGTAGATGAATATTCGCGGTCGGAAAGCCGATCGTCCGGCCAAGCTGCTGACCCTGCTCCACGGTTCCCGCCACGCGATAGGGACGACCCAGCAGGCGATTGGCGCGATCAAGGTCACCGACCTCCAGTGCCGCCCGCACGGTCGAACTGCTGACGCGATCGTCCCCAATGTGATGTAGTTCCACAATATGAGCCTCCACCTGTCGAGCTTGACATAACTGTTTTAAATCCGCTGACGTTCCCGATCGTTTATGACCAAAGCGAAAATTACCGCCAACACTGACCGCTTCAGCTTGCAAACCCTCGATTAAAATACGCTGGACAAAGTCCTCCGGCGACAGCGACGCAATTTGCTGATTGAACGGCAGCAAAACAAGCTGATCGACCCCTAGCGCTCGGAGCGCATCGACTTTCTCCGCGATCGGCGACAGGAGCGATCGCGACTCTCCCGAAAAAAAGGCTTGGGGATGGGGGTTAAACGTTAAGACCGTTGTGTAAACCCGGTTGAGTTGCGTGGTTTCTCCATTCCAAACCGGAGCTGGATGCGATCGATGCTTGCGTCGCGCGGCCTGTACCGCCGGGACGGAACGATGGGTCATCTCCGCTGACAGGTACGAGGTGGGCTTAATCGCAGAGGGCGATCGTGGATTTCGCACATCCAATCCACTCAACTCCTGAGACTCAGACCATAACGAACCATCCGGGTGACGATCGCCGTCAAAAATCCGATCAATCACGTGTTGATGGCCGCGATGAACGCCGTCAAAATTTCCCAGAGCGACGCGCGTCGGCGTCAACGTCGCCATCAAGGATGAAGTCACCCACACGGAGTTCTATCTATTGCTCCCAAGGTCGAAGGTATCAGTCGAAGGCTCAAAGTCTTAACCGTTAATCTTCCGGTTTTTCCAGCACAACCACCGGCTCAGAATCGCCAAGGTGAATAATCATGCCCTCACGTGCCATTAAGCTATCCGGAAACTCCGCTTTCACCGCCTGACCCACACTATCGAGGAAATCATCATTGTGCAGCGGATCATGATGGAAAATCACCAATTTCTTCACACCCGCAGCCTTCGCCGCTTTCACCGCCTCTTCCCAAGTTGAATGTCCCCAACCGCGCTTACTCGTTGTCTCGGAGTAGTACTCCTCATTGGTGTACGTCGCGTCGTAGATCATGATGTCGGCATTGCGAGCGAGAGCCTGAACATTCGGATCTAGCCGATCTTCAAAATGCTCCGTGTCGGAAATGTAGGCCACGGCAAAGTTTTTCCAGCTCACGCGATAGCCGATCGCCTCGCCAGGGTGTTGCAGCACGGCATTTTCAACCATCACCTCGCCAATCTGAACCACCTCACCAATTTGAATATCATTGAACTCAAGCTGGGCGCCCATAATTTGTAGCGGAACCGGAAAATTTGGGTGCAACATTTGGTCATTGAGGCGCTGCTTAATCGTTGCGCCATTGGGCGACACCGCTCCGTAGATCTGAAACTTATTCCCTTTGATAAACGCTGGGACGAAAAAGGGAAACCCTTGAATGTGATCCCAGTGGGAATGGGTGAAAAATAGATGACCGGAGGTGGGCAGTTGGGAGAGTAAATGTTGCCCCAGCACACGCAAACCCGTACCACCATCAAAAATCAGTCTCTCCCCCGCGACTTGCATCTCCAGGCAAGGTGTATTTCCGCCATAACGAACCGTTTCGGGCCCTGGACACGCAATGCTCCCCCTGACGCCCCAGAAACGAACCGAAAATTGGTTTTGAGTGCTAGACATGAGTGTTGTTTGCAAGCTTCGTGATAGCCAATGGGGATCGATTAGTGCAAGAGATGCCGCCGATCGCGTTATTTCGCTGAATCAACGGTACACGCTGGGGTTAACGTTGGTGACGTGCGCGAACAATAGGTGGAGTTTTACTGTTCAGCGATACGCAAGTGTAGGTCAGGGTTCCGACGCGGTCGGTGGGCGAAACGCGGAACAGCCTTACAAGTTGACTCGCGAGTCGTTGAACCGAGATGACAACAACAGCACACCGGTCAGTAGATTACTTCCCACAGCACGACGATTCTAGCAAAGCGATACGATCACACTGAACCTAGCATTACATCGTCACACCAAGCTGTGATGACCGGCATGGGTGAAAATGGTTGAGGTGATGCGATCTAACCTTATGCTCTTCCTAGACTAACCTCAATTATCAGGATTGTGGCAAGTTTATTGTCCGTCGGAACAAGACCTATTTTCGGTTTAACCGAACATTGAAGAGGTCTAAACTGACACCGAATTATTTTGCGGGGTTTGCTCCGATTTTAATCGGATGCGCCAGTCGTCTGCATGTTCCAGTAAATCCGCTTGGGCGATCGTTTCTTGATCTCCCGTGGCGAGCCACTTCAGGTTAACGGTTGCGGCCTCTGCTTCTGCATCGCCCAGAATGAGACAGGCTTTCGCACCACTGCGATCGGCGCGGCGAAACTGTTTACCAAAGGCGCTGGCACTGAGATCAAGCTCGGCGGTAAAACCTGCATCGCGCAACCGGTGGGAGATGGCTAAAGCTTGAGCTTCGGCGCGATCGCCCTTAGAAATAATGAAAAAGTCGATCGCGGAATCGATGCTACAGCCAATTTTTTGGAGCAGAATGATTAATCGCTCCATGCCGATCGCCCAGCCGACGGCGGGTGTCGCTTTACCACCAAGCTGTTCGACAAGACCGTCATAACGCCCACCACCGCAGACGGTTGCCTGAGCGCCGAGGTCGTCGGATTGAATTTCAAAGGCGGTATGGGTGTAGTAATCGAGACCGCGTACGAGCCGGGGGTTGATTGCGTAGCTGATGCCGAGTTGGGTTAAGAGGTCGCAGACCCGATCAAAGTGTTGCTTTGAGGTATCGCCTAGGTAGTCGAGGATACTGGGGGCGGATTGGGCGATTTCTTGGGTGCGTTCGTCTTTGCTGTCGAGGATACGCAGGGGGTTGCGATCGAGTCGATCTTGCGAGTCGCGATCGAGGTCACTTTTAAACGGGGTGAGGTATTCGACGAGGGCATCACGATAGCGCTGGCGGTCTGCGGCATCACCGACCGAGTTGATCGCGAGATGGAGGTTTTGCAGGCCGAAGGATTTGAGTAGGGTGGTGGCGATCGAAATGGTTTCGGCATCGGCTCGCGGATCGCTTGACCCGAGGACTTCGACGCCGATTTGATGAAACTGTCGCTGCCGTCCGGCCTGGGGTCGTTCATAGCGGAACATCGGCCCGGTATACCACAGGCGCTGCACGCCGCCCGTGGCGTAGAGCTTATTCTCGATATACGATCGCACGACGCCTGCGGTTCCTTCGGGGCGCAGGGTAATGGATCGATCGCCGCGATCGGTAAACGTGTACATCTCCTTGCCGACCACATCCGTCGCTTCACCAATGCCACGCTCAAACAGCGGCGTTTGCTCGAAGATCGGCGTCCGAATTTGTTGGTAGAGGGCGCGACTGAGGATGTCGTGGGTGGTCGCTTCGACGAACTGCCAGTAGCGGCC
>JAAUPN010000292.1 GCA_012033105.1 Coleofasciculaceae cyanobacterium RL_1_1
ACCCTCCGGTTGGGGCTTAATCGTGGTGACCGATTGGGTCACTATTAATCCCCACGATCAGGGTTTTTCCGAGCTGTTTGGCGGCTCGCAGATAGCGAATGTGTCCGCAATGCAGCAGGTCGAAGCAGCCGTTGGTAAACACGAGGGGACGCCAACGATCGGGATCTTGGGCGATCGCCGATCGTAACGCACCTAAAGTATAAAATTCAGGAATAGCTGTGGTCATGACTTACGCCTACGTCGCGTTCTCACTTCGAGATTGGCTCGTGACCCGTCTAGAGCTAGCGGTAATCACACATCAGCGTATCGCGGGTATTGCGTCCGGTCATCGGGTTCGTTCCGGTTGCAATGTTGCACAGCACATCGAGGGCATCGTCTCGCAGTAAAACATCGGTGAAGTCAGCGCCGTCGATGGTTGTCCCTTCAAAGCGGGTGTGGTAGGCGAATGCGCCTTCGAGGTTGGCGTCATTTAAGTTGGAGTCGGAAAAGAGGGCGGAGTCGAGGGTTGCATAACGCAAATCCGCACCGTGGAGATCGACTTCTAGAAACTTAGCGCGGAACAGACGCAAGCCGACTAAGGTTGCACCGTGCAGGTCACATTTGCGGAGGGTTGCGAGGGTGAAGTTCGAGTCGCTTAGATCTTTGCTGGATAGATCTTGATCAAAGAGCGTGGCTTTTTCGTAGTTATCGGCGAGGGCAGGCGCGAGGTTGCCCACGAAGCCCGCATAGAACCCGGAAAGGAAGACGATCGTGGCAAGAGCCAGCGAGATTACACGCGCTGTCATGGTCGTGGGGGTATGGGAAAATCGAGCTGTGGGCTGATGATGATTCGATGGCGACCCGTCAGCGGGATGGGTGGGGTCAATCGGGAACAATTGTCGGGTCAATTTCACGGGTTTCTACTCTACAAACGTTCGGTAAACTTCAGTGCTAGAACACGATCGGAGCCAAGCTCGAAATCGTTTCCCGGCTCGCTCAACAACTCGTAATCAATCTACCGGAAATCCGTCCGTAGTGCGACCGGTCTTGCGATCGCAACAGGTCGGCTGGCTCGGTGAAGAGTTCGTTGCCCGTTGGCTGCGATCGCATGGTTGGACGATCGTGGCTCAACAATGGCGTTGCCGCTGGGGAGAGCTGGACATCATTGCGGTTCCCCCTCGACTCTCGCACCGCGAGGCCTCTCCTGATCGACACTCGGTCGCCCAACACCCAGCGCGATCGCTACTCTTTATCGAAGTCAAAACACGAAATGCCAACAACTGGGACGCTGACGGAGCCTTAGCGATCTCAGCGCTCAAACAGGCGAAACTCTGGCGGGCGGTGCGTGTGTTCCTCTCACGTCACCCGGAATATAGCGAGGCGGTGTGTCGTTTCGATGTGGCGCTGGTTCGCTGCGATCGCCTGCCTACCGTAGATTTGGATCTGACCATTCACGACGATCACGACGACGAAAACGAAGACAAAGATCTCGTCTGGCCGCCTGATGATCACATGGGGAGACAGCAAGCCATCGAAATCGCGGGTTATCAACTGGCGATCATCAGCTATCTCGAAGGAGCGATCGAGGCGAATGACTAAGGGCGCAGTGCTAGAGAATCCGTTAAGCTAGTGCTACGGTTAACGTTTCTTAATATTATTAACGAACGTTCAACGGATGGTGCGGTTGCCCAACACCCTGCACCACCTTTCAAAGATCTCAGCTCCTCGTACGATCAATTCCCATAACCTACACTTTGCAACCCCCTCCGCAACGATGACCCAAACTCCCCAACGCATTTGTATTCTCGGCGGCGGCTTTGGTGGCCTCTACACGGCACTTAAGCTCAGTGAAAAAACCTGGGATGCTTCGCAGCCTGTGGAGATCACGTTGGTTGATCGCCAAGATTGTTTCGTCTTTTTACCCTTGCTATACGAGCTACTGTCTGGGGAACTGCAAAGCTGGGAAGTTGCGCCGCCGTTTGTGGATTTGCTCGCGGATACGAACATTCGGTTTGTTCGCGCAGGGGTCGAACGAGTCGAAATCGAAGCACGTCAGGTGGCACTCGATGACGGTCAAACCCTGAAGTACGATCGCCTGGTGTTGGCCTTGGGTGGAGAGACTCCGACTCAATCGGTTTCGGGAGTTGATGATTATGCCTATGGCTTTCGGACGATCGATGATGCGTACCGCTTAAAGGAAAAACTACGCGAACTCGAAACCAGCGATCGAGACCCGATCCGGATCGCGATCGTCGGCGGTGGTTACAGCGGGATCGAACTCGCTTGTACGTTGGCCGATCGACTCGAAGATCGGGGACGGTTGCGCCTGATCGATCGCCACGAAGTCCTGCTCAAATCGTCGTCGGAGTTTAACCGCGAGGCCGCCCGTCAGGCGTTGAGCGATCGTGATATTTGGATCGACTATGAAACCGAAATTGATGCCGTTGCCGCAACCTCCATCAGCCTGAAGTACCGCGACCAAACCGATACGATTCCCGTGGACTTGGTGCTGTGGACGGTGGGGATGGAAGTCGCGTCGGTGGTGCGATCACTACCCGTCGAGCATAGCGATCGTGGTCAAGTCTTCACCGAAACAACCCTACAGGTCAAAGGCCATCCTGAAATCTTTGCGATCGGAGACCTAGCCGACTGCTACGACGCCAGCGGCCAGAAAGTACCGACCACCGCCCAGGTCGCCTTTCAGCAAGCGGACTACACGGCCTGGAACATTTGGGCATCCCTAACCGATCGACCGCTCCTACCCTTCCGCTACCAAAACCTCGGCGAAATGATGACCTTGGGGCACGACAATGCGACCCTATCGGGTTTAGGCATCTCGATCAATGGCGAAGTTGCCCACTTCGCACGCCGCTTGGTGTATCTCTACCGTCTGCCAACCCTCAAGCACCAGCTCAACGTCGGATTGAACTGGATCGCCAAACCGATTCAAGATCTACTCGCATCCCTGAGCTAGAGTGATCGAAGAACCTCCCCCACAGAATGTCACCCCTCGGGTCATATTTGCCCGAACTCCCCACTCTGCAACCAACCTAGGCGATGAACCTGGTTTCATTAAAGCTTCATTGAATCTTTATGAAAAAACCAAGAATTTCCCAGCTTCTTTACATGAACTTTATCTTGTATTCCGGTGGACTACTTAAACTGAAACTGTAACCAAAATCAAAAAAGCAGTCTTTTCAGGGCAACGCGAGTCATGAATTACAAGCCATGTCGGAATGCAATGGAAGTATTAGTTTATGAGGAAGTTGATCGCCAATTGACCACATCGGGTACGGTCTACTCTCAGAACTTTGACCGTACCGATGCGATCGCCTACGCCCTCAATCGCCTCCCAGGACTCTACGCCACCACAGAACAGGGATGGGAGCGGCAAATGAAACGGGCTCGTCGAAGCTTGATGGATCTGGTGAGTATGACGGTGACCTGGGGCATCAAAGAAGCGCAGCGAAAATATAAGCCCAGTGATACGCCACTCGCTGGTGATCACCTGCGCCACCCCGCCGAACGCGCACTCTCAGAGCTACGACTCATCTTTGGCCGCGAGGATCTCTCCTGGGACAATCTCAGCGCCGTTGTACATAACACCCTTCAGCCTCTCCCGTCTGCGACCACACCCCAACCCGTACTACGAGCGCTCTCCAGCAGTTACACTCCCGAGATATCACGGACTTCAGAACACCCTGCAAAAAAGCGACAGGCCGTGTCTATCCAGTCTCCTGTAGACGTCTCCACCCGTGTCAAAGCGGGCTAATTTTCGCAGTCAGCACGGCAGATCGGCTACTTCAAGATGAGCAACATTGCCGTCATAGTTACGACTAACCTTGTTACGTTTCGCAACCGAAAGCGTGATAGATCTGACAGTCGGTTGCGATTCTAGCCCACACCGAAAAAGGATTCGCTACCCTGAAAAGCAAGCGCGAGAGGACGAGGTGCCATAGCTCTACAAACAGTGAGCGGCTTGTATGCCGTAACTGCGATCCATAACTGCGATCGGCTTGTAGAACACTAAACGTGACACCCCGAACTTCCGTCTGTCCTTGCTGTTCGTTCGGTGTCCTATGGACTTCCCCTGGTTAACCTTTATTATTCTGTTCCCGATCGCGGCAGCATTGCTGGTTCCCGTGATCCCGGATCAAGACGGCAAAACCCTGCGCTGGTATGCCCTCGTCGTTGGCCTGATCGACTTTGTTGTCATCATCTGGTCGTTTTATTCCCAGTACGACCTGACTAATCCCGATTTGCAAATGGTCGAGCGCTATGCTTGGCTGCCGCAAATCCAGCTCTATTGGTCAGTAGGGTCGATGGTTTATCCATGCCCTTGGTGATTCTGACAGGCTTTAT
>JAAUPN010000112.1 GCA_012033105.1 Coleofasciculaceae cyanobacterium RL_1_1
CTCCCGATCGAAGGTAACGCGTACGGGAGTCGGCTGACCGTTAACTTGGGCGGTGATGTCCATACCACGCGTATCGATCGCATCCATAACGGCGGCAGTTGCGCCCTCACACTGGCCGTAGACCGTGGCGTACTGCACGATCGCATCACTGTGATCATCGTTCATGTGCTTGCAGATGCGATCGCTAACTGCCGGAGAAATGCCTGTTTCCTGTGTCATAGGTCAATGGAACGTAAAAGATGAATAAATGAGATAGATGAACGGCGTGAATGAATCGCCGATTCATAGTCGGTCAGCGGTGGATTATTCCCCATCCGCCTTGTCTGCCTCGTCTGCAATGTCCTCCTCGGGCTGGCATACCGGCAAGGTAATGATAAACTTCGCACCCATCGATGAGGACTGACAGTCGAGCTTGCCGTGATGCTGATCAACGACAATCTCACGGCTGATCGACATACCAATGCCGGTTCCTTTGCCCTTGGGTTTCGTGGTAAAGAACGAATCGAAAATTTGATGGCGAACCTTCGCGGGAATCCCTAGACCATTATCGGCGATCGTGATTTCGATGTGATCCTCATCGGGGCTGATCGTTTCGATCCAGATAGTGGGCTGAAACTCCTCGCGAGCCATCGCGGACATATTGTTGTATTTCTCTTCGAGCGCATCCGTCGCATTTGCCAAAATGTTCATGAACACTTGGTTAATCGGGCCGGGATAGCACTCGACGAGGGGTAAAGCGCCGTAGATTTTGACGACTTGAACTTCAGCGCGATCGGGCTTGGCCTTGGTGCGATTGCTGAGGATCATCAGCGTACTGTCTAGGCCGTCATGAATATCGGTTTTTTCGGTTTTGCTGTCGTCGGTGCGCGAAAAGTTGCGGAGCGATTTCACAATGTTGCGAATGCGATCGGTTCCCACCCGCATCGATTTGAGGAGCTTTGGCAGATCTTCTTGCAGAAAGTCTAAATCTGCATCTTCGATCGCCGCTTCGAGTTCCTCATTGGGTTCGGGCGTGTATTTCTGGTACAGACTCACCAGTTCAAGTAAGTCTTGGATGTAATTCTCCGCATGAACAATATTGCCCTGAATAAAGTTCACGGGATTATTAATTTCGTGAGCAACCCCAGCGACCAGTTGCCCCAGGGCGGACATCTTTTCACCCTGAATGAGCTTCATCTGCATCGTTTGCAGCTCCTCGACGGTTTCACGGAGTTGGGCGGTGCGCTCTTCAACTTGGTGTTCGAGGGTTCGATTGAGTCGGTAAAGCCTGAGATGTACCTCAATGCGAGAAATCGCTTCGGTGTATTCAAACGGCTTGGTGATGTAATCGACGGCTCCAGCTTCAAGGCCATGCACACGGCTGTCGGTGTCGTCGGAGCCTGTAATGAAAATAACTGGGATATCGGTATGTTCGGGGTTTGCCTTGAGGCGTCTACAGGTCTCGAAGCCATCAATTCCGGGCATAATCACGTCTAACAGGATCAGTTCGGGGGGATCGTTATTGACGATCTCGATCGCGCTAAGACCATCGCGTGCCGTGCGCACGTCATAGTTAGCCTTACGCAATACTTCTGACAAGACCTCAGCACTTACAGGGGTATCGTCAACAACAAGTAATCTTCCGTTAAAGTCTGTCCGATCAGTCATGAGTTCGGGGTGGGCGAACCGGAGCTACGATGCTGACCACAGTGGGACATCGCATGGGCTAAGGAAACAGGCGGCACGATGAGTAGCGATGCCATTAGCAGCATCCGACTTAGTCTAGACGACAAACCCGGCGCATGATCGTAACCAAAGCCAGAGCGTTTAGTTGCAACGTCACCGCAGGCTCTCACGCAAAGTTGCATGGGAGAGGAGCGGTTGATGTACGCCGTTGACGATGGAGCGAGATGACGGAGAGTGGTCTCAGTCTAGATCTATACAGGTCTATCTTGACATGATGCTCTGCAATGTGACCGCAATTGATGAATGTTGTTGATTGAATACGTCAAGGATTGTAGCAAGGCTCGGTAGCCAAATTTACAGGATGGTGACGGCTAAATCCGCGCGGAGTTCGGAAAAACTCCAAAAACTCCGGCGAGATTATTCAAGTGGCAAGAAGATCGTCACCACATCGCCGTTTTGGGGACGACTGCGAACGGTCAGTTTTCCGCCGAGGGCTTGGAAAATATTTTTGGTGACCGCGAGGTTGAGGCTAATGCTACCGGTTTCGGGTTGAAAGGTGAGCAGTTGACCGATCGCCTTGAGTGGTGAGGAGACAAAGGCGGCGTTGGTCTGGGACGGGCGATCGAGCGCAGCGGAGGATTTGAGCTGAAGTTTAAGCTGGTTGCCTGCGGGTAGCATTTCGACGCGGACGTTACTGCCGACGGGAAGTTGACTGGTGAAATGCTCGATCGTGTTAGTTAAAATGCGTTCGAGCAAGCTCGGATCACTTACGACCTGCGGCATGTTTTGGGGCAGGACAATATCGAGCGTGAGATTGCGGCGGCTCGCCTGTTTTTGCCAGCGTGGAATGCAGTGATCGATCGCCGCTTTCAGAGGCGTCTTCGTCAACAGGACTTGCGACGTATCGTTCTGAGCCGTTTCAAACTCCACCGCTCGAAAGATGAGGTCAAAGCGTTCAATTTGGTCGCTACACTCTCGCTCAATTTGCTCAACCCAGGGACGTAAATCCTCGGCGAGGGTTTTGCGACGCAGCAGGATTTTAACGAGGGTTTGGATGGTTGTGAGGGGAGTCCGAACCTCATGGGCGAGGGCGGAGAGCAGTTCGAGATCGAGGTGAGTTTCACGGGGTGGAGTGAGGGGTTCTGTCGTTGATCCAGCCGTATCGTGAGGGCAAGGGTTTACGGAGCGGTGGCTAGACGTGCCATGACTGCCGGTGAGAGCTCGTAGGTTCACGTTGGCCGGACGGGGAGGGCGTGACGAGCGCGACGGGGCGGCTTCTTCGGCACGACGGGTGACCGCTTCTGTATGGCGTTGGAGATGGGTGAGCAAGGCTTGCCCAAAGGTCATGACGGTGCTGTAGTGCGGTTCGATCGGCGCGAAGGGGGTGACGGCTTGATCGATCGCATCAAGATGATTGGCCTCTCGCAGCACGATGCGACTGCGCAGGGTGTGCCATGCGCGTTCAACGACGATCGGGTCAAACGAATATTGGAAGGCCTCGCTGGATTGACGGGGATCGAGCAGCATCACCAAACAGAACTGGCGCGTTAGGACTAGGCAAAATTGTTCTGCGGCCAGCGGATCGTTATCACAGAGCGACAGCGTCCCGAATTGATCGGATAACCGGATGCGATCGGCCAAGTCTCCCGGCAAACAGGTTTGCTGTTCGAGTTGAGCCTGGGGAACAAGCATCCAGTGGGCAAACCGGTTGATACAGGCCAGATTGCTGATGATCGGAGTCGGCCCCGCCAAAATGACACCGAGCGAGGCGGCTTCCGAGGACTGTTGCTGCTGTATCTGACAGAGGTGATCATTCAGCGCGGCTACGGCAGCACTCCAGGCCGCGATCGCACTCGATCGATCGCCACGCGCCGATGAATGACTCGTCGAACCTGGAGTCAAGGCTTTCCCCTCGCGTAAAGCATCTTCGAGTGTGGGTAGGTATGCTTCCTTTAATACAGCGTTTGAAAAGCGAGGCTCCAATAGCAACACGTCAGCTCCAGTAACGAATAATTTTAATTTTCATTGTGTGATGGTTCCGGTGGGAGGCAATGGCCGATCGCACGCGAACCAGGTTTTCACACCGTCGGTTCATGGAATGAACTCACGCATGAAGATTCATCGGTCATGAAGATTCATCGGTGAGCCTACGATAGCGAAACATCACGGACTGTGCTAGCAGGCAAACCGAACTTGCAATCCGTAAACCGCAACCTGCAACCCGCGACTCACCAAAATGAAACCAAATGGAAATTTGGCTGTGATTCAGGGCGAACGCATACTCCAAAATTCCTCGAATAAACGGTCACTTGAAGGCTGAGCGGAGTCGAAGCCTGAGCGAAGTCGAAGCCTGGGTCTCTCGCGAAAAGTGGCCGCACTATCTGCTTCGCAGACGCTACGCGAACGACTCCGCTCAGTGCTCGAAATATCGTGTTTAGGGCATTGAAAATTAGTATGCGTTCGCCCTGCCCTGGGATTTAGAACATGCCACCATTTCGACAGCGGTAACATAAGATCAAACATAGGATCAAAACGTCTAGGTCTGATCACTGGGGATGGATCGGAAGATTGGCGATCGTCAAGGCAATGCGGAGCTTAAACGACAGAGACGGCACTAGCGTCTAAATCACCCCTGCGATCAGCGATATGTTTGGGTCGTAAACACGCCATATCGCCCACTTCCTAGCCGTCTGATTGTTACGTCTTGGCAGGAATCTGCAAAAAACTGTCAAGAACGAACAGACGTAATGCCCATAACCGCAAATTCTAAAGATTGACGAGCTAAGAGGAGAAACTATGCGTGCAGTTTTGATGGCTGGTGGTTCCGGGACTCGACTGCGTCCCCTCACCTGCGATTTACCGAAGCCGATGGTTCCGGTGCTAAACCGCCCCATTGCTGAACACATCGTTAATCTTCTGAGACGTCACGATATCAACGAAATCATTGCCACCGTCCACTATTTGCCGGACGTGATGCGTGATTATTTTCAAGATGGTCATGAGTTTGGGGTGCAAATGACCTACGCAGTGGAGGAGGATCAGCCGCTTGGGACGGCGGGCTGCGTTAAAAATGTTGAAGAACTGCTCGATAAAACATTTATTGTCATCAGCGGCGATGGCATTACCGACTTTGATTTAACTGCCGCGATCGCCTATCACCGCGAAAAAGGCTCCAAGGCAACGCTCATTCTGACGCGCGTTCTGAACCCGATCGAGTTTGGCGTGGTGATCACGGACGCAACGGGACGAATTGTCCGCTTCCTCGAAAAGCCTTCCGCTTCCGAAATCTTTTCCGACACGGTCAACACGGGAACCTATATTCTCGAACCCGAGGTTTTGCAATATTTACCCACGGATTGCGAGTGCGATTTTTCTAAGGATTTATTCCCACTATTGCTAGAAAAAGGTGAACAGATGTATGGCTACATCGCTGAGGGCTACTGGTGCGATGTGGGTCATCTCGAAGCTTACCGTGAGGCGCAATACGATGCCCTCGATCGCCAAGTCGCGATCGAGTACGCCTACGAAGAAATCAAGCCCGGTTTGTGGGTGGGGGCGAATACCTATATTGACGAAACGGCACAGATCGAAACTCCGGCGCTGATTGGTAGCAACAGTCGGGTAGGGGCGCGAACTCGGATCGAGGCGGGAACGGTCATTGGCGACAACGTGACGATCGGGGCGGATGCAGACCTGAAACGCCCGATCATTTGGAACGGCTCGATTATCGGTGATGAGGCTCATTTACGAGCTTGTACGATCTGTCGCGGGACACGGATTGGTCGTCGAGCCCATGTGTTGGAAGGTGCGGTGGTTGGGCCGCTTTCCTCGGTGGGTGAAGAGGCACAAATCAGCCCGATGGTGAGGGTTTGGCCATCGAAAAAAGTGGAATCGGGTGCAATTCTGAACATGAATTTGATTTGGGGGCAAATTGCCAAGCGCAATCTGTTCGGTCAGCGGGGTGTGTCTGGGCTGGCCAACGTGGATATCACGCCAGAGTTTGCGGTGAAGTTTGGCGCGGCCTACGGTTCAACGCTAAAGCTCGGAGCGCGGGTGATGGTGTCGCGCGATCAGCGTAGTATCTCGCGCATGGTGTCGCGATCGCTGATTGCGGGGATCATGTCGGTGGGCGTCGATGTGGAAAACCTGGAAGCAACAGCGATCCCGCTGGCGCGATCGGTTGCACCGACCTTAGATGTGGTGGGCGGTATTCATGTGCGAGTTCATCCCGATCGAGCCGATCGCATTCTGCTCGAATGTTTTGATCACAACGGCATTAATATCCACAAATCAAAAGAGAAAAAAATTGAGGGGGCGTACTTCAAGGAAGATCTACGCCGCGCCAAAATCGATGAAATTGGCGATATGACCTACCCATCTCAGTCGATCGAGATTTACAGCAAGAACTTCGCCCAACACCTCAACATCGAAGCCATTCGCAACAGCAACGCCAAGGTCGTGATCGACTACGCCTATGCGGTGTCCGGCGCAATTTTGCCGCAACTCCTGGCAAAATTTGGCTGTGATGCCGTCGTCCTGAACGCTAGCCTGAATCAACGGGTGAGTTCGGTGGAAGAACGGGAAGGAATGCTAACCCAGTTGGGTCAGGTGGTCGAGGCATTGCGAGCCAACTTTGGAGCGCAGGTGTCGGCGAACGGTGAACAGTTGGTCTTGATGGATGAATCCGGGTCGCCGATTCGAGGCGAAATGCTAACGGCACTCATGGTCTCAATGACCTTCACGGCTCATCCGCGCAGCACGGTCGTTGTGCCGGTGCATACCTCTAGTGCCGTGGAGCAAATTGCCCGCCGTCACGACGGTAAAGTCATCCGCACGAAGGCTAACCCGACGGCACTGATGGAAGCGTGTCACACGAGTCCTAATGTGTCATTGGGCGGTAGTGGCGAGATGGGTTTTATTTTTCCGCAGTTGCATCCCGGTTTCGATGCGATGTTTTGTATCGCCAAACTGATCGAAATGGAAATGTTACAGGGTCGATCGCTCGGCCAACTGCGATCGGAACTGCCCCGCGTCTATCACCGTCGCCAAACCGCCCGCTGTCCCTGGACGGCCAAAGGCGCTCTCATGCGTTACATGGTCGAAACCCATCCGCCTGAAACCATCCAGCTTGTTGATGGCGTCAAAGTCTGTGAACCCCAATCGGATAATTGGGTTCTCGTGCTGCCCGATGCTGGTGAGCCCGTGGTGCATGTGTTTGTCAACAGCGAAGATCGAAGCTGGGTCGATGAGCAACTTCGCAACTACCGCGCCCGCATTCAGAAATTTGTGGAGCGTCATCAGGGGGGCGACCTCGAAACGTTGGACGATTAGGAGGCGCAACCTTGGACAAGGATGAACCAAATCATTATGGAAGACGAGAGGCTTAAGGTGGCGTAGATCCAGATCTGTGCCTATTTTTTCTGGTTTATGCGTTCCGGCCATTCCCTGCACTGATTGACACGATCGTGCCGAAGTCGGAGAGGTTCGATCGCCAGTGAATAGGCAATCTGTCTCTGTCTAGACTCAGATCTGCGTCCTGAGTGGATGCCGTTTGCTTGACGAGGAAAAGGCTACATTTAACGACTCTATCCAGGGCTCATCGTAGTATTCGGCAACTCAAGCTGATCCGCCTACTGATTCAGAACAGGAATGGCTAAAATCATCCTAAATCGACTGAGCTGGGTAATATACTGTCCTTATTTCCGGGAAAAATGACAGATTACCTGTTTAGATTGAGAGCATCTCCATTCCTCTGAATAGATTAAATCGCAACATTAATTATCCATTTTTATTAATAACTTAAAGTTTAGGCTACATTTCACAGAGAATTTTCAACTTTCAGTTGGCGTATATCAAGACAGCAGAGAATCGAGCATCCGACAGTTAAGAAAAGATTGACAAATTAAGAGTTCATGAAACCCGGAATACCACTACGGCCACGCCTTAATTTCAACTTCAGTACATTCGTTGCCCTGGTTTTGCTGAGTCTACTGGGTTTGTTTGGTAACTATATTCACATTGAGCTATTTTTTGGCGTTGACTTTTTGTTTGGTGGTGTCGCAGTTTTGCTCACGATCTCAATCCTGGGCTGGTGTCCGGGTATCCTTGTGGGCGCGATCGCCAGTCTTTATACCTATGTGTTGTGGGGGCATCCCTACGCGATTTTGATTTTCACCTGCGAGGCGATCGTCGTGGGTTTTCTCTTTCAGCGTAAACACTGGAGTCTCGCCTCTAGCGAAGTGGGCTACTGGTTCACGATCGGGATTCCTCTCGTGTATTACTGCTATCACGGGCGCATGGAACTGCCCGGTTTCGCCGCCTGGACGATCGCCCTCAAGCAGGCCAGCAACAGCATCTTCTGCGCGTTTTTAGTCAGTGCAATCTTGCTGATACCTGTGATTCAACGCTGGATCACTCGACTCAATCGCGTCCCCCCTCGACCTTTACGCAACCTCTTGGTTGAACTCACCCTTGGGTGTACCTTTTTGCCCTGCTCTTCTGTACATCGGTCGATAGCACCTTAGCGCGAAAACAAGCTGAAGATGTGGTGTACCAACAGCTCAAACTGGTGGCAGAGAATACGCTCAATCAAGTACAAGTTTGGCAGCAATGGGATGGGAACAACACGCAACTGCTGGCGGATCTCATCCGCACTCAGCAATATCCCCTTGACTTGGCGATCACCCTTGAAGCGAGCAATCCCGACTTTCGGGTTAAGCATGTTAGCGGCTCGTTTTCCCCTCCCCCGCTGGAATTTAGCACCGTTCACTACATTCGCGATCGCCTTGAGCAGTACTTTCCCGTAGGCCAGATGCCTAGCATGAGACGTTTTCGTCAGTCCGTCTATCAATGGCGGGTTCCTCCCAGCGGCAGTTCACCCTGGAGCCTGACCATTACAGCGTCAGCAGAGCCCCAAATTACCGCACTCGAAAAGCTTTACGGTCAAAAACTCTTGCGCCTGCTCGCGATCACGGGCGTCATTGTGCTGCTTGCGAATGCCGCAGCTTCCATCATTAGCCGACCGATCGTACATCTAAATCAGGCATTGGCCGACGTTCAATCCCATCGTTGGGCGACCCGCATCGCCCCTGAACCATTCGCATCTGAGCCATTCACCCCTAAATCAAATAAATCAGACGGAGGGGAGACCGCCGACATTAATTCTCGAAGCGTGAATTCGTTGTTCGAGATGAACGATGACCGAGCGGATGACCAATTTGCGACGTTTTCCAAAACGACAAATATCAAGCATGACGATGATCTCGATGGCTCTCGTGTCACGATCGCATCACCCCATACATCACTCAATGCATCCTCCAACGTCCTGGCATCTAGACCAATGATGCCAAGAGCGACACCCTTCGACTTCGGGGCGACCAGTGCCATTTTGGAGTTTCGCAACCTTGATCGCTATCTTCACCAATGGGTCAGCCACTGGCAGCAACAGGTCAGCACGCTAACGCACAATCATGCAGAACTCGAAGCGCTGAATCAAACCTTGTCGAGCAAGCTGAATGACACCACGCAGGAGATGATGCAGCAAGAGCAAGACGCTCTCGCTGCACGTCAACGATTGAGTGCCATTGTTCAACATTCGCCGATCGTTGTGATTGAATGGCAGCTCGATCGCAGCATCTCGGCGTGGAATCCAGCGGCAGAAAAATTATTTGGCTATACCTCGACGGAGGTGTTGGGGCAGGATTTGTTTCGGGTGATTTTGCCCGATCGAGAAGCCAAGTCGATGCTCAATACGTGGCAAAACTTGCTGGATCTGACGGGAGGATATCACAGTACCCATGAGGCGGTGACGAAAGCTGGTTGCACCGTGGTCTGTGACTGGTTTAATCGTCCGGTGATGGCGCGTAGTGGTTCGATCGTTAGTATTATTTCGATTTTGCAGGAAGTGGTGCTCTAATGCAGTCGTTATCTTGCTAAAAGGTTTCAAGCATGAGATTTCAAGCACGAGGCTTTATCGTTAATTCAATCAAAAACAAGACCTATTGACTCTGCTCCACTGGCTTGCAAACCGCGTTTCGACTCCGCTCAACGCTCTCAGGATGTTCTGAAAGTAATTGAATTGACGATACATGACCGACGATAAAATACAAAAAATACAAAAAACGTAGATGTATCCTTACGACACATCTACGTTTTTCCGTTACTCAAACTGACGAACAAGACTCGATCAATTAAGTCTGATGGATTCAGGTCGATTAACTGCCGATACGTAGCAGCTCTACATCAAAAATGAGCGTGGCATCGGGAGGAATGACGCCGCCTGCGCCGCGTTGACCGTAACCCAGGTCTGGTGGAATCGTCACTTCCCAACGATCGCCCACATGCATCAGGCTCAGGGCTTCATCCCAACCGCGAATCACCTGGCCGACGCCGACTTTGAAGGAAAACGGACGATCGCGATCGCGCGAACTATCAAATTTTGTACCGTCTTCGAGTGTACCGGTGTAGTGAACCAGGACAGTATTGCCACGCTGGGGCTGTGCGCCGGTTCCTTCAACGAGTTTGCGATATTGGAGACCCGATTCGGTGGTGATCACGTCACTGTTGTCGGAGTTCGGGGCTTCGGTCGTTTCAGCGCGGGTGTCGTTCGTGTCCGTCATGTCGCTAGCCTCGGTTGCTTCGATGTCAGTGGATTCGGTTTCGGATGATGTGCTAGCCGTTTGTGCGATCGTCGTCTGTTCAGCGGCGATCGCAACGGAAGCGGAGTTAGAAATCTGAGCGACGATAAGGACAACGCTAAAAATTAAAACGAGCGTCAAGCTAATCAGAACGGGTTTCAAGGGGGAACCTCTCAAACGGGAATGAAGGGGTATGTAGAACAGGAGGGAGGAAGGGATTGATCGAGAGTGTGGACGAGATGGGAGCGCCGCGATCGGCGATGAATCATTGATGTATCATCCCGCCTCGATCGTGCTGGTGAGCTGTGGGCGGCGCGAACTTAGCCGAGTCCATCAAAGACCGACACAGGAACGGAGGTAAAAAAACAGCTCCGCGCTCCGGTATGACAGGCCACATCTCCCACCTGTTCAATCTGCATCAAAATCGTATCGCCATCGCAGTCATAGGCCAAACCTTTGACCCGCTGAATATGCCCCGAAGTTGCGCCTTTATGCCAAAGCTCCTGGCGCGATCGGCTCCAATAGTGAGCTTCACCGGTTGCAAGGGTACGCTCGATCGAGGCTCGATTCATCCACGCCATCATCAAAACCGTTCCATCGCCCGCATCCTGGGCGATCGCCGGAATTAACCCCCGATCGTCAAACTTCAACTGTTCAATCCACAATCGATCGCCATCCATCACCCGACCCATTCCCTCGCCCTCAAACACAGCAGCATTCACCGCGATTATCTCCGAGACTGCGACCGGAACAAGCCGACCGGAACAAATCGCACCGCCAATTATTTCATGCTGGATCGCGATTCAGCCATGAAATTATCCCTGCAATGATCCATACACTCATGGGGCAGTTCATCCATCTCAATCCAGCCCGAACTTTGTCCCAACTGAACCCCAACCGCTATCGTAGGGCAGAGCAAGCCGATCAATCCCCTACTTTTGTTTGAACCATGACCGTATCGCGTGCTAAAAAGCCACCTAAACCCAGTGCTAACAAACTATTTGGTCGATCTGCCGCCATCCTAAAACTCGCCGGACTGAGCCTGATCGCGATCACGGTGCTGAATTATGTGATGTTATTCGTACCACCGAAACTAACGGACTCCGGTTGTGGTTTAACGTAACCCACACAACTGATCGAACAGGGCATTATTCCTCTGCTCGGTCTGGGTATCTTTTTGCGGGCATCGCGATCGAGCTGTTGAGCGGGACAACCGACCAAGAACATACATGGATTGCAAAAACCGAAACCCTCGCCTATCGTCTGTCGTTACTGTTCGGCATCCTCTTTGTGATCATGGCTCCCGTTCATAGCCTTGCCACGATCGTCAATAACCAAGCCTCCATACAAACCCTTGAGGAGCGCCTCGCCCAGCAAAATGACCAGGTAAAATTCCAGCTCGATCGCCAGCGCGAGCTTTATACCGCACTCCTCGACGGTGACGCCACAATCGAAGATCTCGTTGGTGATGAACCGTTAAGCGATGCACAAATGGACGTGCTAGATAAAATCAAAAGCGATCCGGATGCGCTCGATCGTCAGCTTGAAGCGGCGCAGGTCGCCATCCGAGAGTCAGTGCAAAACGCGCAACCGAAGCCCGTGAACAGGCGAAGTTCGGTGTCTGGAAATCTATTTTACGTCTGGGTCTAACCAGTTGGATGCTAGCCGGTTGCTACCTCAATCTGGCCTGGATGGGTCTTAAAAATGGCAAGAAACCGAAGGTAAAAATCAAACGCAAACCAGATCCTAAAAAGGATGTACCGCCCGGTGATTTTTTGTAAGCCTTGCGTCGTGAACGATCGCCGCTAGCGTTCACGCAGTCGCGGCATCAACGACACAAAATTACAGGGTTGATAGCGGTTATCCAACTGCCATTGCAAAATGTCATTCCAAGCGTCTTTGCAAGCTCCGGTCGAACCCGGTAGCGCAAATAGGTAGGTTCCCCCCGCGAGTCCGGCAGTCGCCCGCGATTGGATCGTGGATGTCCCAATTTTGCTGTAACTCAACCAGCGAAATAGCTCCCCAAACCCAGGGATTTCCTTGTCATACACCGAATGAAAAGCTTCTGGGGTGACATCTCGACCCGTGATCCCCGTGCCTCCTGTCGCAATCACGACATCGACTTCTGAATCGGCAACCCAGCGCTCCAAGCGAGCTACGATTTGGGCGCGATCGTCCGTGACGATCGATCGAGCAATGACATGATGTCCCGCCGATGTCGCCAAATCAACGAGAATTTGACCTGATCGATCTGTTTCCAGGGTGCGCGTATCGGAAACGGTCAAAATCGCAAGATTAACCGGAATGAATGGGCGAGTATCGTCGAGGGTGGCCATGCGGATCGATCGAAAGTTTTGAAGGCGGCGACCATGTCAGTGCAGGATGATCCTTGATCTCAGCAGGATGCTGGGATGCAATCCACCACGTATACAGTATCCGTAGATACACGCGTAAGTGTCTCCGGTTAAGGATTTTAGCGCAACTTTTCCTTGACGCGGAGGATTATCATCGCGCTCCAGTTACCGTCCACAGTCGATCAACCAGCGGATTAACGACGACTCAACGATCGCGCTGCTATTAACCAATCTGAAACGATCGCTCGATCAGGGCAAAGATCGCGCCGCTGGGTAGTGGCGACCCACAAACGCACAAGCTGGGGATGGAGCCGATGAATCGGAGTAGCGGCCAGTTGCGCCACCGAAGCGATCCCCGCATGAAGTAGGGTTCCGGCGTAAGTGCAGCCCACACCGGGAACACGAGCCAAGTCAGACAGGGCGACCCATTTACGGACATGATGCTTCGCGAGGTGGAGATCGTTGGCGAGAGCGAGGATCGCGCGATCGTCGGGGCAGCGATCGAGGAAATCATGGGTGCTATGGATGCCGAGTTGTACGAGGGTGGCCGCCATCTCCGGTGCAATGCCGGGGAGATTGGCGATCGGCCAATTGCCAGGAGAAATGGGGATCGGAGCCGGGGTAGAGCGGGGAGTAAGATGGGAGGCGGGACGCGGCATGATGACTGGGTTGTAGGTTGAACGGAAGTTTTGGCTTAAATGAAAGGCGGCATCCTGTGGCCGGTCGCCAGGAGTGGCAGGAGTAGATCATCTGGGCTGCTAGGGGCTGTCATCAATTAAAGTTCTAGCACTTACCCGGCAAGGGTTTCAGCCCCTAGCTTTTTTATTGGGTCG
>JAAUPN010000293.1 GCA_012033105.1 Coleofasciculaceae cyanobacterium RL_1_1
AGCCAAAGATTGTCGATCCGCCTGATCCGAAGTTGGTTCCGCGTCCGATACAAGTGGGGATCGAATTTAAGCATGTGAATTTTGCCTATCCCGGCAGCACTCGTCAGGCAATTACGGATGTGTCGCTCAAAATTCAGCCCGGTGAGGTGATTGCCCTGGTGGGCGAAAATGGCTCGGGTAAGACGACGCTGACCAAGTTGCTTTGCCGGTTATACGATCCGGATGCGGGTCAGATCACGCTCGATGGAGTGGATTTGCGGGATCTTTCCGTGCGCGATCTGCGATCGGAGATTAGCGTCATTTTTCAGGACTACTCGAAGTACCACATGACGGCACGGGAAAATATTTGGTTGGGGAATGTGACCCGATCGCCCGATGACATCGCGATCGAACATGCTGCTCGGCGGGCGGGAGCCGATGAGGTGATTCGGACGTTGCCGGAACAGTACGACAACATGTTGGGTAAACGGTTTGAAGGTGGAGAAGAGCTGAGTATTGGTCAATGGCAGAAGGTGTCGATCGCTCGTGCATTCTTGAGAAATTCACAGCTCATTGTGTTGGATGAGCCGACCAGTGCGCTTGATCCGAAGGCAGAATACGAGGTTTTCCGTAAGTTTCGCGAGCTGCTCGAAGATCAGGCAGCGGTGCTAGTGACCCACCGTCTTTCCACCGTTAAAATGGCCGATTGTATCTATGTTCTTGAGCAGGGTCGCATTGTGGAGTCAGGTCCCCACGATGCCCTCATCGCGTTGGATGGCGTTTACGCGCAGCTCTTTGAAACCCAAGCGCAAAACTACCGTTGACCTTGACGGGAGATTTTGATCGCAAACACTGCCGGTTCGATCTGTGATAAAACGTAACAAAGTGTCAGCTAGCCCGGATGCGAGACTTCGGACTCAATTCAAGCGCTGTGGCCACAACCTTGATCGCCTCGCTACCGGTGGTATCCCCGAACGTTATGTTTCGACTGATTACTGATTTCGATGGCCCGATCGCCGATGTCTCGGTGCGCTATTACACCGTCTATCATCGCTGTCTCGATCAGGTTGTGCGTCCTGGTCAGTTTCTGCAACGGTTATCCTACGACGAGTTTTGGGCGTGTAAACGGGCGCGTGTGCCGGAATGGCAAATCGGGATGAAAACCGGACTAGATGAGCCTCAAGCGCGTGCGTTTGCCAAGATGCGCGGTATGACGGTTCATGCTCAACCTTTTTTGCACCATGACCAAACGATTCCGGGCGCGATCGAGGCGCTGGAGCGGGTGCGTGATGCTGGGTTTGATCTGGTGGTGATGACGATGCGCCGGACACGGGAGCTGAATGAGGCGCTCGATCGCTGCGATCTGGGTCACTTTTTCGCGGCGGATCGCCGCTACTGCCTGAGCAATGATCACGTCAAAATTGGTGACACGAAGGACAAGCCGATTTTGATGCAGCGAGCGTTGCAGGAGCTACCACCGGCGGAAAAGACCTGGATGGTCGGCGACACGGAGGCGGATATTATTGCGGCTCAAACGGGTCAGATCCCGTCGATCGGCGTTCTTTCCGGTATTCGCGATCGGCAACAACTCCAAAAATATAAACCCGATTTGATCCTCAATAACCTCAGTGAAGCGGTTGACTTTGTGTTAGAGAGCGTCGGGTGTTCTCAGTTACGTGCGGTGAGTTGAGGGAGAGGGTTTTCGTTTAGTGATCGGCTTGTTCTGGGTTGAATCTCGGTTGGCTCTGGCTCGATGTAATTTAGCCGTCTATGGCAGCAAAAATCTCTGAACGTCGCACTTATACTTGTTGGTAAGTGATGACTAGATTCAGAGGAGACACGTTGAAACGAGTGACCTGGATTCGCCGTATGCTTGCCTTAGCTGCGGTCATGGTAAGTTGCGACACGATCGTGCTCGTGCTGAAGTCACGCGAGTCGGCCTTGCCCGTGACGGCGATCGAGACTTCGATCGAACTCGAACAACGTCTCCAAACCGTTCTGAATCCCAATGACTGGTCTAACCATTCGGCTGTCATCGCCAGGATTGACGCCCTTGATCAAGATTTACGGGCTGCATTAAACCCAACACAAGCCGATTCGGACACCGCTGAGTTGAGCGAGATCCTCACCCTCTGGTCTCAGCTTTATGGTGAACTTCAGGAGCGGCCACCCAGCGACGCGACCGCACTCGCATCCTTCCAACCCCAGCTCGATGCCATTATTGCGCTCATCTCCACCCAGAGATCTCAACAGCTCCAGGCGATCGCCAACCGCAATTCCAATTATGATCGCACTACGATTACGCTCGCTTTGCTCAGTTTGATCGCAACCGCGATCGCCTATACCTTGCTCGAACGCTGGCTTGGTAGTTTGCAGCAGGAGGTCACGACGAGTCGTCATCGGATTGACTTGGTGGGTGAGTCGATCCAGCAGCAACGTCGTGTGGTGAGCGATCAGGCGATTTCGGTGGCGGAAATCACCCAGATGCTCGACAAGTTAAACGGAACGTCGCAAGCATCTTCAGAGCAAGCGAGTATCGCCGCCAGTCGATCCAAGGAAATCACAGATCTAACCGGTTCGGGGGTTGAGCTGGTGACTCAGACCCAAGCGGCGATCGTCGGCATCGAAACCCAGACCACGGCCATTTCAAAGCACATCTGGCAGTTGCGAACTCGCGCGACTGAGGTGGGTCAGATTGCCTTACTGGTTGAAGAGCTGGCGATGCGTACCAATACCCTGGCCTTAAACGCAGCCATTGAAGCAGTACGCGCCAGTCGATCCGGTGCGGGGTTTCAGGTGATTGCGAAGGAGATTCGTGAGCTATCGGTGCAGAGTCAACAGGCGGCACGGCGCATTGGGGCGATGTCAGATGATATTGAACAGGCGATCGAGGAAACCGTGTCGGTGACTCAGGCGGGTTTAGAGCGGGCGGAAGCAGGGACTCGGATTGTTCAGAGTACAACGGAGACGTTCCAGCAAATTCAGCAGGCGATCGAGGAAGTCAATGACACATCCCATCGCATGGCCTTTAGTGCCTATGAGCTACTGTGGCCGCTGCAACAGGTCATGGAGGCGATGGAAGCGCTCAATAACGATGCTCGATCAACAGAAACGAACTCGGATCGGCTGGCGGATGGTTTGGGAGAGCTTGAACTGAGTTTTAAACGCATCCAGTTCGGGATGGGTGAGCGATCGCTTCCGCCACCGACAGACAAGAACTCATCGAATTAGCCATCTGTAGCATCGGAGCTTGTTGGGGCAACGTTAGAGCGACCCTTCGCCCTCTGGAGCTACACTGAACCACACATTTCGCCACAATGAACCTGGCCTGGACTTCACCGAAGGCGGTTCCTTCCCATCATGACGTTTTCTTCTTCCCGACAAACCATCGAGCAGTGCTGCGATCGCCTCCGCCGACTCAGCACCCAGGATCTGATCGATCGCTGGGGTATCACCTTGAATGAGGCCACCACCCCACCACTCCAGCGCGAAACCGCCACCGCGCCCCGCGTTGAACTCGACGATCGCCGCTATGCCCTGTGGCCGCGTGGACGGGTGACCGCTTGGTTTACCGCTCAACTCATGATTCCCGCAACGCTTCACGGCTACGCGATCGCAGGCAAAACCCTGCGGCTGTCGCTGCGCTGGTGGGCGGAAGATGCCCAGGTGTTTGTGAATGGGGATTTGGTGTTAGGGGGAGATTTATATGACTGTTTTGGGCGGGTGGTGTTAATGCCGATCGCCACACCGGGGGAGACGATCAATCTGGCTATTCGCTTGGTGAGTCCGGGGCATGATGCGGGGGCATTGGTGATATCGGTGTTGCAGTATGAAAGCTCCTACGCACCGGGATGCCTTGATCCGGCGTTTGTTGCGGATGAAATCGCGGTGGTGGCCGCGCGGCTTTATCCGCAGCCGGAGATGACACCACCGATCACCCCCAAGGATCATATCCCCAACACGACTGACCTGCCCTCCAAATTAGCGATCAACTCCACCTGCTCGCGACCTTACTCGATCCACTCAACTCACTCCTTCAGACCCTCGACGACGATTCGGCTACTTCTCAAACCGGTCAGGCTACACACCCACGCAATTCACGTCATCCCCAAGCCTTCAGTGCCGCGATCGATCAGCACCTCGCCGATCTACACAATCGCCTTGCTCGCGATTTTCCCCCGTGACGGTCTCACAATTAATCTCCTCACCCACGCTCACCTAGACATGGCGTGGCTCTGGCCGATCGCCGAAACCTACGACGCCGCCCAGCGCACCTTTGAATCGGTCTTAGCCCTCCAAAACGATTACCCAGAGACGATTTACACCCACTCATCCCGGCATTGTACGACTGGA
>JAAUPN010000294.1 GCA_012033105.1 Coleofasciculaceae cyanobacterium RL_1_1
TTTGCCCTGAATCTGTATCGTTCGGATGGCTTTCAAAACATGGCGCAGGCGGAGCGATACTGCAAGTATGGCCTGGAGACATTACAGCGCCTCTTTAGAATGAAATAGCCCTGCGATCGATACAATCCTCAACGCAATCATGATCTAACTATCTAAATCGTCATCGGTGCATCGATATAAATCGTCGGTTCGTCCGTTGTAAAGGCTAAATCGTGACGCGCGAGGACAGTCGCGATGCGATCGTTGGCAACGCTCAACAAGCGCTTGCGAAAATCGAGGGAATTTTCGTGCGATCCGAGAATAAAAAAGACCAGTCGCGCCTGAGTCTTGCCATCAGACTTATCCTCGATCGCAACGTTAGTATTCGCAGCATCGATACCCAGCAGACTCGCCGTACTATTTTCGCCTCACGTACCACCAGAGCGCGTTCGTGAGGTTGGAGAATTTTCTCGAAATTGAGCTGCAACATCACCACCACTTTTTTACCGCGCGAAACATTCTCAACTTCTGTCGTGACCAGGATCGAGTTGGGGTACACAAATAGTGTGTTTTTAGCCAAGGCACGAATTCGAGTCGATCGAAACCCGATCGCCTCAACTTTGCCCAGCTCGCCGTTCGTCATCCGGATATAGTCGCCCGGCACAAACGGGCGATCGAGGTACAGCACGACCGCACTCAACAACTGTTCGACAATCCGTTGAGCCGCCAAAGTAATCCCCCCACCAATGAGGCCGAGACCTGCGATCGCCGTAATCAGATTCAGCCCGCGCATTTGCGCAAACGTTAACGCCGCGAGAATCCCGATCGTAATATTGGCCGCCATCTCGACCGCTAACAGCACCTCATCCGCCAACCTCAACCGCTTAATCAGCGACAGGCCGTAGAACTGAAGCAATTGGTGAATCAAGCGTGAGATCAGCCACGCACAGGAAAGGGTAACGCCGAGATCCAGCAGTGGCCGCGAAAATTCGTACAGCTCCTCATAACGCTTGAGCCAAATCCAAATCCAGGACACCAGGATGAACGTCACAGCCGTCCGAATCGCTGACTCGATCGGCATAACAACCTTGGCATACATCTGGTCGCCACGATTCGGATCAATCCGACGAAACACGACGCGCAGTAGACCCGGCGCTAAATGCCCGACGAGTAATGCCAACATTATCACACCCGAAAACACCAGCCAGCGGATCACGGTTAAGTTTTTGAGCGAGTCTGGCAGGGTCTCTGTGAGGACGTTGGTGATTGACATAAAGTTCTGAGGGAGAATTCTAACGGGAATCCCAATGCGAAATCCGCGACGTTGGATGTGGAGAAGTAGGTGTTAAGAAACAGCGTCAACGCAGAGTGTTATTGATATGGCAGGATCTGGCAGTTTGGGCAAAGTACGTGTCAAGGAACAACATTAACGACAGCTACAGCGAGATCGGCGCATCAACATAGGTCGGAACCTCTGAGATCGCGAAGTCGATACCGTAATCGAGGAGCGTCTGGCTAATGTTTTGACGGGCGATTTCGAGCAACTGACGACGCAAATCCATCGACATTTCACCCGACCCCAAAATAAAGAGCGTGACCTGAACCTGAAGCGGTATGGTCTCCGCGATCTGCTCGACAAAAGAGATGCTGATACTACGCGGATCAATCCCGAAAATATCGCTCGTCGCGTTCACAATCACCCGCTCAATTAATGCACGCTCCGTTTCCGGGATTGGGGAAAATAAATCGATATACATCGTTGCCATGAGCTTCTTGGCATCGCTGTAATTTTCCAGTTGTTCGCCCGTTAAGACGTTATTGGGGACGACCATGACCGTCCCTTTTCCCGATACGCGGATTTTCGTCGATCGCAACCCGATCGACTCCACACGACCAAAGGTTTTATCGGGTAAGGAAATATAATCATCAACAATGAAAGGCCTATCCAGATACAGCACGACCCCCCCCACAATCTGCTCTAGGGTTTTCTGCGCGGCAAAAGCAACCGCCAGCCCCCCAATTCCCAAACTCGTGAGTAACCCGATCGCATTTAGCTCGTGGGTCTCCGCAAATAACAGCGCAATAATGGCGACGATCGCCGCATTACCCAGTAGCTTCGCCACCACCAGCAATTCACCATTCGTTGTAGGGTTCGGCTCCGTGGCGACACCGATCAACACCGTTTCAAACCAACGCGCAAACGCCTGCATCAGCAGCCAGCCCAGCAACACCGATAGCGTCAGTGCCAAACAAAACTCGATCATGCCGAGCCACCAGGATAGACCGGAAGCAAACTCATACCAGCGCAGCCCGAGATCCGCGATCGTCAGCCCGATCGCTGCACTGACAGCTTGCTCGCGATCGCGAATCAGCGATCCAACAGCGAGCGACAGAGGAGATGGATTCATCCGATCCAGCAGACGAGCCAGTTGAGCCGGTACAACCCAAATCACAACACCAAGAATAAGCAGTCCACTACAGCTAATCACAATACTCGGCCAGAAAGACCCACTCTTCGGGATGGCATTGCGGACATCGAGTACGAAATCGAGCGCAAAATAGAGATCCGGCGATCGTGAATCAACGCCCAACGCGCGAACAGTCAAAAGCAAATCCTCCCAAAAAAATCTACAGAAATCTGAGTCGAGATCGGCCACAGCCGCTAGAACATCGAGCAAACCCTGCCCGATCTCACGACGGCTTACAGCTTCCCGAACAAACAAATCATCTTTGTGCCACACACCAGCACACGCCTTAATTTTTGGTCTCTCTCTCGTAACTCAACGCTATCATAGTACGCCCCCTCGACGAAGTGAGGTAAACCCGCCCTGCAATCAGACCCGATCAAATCTATTTTCAGCGATACTATTTCAGTCAATTCGCCACCTGTTCACAAACAAAGAAATTTAGCGTTTTACAACTATAAACCGATGTGTCAGGTGAGGCTATACGAACAATCGTAAATGTCTTAAAGAACATAATTCACTCACGTAGACCCGCAAGTGTAGCCTGTTACACAGGTTGTAAAAAATGATCGGCTTCTGGGAATCATAACAAGCTAAAACCTTGATGTATTGAAGAATATAAGGCTAAACCTAAAAACTGAAATGCAGTGAACCAGAGCACTTCAGTTCTAGATGGCTTTTTTTCAGAAGACAACAAAAACTGTTAGAATTTGTTCATTAAATTTTCTTTATAATCTAGAAATCCTCGCAGCTTTCTTCACCATGACTCTTAATGCTTTTGTCTTTCAACCTCAAGAACTATTTGACGGGATTGCAGGCCCGCGAATTCAGCGCCAGGTTGTTCAATGCCTTGCACAAAATCCAGATGTGATTTTGATTGACTTTGAACAGGTCAAATTCATTGATAGCATCGGGCTAGGAGCATTGGTCGGAGCTCTAAAGCACGTGAATGATTCAGGTAAACAACTTTATCTTTGTTCGCTTTGTGAGCAAGCTAGCGCAATGTTTAAACTAACCTCGATGGAACAGGTGTTTACCATTTTTTCCGATCGTCAGGCGTTTGAGCGCAGTGTGCTGAATCGGCAGATTTCAAAGCGTCAGCAAACCATCATACAGCGGGCGGCATAATGCGTGTTTACTAACTATCTAGTCACAATTTTACTTGTATTAATCCCTACCATTTTGAGAAATGGTAGGGATTCGTCTTTTGTGGATGAAAGACTCTCTGAGTGTGTCAACAAGAACTACAAGAGCCAGACAAGCATTGATTGTAACGGTTGTTTTATCGTCATCATCGGTCAGGTTAGGACAAGTTAAAAGCAGTATTCTGAGCACTGAGCGGAGTCGTTGGCGCAGCCTTCGCGAAGCGAATAGTGCGGCATGTCCTAACCTAATTGCGGGTGACTATAGATGGCTCAAGAGCAATCATATTTGGCTTGAAATCAATCAGATATCGTTTCGGTTCCCTAATCCTGTTTAACGTAAATCGTAAGGTTGCTCGCTACAACTGGGATGTCTTTATTCCATCACGCTCAGGTGGATATCGAATGATTTCAAGGGTTTGCGTCAGTTCTGACTCGATGTCTCATTCCAAATCACTTCGAGCGCAGGGGTACAATACTGTTCGCTTCAATTGCTCTTCATTGAAGCACCCACGACCTTTTTTTTGAGATACATTCATCGTGGAATCGTTACTCAGACTCTCCCGCGTGATCGATCGACTCACCGAATCGATCGGTAAGCTCGTACTGTGGCTAGTGCTAGCAATGGTGGCCGTTGGCGCTTGGAATGCGATCGGCCGCTACCTCGGACAGGCGATCGGGCAAAACCTAAGCTCCAATGCCCTCATT
>JAAUPN010000113.1 GCA_012033105.1 Coleofasciculaceae cyanobacterium RL_1_1
ATGAAACTCCAATTAGCGCTACGGAAAAAACTGAACGCAAGACAATCGTTCAGTTTGCCCGGTTTGTGATGGAAAAAGAGCAGGTTGATCGCGATCGCCACTTTGGTTTCCGATCGTCCCGTTTCGGCTTTGACAAAACCACAAACGATCAGACCGTCGCCGACAACACCATCGACATCACCGAGCAAACCCTGATCGGTCAATATCAGTACTACGTCAAATATTTGCTCGATGAAGACTATAACGGCAACCTGAAATTTGACAGTGACACTGCCGGAGCTGGAGATGTTGAGGTTTTAGAAGAAGGAAATTACGACGGCAGCGGCGATCTCGATCCACTCGGCGAAGTGGAGGTGACGGGATCAAATCTCCAGGTCGAAGACTGGGCAGGGAATAATGACGGCGAGATCGACTTTGGTGAAGACTTCGATCGCGATGGTATCCAGGATCTATTCTTTTCCGAAGATTTAAATGGTGACGGTCAACTCGGTGTGATTACCATCACGGGTGTCGATGGTCAAACCCATGACATTAACGAAGACTGGAACGGTAACAACCGACTCGATGAATTCACCAAGCCGGAAGACGGTGGCAATAGCGATAACTACGAAGTAAACTCGCCCGCAACCAAGGCTCCTTTCCCGCGTTACGGTTTCACACCGCGCAGCGAGGATCTTAATGGTGACGGTAACTTTAACAGCACGCTCAACGAAGCCGATCTTGACCCCCCGCTCCCCGCAGAGTTGTATGACAACAAAACCTTCTGGGATTTGAACGGAAACGGCACAGAGGATACAGACGTTTCGGATTTCAACGAGGACATCAACGGCAACGGCAAATTCGATATTTTCCGTCACCGTGGCGCCACCTACTACCCTGGTGTCATCCTGCACGTGGGCTGTGACTTTAGCGATCCCAATGCACCGGGCGCTCCGACCGACAAACAAACCGGTAATAACTACTTCGGTTTCGGTAAGCCCACAAACGCCGAAGAGGAAGCGCGGTTTATTCGCCTCGCCAGTAGCCTGTGTTCTACGGAAGCCAAATATCCAGCACTCTATTATCTCTTCCCGAAATACGAGCATGAATATCGCACCTCTAGTGTTGACCTAAACGGCGATGGAACCGTTAGCAATCTCGATGAGCAACCGCTCTTTGCCCTGACTGAAGACCTCAATAAAAACGGACGCCTCGATCCGGGTGAAGATGGCTACAACTTACGAACCCCGAAAACAACCTTAAACGCTCGAAAAAATGAAGTTCTCGATGGTGAGCCACTGTCGTACACGAGCGATCAAAACTACAACCAGGAGGCCAGTGATCCAGAAAGCTACGTCAGTAGCGTTAACACGGCGAGCTATGAAGCCGTTGATCTCGCAACGCTAGAGCAGATTGCGCTAAAACCACAGCCGATCGCCTCCTGGACGTTGCCCTACATTGAACGCGACTCCGATCCAGGGGAAGGCTGTACCAATGATGCAACCGACGATAAGCCCAATCCAAATTGCAGCAAATACAGCCTGATCTATGCCGATATGGCAGAAACGGCAGCGGAAACAGACGCCTATTATCGAGTTGCCTTCAAGGACACGGCCTTCTTTGATGGTCGTGAACAGCTCGTGACCCGTGCCTTAAACATTGACGTGGGCATGTTGTCCGACAACACAGACGAGTCCTTAACGAACAGCACGATCGAGGGCAACACCTGGCTAACGGGCGGCAATAATGATATTGATGTCGCGAAGGATGGCGGAATTGTGTTTGCCTTCCGTGAAGATGCGATGCGAGAAGATGGCGTCGCTCGCCCTGCGGGCGGAACCTGCACGAAGTTTTCAGACGGTGGTTGTTCTGACCAAGATGCCTTGACGCCCGAAGATCCCGCTGTCGATCCGGACAATGGCATCAGCGCCAAGGCCGTTAACTTTATCCCCGACCCAGCGCGACGCACCCACGGTTTTCGCATCATCGACGGCATCGACCTTTCGCGCCCGAATCAGGGTGGCTTTGCGAACTATGGTTTGACTTTCATTTCGGACAATCCCACCTACGTTCAGGGTGACTTTAACTGTCACAAGGAACTCGGTGATGACAGTTGTGACGACCCGATCGAGGAGTTTAATCAGACCCTAGCCGATAATGACGTATGGAACAACAGTAATAGTAAACCGGAAGATGCAGCAGAGATCTTTTATGGTCGCAAAGGAAAAGACGATCGCTTTGCCACTCCCGAGGAAGATAGCTGGCGCTATAGCGAATTTCTCGTTGATGCCTACACGGTTCTATCCGACAACTTCTGCGACGGCAGCATTGAAGATGGGTTCATCCGATTACCGAGTGGGAATTTGCAAACCGGCCTCCAAGGGCTGAAACGCAGTTCTAGCGGTTCTGTGCGCCAAGTCTATGGCTGTACCAATTCGGGGGTGAATACTACCTCGTTTCTCAACCAAGCTTTGCCGAGTGCGACCAGCTCTGAAGGAGTCGCGATCTCCAATTCTGTGTGGAAACGGGAGAATCCCGCCGATGTCGCCTCGCCGATTCAAATCTCACCCAATGGTCAGCCCATGTTCCTTGGAGTGGGGGTTGGGGAATACGACAGCACTTACCTAACCGCAGACGATCGTAATGTTCTGGCCTACAAACAAAGCGTAATCACACCAGCAACCGATAAACAGACCCAAAATGCCGTCATTATTGCTGGCTTAACTCCGTCGCGACAGTTCCAAAGCTACGGTGGTTTGCATAACTTCCCGCGTTTCCTCGAGTTTCGTGTCGGTAAAACACTTTCGATGTCGGGTTCGTTCCTGAATTTGAAATTTAGCAACCAAGCGACTTCATCGTTTGAGCAAGATTCCTGGGAAGCGGGCGAGGCTCCCACTGAGGCCGAGCTGTTACCGTTCTATCAACCACCGACTCGGAACTGGGGTTATGACGTTGCGTTGCAACTCACTCGACCGGGGCCGGTTTCCTCGCGTTTAACGACCGTCGGTAATACACGGGCAGAGTTCTATCGTGAGCTACCTGCGAACGATCCCTACATCGCAAACCTACGCTGTGCATCGTTCGATGGGACACCGATCGATGCTACGGCATCGCTCTCCCTGGATTGCCCATAACCGCTCATCACAGGCGATCGCGTCTGGCATCTGACTCCCCCCATACCTTGATCTAGCTCATTTCCTTCCCATCGGATGTTTCCGAAAGTCCTGTGAAGCCCTCACTCCTGAACTACTATCTCAAGCTTCGGCGTACCCGATCGCATCCTGCGCGATCCCTACGGGGTATGACCTTGGTTGAAGGACTCGTCGCGATCCTGATCGCGTCTGCTGTCACAGTCTTGATCACGCCACCGATGTTCCTCTCCGTCGCCACCCGCATCCAAAACCAACGCGCCGAGCAGGCCACCCAGCTCGCGACGGGACAAGTCGATCAAGTCCGAGTCCTGATGGAGCAAGGCATCACCCCAGAAACGATCGAACAGTTACCGGCTCTTGCCGGTTCCGGGGACTTGAGAGCGGTTCCAGCCCCTAGCAGCAAGTTTGGGCAGTTACAGTCCACGAACTTTTCCTGTAGTGACTACGATGAAGCAGGTGCTCCACAAGTCCCCGTAGAGCAGGCTTTAGAGGTCGATGTGAACGGAGATTGTCTAGTCGATTTTTACTTGCAGTCCTTTCGGGTGAATGAGCAAGTCTCCGATCAAGATCTGGAAAGTGGTGAGGGGGGAGTCCCGATCGTTTTTGGGATGGGAGTACGGGTGTATTACCGCAACGCGGAAATTGGCGGCGAGGGCTTGGAAGTCGAGCCAGCTTCGCTCCAGCTCACGAGCGGTCAGGGGCAACAAACCCGGTATCCTCTGGCGGTGATTTATACCAGTCTGGCACAGGGTGACCTTGACTCTTCACTACAGAAATACCGCTGCTACCTTGGTGAATGCACCCCATGAGTATCCGTTCTTACTATTCTTCTATACGCCGATCGCTACGTCCTCAAACGCTGCTGAATCTGATGGCGGTGATGCGTCGGCGTCGCAGAACACAGCAGCGTCAACCGCTCGATCGAGGCTTCACCCTCACTGAAGTCCTGGTCGCGACGATCATCGGTGCGCTGATCGTCACGGGCTTGCTGACGGTGATGGTCGAGCTGCTGACCAGTGACGCACGCGAGGCCGCCCGCAACGAGACCCAGCGAGAAATGCAGCTTGCATTGGACTACATCAGTACGGATCTACGGGAAGCGGTCTATGTCTACGATGGAGACTGTCTGGCTAAAACCGCGTCGGAGAAGTCCGGTTCTAGCCAGCAGCTCATTGATCAAAGCTGTTCGGGCTTATTTTCGTACATTGGCGTACCGGCTAACAGTACGCCGGTGCTGGCATTTTGGAAGCTCGATGATCTGCCCGAGACCGTTAAAAGACAATGCGCCACGATCGACATTAACGAAGAGGGAGCGCCACCCTGTGTGTCCGGGCGTGCCTATACTCTGGTGGTGTACTACCTGACGAAGAATGATAATGATCCGACGTGGGCGGGCAAGGCACGCATCCAGCGCTTCGCGCTGCCGCGCTTTAATCTGCAAGGATTGGAGGTCACGGGTTACGTCAATCCCGTCGATTCTGGGTTTGAGTCTTGGCCGTTGATTGATGGGACACCCCAGGGGGGAACAACCAATCTGAGTGGTCTGGTAACTCTCGTGGATTTTGTCGATTCTCGACCGATGGCTGACATTGAGGAATTGAACGAGAACAGTCAGGCGACGGTGGATTGTCCAACGCAGTATGCAAAGACGCCCAGCGACGCGACATTGAGCCAGTTTGGGTTTGACGGGGTGCGCAATTTTTATGCCTGTATTCGGGTTCCCGATCCGCTGCTTGCTGAGAATGAGGGGGCAAGTGAAGAAACCAGTTCGTTTAATCAGAAGGTGATTTTATTCATTCGAGGGAATGCAGAGGGCAAGCCCGGAATTAAGAGTGCGAACGAGGGATTTATGCCTGCGATCCAGACGCAGGTTTTGAATCGAGGTATCGCGAATAAGGTTCCGAGGAGCCAATAATCGGCCAAGCCGATCGGGTCGTCTTCGTTGCGTTTGATTGGACGATTGGATCGCCAAAATACGACTCATTGCACTTAATTTTTCTGTCACAGGGGCAAATAAAGAACGAGTGCGATCGCGGCTCTTCTTGTTATACGGATTATACGGATAGCACAGTCCATACACGAGATTATTGGGATCATGATTGATCAGTATCAGAATCAAAGAAGAGACCTACGGTTATCGCGGTTATCACGCTGGCTCGGTGTTTTTGCCACGATTGGGGAAACCGAGCGCGATCGATCCGATCGGGGTTTTACGATTATTGAGGTGCTGGTCGTGATGGTCATGATCGGCATTTTAAGCGCGATCGCGGCTCCGAGTTGGTTAACCTTCGTGAGCACCCAGCGCCTGACCTCCGCCGGTAACCGGGCACTGTTGGCCGCACGGGAAGCCCAAGTGAAATCGAAGCAGCAACATCGGGTCTGGCAAGTCAGTTTTCGTGACAGTGACGGCGCGACCCAGTATTGGGTACATCCAGGAGACACGAACTCAAGCCCGGTTTGGCAAGGGCTGACAGAGGGGGACTCAACGGAGATTCAGATTGACCCTGCCAGTAGTACACTCAGCGCGGATTGCGGTATCGCGGATTACTGCATCAAGTTTGAAGACCGGGGCATTCTCGAAAGTGAGTGGTCGGTTGAGCAGGCGGCGGTGAGCGATGATGTGGTGGGTCGGATTACGTTTCAGCGGCGTGATGCGGCGAATGATGACCAGCGCCGGTGTTTGGTGGTGACGAGCCTGTTGGGTTCGATTCAACTGAATCGGGATGATGATTGTTCCTAAAGTCGTTCAATAGAAACTGAGCGAAACTGTGTAACTCAACCCTCTGGGTTGCAGACAAGCTAGAAGCTTGTGCTACGAATGGCGTCGATTTGGCTAACGATCGATTACGGGCTGAGGAGCCTAGTACATAACATATTGTCCTAGAGTTCCCTGGGGTCTGTGAGATACACTTCAGGGATTGCCTTCTGGAAATGTGCTATGTTGCGTTGCCGATCGTTGCTGGTTTCGATGTTCAGCCTGTCGCTGCTGTGCGGCTGTGGCGATCGCGATGCACTGCGATCGGGATTAAGCCCCGGCACGGCGATCGGTGCTGACACGTTAAAACTCTTATCCTGGCAAGCGCCGACGATCCTCAATCCCCATCTCACCGTCGGATTTAAAGACTGGGAAGCGAGTCGGATCACGCTGGAGCCGTTGGCGACGTTTGACCAGGATGGACAAATGGTGGCGGTGCTAGCGGCGGAGGTTCCCACACTGGAAAATGGCGGGCTTGCAAGCGATGGGTTGTCGGTTACCTGGACGTTAAAACCGGATTTAAAATGGTCGGATGGTGAGCCGTTTTCAGCGCGGGATGTGGTGTTTACCTACGAGCTGATCGCCAATGCAGAGACCGGAACGACCAACGCTGGGGTGTATGAGACGGTCGATCGCGTCGAGGCGATCGATGACACCACCGTTAAAATTTATTTTAAAGAGCCGAATCCGGCCTGGTCGCTGCCGTTTGTTGGCGCAGCGGGTTCGATTTTGCCCGAACATATGTTCGCAGACTATAACGGTGCAAACCTACGCGAGGCGGCGGCTAACCTGATGCCGATCGGCACGGGGCCGTACCGGGTGGTGGAATTCAAGCCCGGTGATGTGGTGGTCTATGAGCCGAACCCGCATTATCGCGAGGCGGAGACGCTGGCCTTTAAGCGGGTTGAGATTAAGGGAGGCGGAGATGCGACCTCTGCGGCGCGAGCGGTGTTGCAAACCGGGGATGCGGATTTGGCGGATAATTTGCAAGTCGAACCGCAGGTGCTCGCCCAGCTCGAAGCCGGTGGCAAGGGTCAGGTGATGGCGAGTTTTGGCTCTTTGTCAGAGCGGCTGGAGTTTAACTACACCGATCCAAAGCAAACGAATGCGGATGGGATTGCCTCAACGTTGGAATTTCCCCATCCATTTTTAACGGCAGCGCCGATCCGGGAGGCGATTTCATTGGCGATCGATCGGGAGATGATCGCAACCCAGCTTTACGGCAAAGCGGGCGCAGGGACGGGGCTAGTGTTGATCGAACCGGCACAGTATCGATCGTCCAAGACTGAGTTTACGTTCGATCCCGACCAGGCGATCGCGTTGCTAGAGGCGGCGGGCTGGACGGATAGCAATGGCAACGGAACGCGAGATCAAGGCGGGGTGGAGTTAACGTTGGTGTTCCAAACGTCGGTGACACCGGTGCGCCAAAAACGCAGGAAATCATCAAGCAAGCGCTAACGGCGATCGGGATTGGGGTGGAACTACGCAACGTCGATGCGAGCGTTCTGTTTTCAGGAGACCCGAGCAACCTCGATACACTTCAGCGTTTTTCAGCGGATATGCAAATGTACACAACGGGAAATTCCAATCCTGACCCGGCGATTTACATGAAAACGTTTACCTGTGGCGAGATTTCAAAGCCGGAAACGGGTTGGAGCGGTCAGAATTTTTCACGGTTCTGCGATCCGGCCTATGACGCGCTGTGGGAAGCGGCCAGCCGGGAGCTTGATCCGGCGAAGCGATCGGCATTGTTTATCGAAATGAACGATGTACTGGCCGATCAATTTGTGGTGATTCCGCTGGTACATCGGGCGGATGCATTCGGGGTAAGCGATCGGCTTCAGGGAGTTAATCCAACACCGTGGGATCGGTTGACCTGGAATATTGCCGAGTGGCGTAAATCTGAATAGATCCAATGGATTCACCGATGTAGCGCAACCGTCTGGGTTGCAAGCACGCTAGAAGCTGGCGCTACGTGGGCTTGTTTTGATCTATTGTGATCGTGCTGAACTGGGCGGCAAGCTGAAGCGAGGTTTTCCAGTAGCCTGGATCACGGACGAGGGCAGGCTGTCCCCGATCGCGGAGGATGGCATCGATCCGCTCGAAGGCGATCGGTAAACGATGGGACGGAATCTCCGGGAAAGCATGATGCACCGCGTGATAGGGCAAACCCGCCATCAGGTAATTCACCAGAGGCGTTGTCTGAAGATTGCGCGTTGTATAAAGCTGCGTCAAAATCTGCGAGCTTAACCCGTCCGGTGTCGCATTCCACAAACCGTAATGCTCGATATGCTCGCGAGCCTGGGTGATCACCCCCACAACTCGCTCAACCACCAGCCAAAATAGGGCGTATTGCAGCAACGCCCCATGCGCCACCACCCAGGCCAGAACGATCATCTGAAAGATCACCATCCCGCCACATCGCCTGCAAGCTGCCAGCGTAGGCGAGATCGGGGTTGGGTCGCAAACCAGCCGTGATCAATGCCAGCACGAAAGGTTTTGAGCACAAGACCGATCGCACCAAACAGAAAAACATCGATCGCCCACTGGTGGCGCACATACCAGCGCGTTAGGCCATCGGCGCGATCATATTCCGCTTGCGTCCACTCCGTACGCTCGGGATCATCAAGTCTGCGACCATTCCAACTGTGATGCAGCTTATGCAACTCAGCATACGTCCCCACCGCCCACAGGATCGGCCAGGAAATTACCCGTGCGATCGTTTCGTCCCACAAAACCCAGCCCGTCAGGGTATGGTGAATCGCTTCATGGGTTGAGACCAACCAAAAGGCATAAAAGATCGCCGCGATCGCGCTCCAGACCACAAACGCCCAACTGATCGGAAACATCCAGGCGATCGCCACACAGCCCAGACACAAAACACCAATCACCCCAGTCCGCACCAAACCGCGCCACGGTGACACCACCCCGCAATCACGCACCGCGTCCCGCAGGTCGCGCACCAGCACCTCAATCGATGGCGGATGGTGTTGTTTTGGGGATGAGTCTGTGTTGAGACATGCCGGTGATCGCGTCGCCTGATGTTTGATGGGTGCGGTCATCGTCTAACCCTCGTGTAACAGTGGTAAAGCATCATGAATTGACTAGAACAATCGCAGCGATCGGGCAACTCGATCGCGACGATCACTATAGTAAACGTAAGACTTCAATCCATTTTTAAACTGACTTTAACACCGTGAATATTAAGCCCACGGTTCCAGGCATGAAACACATTCTTCTCTGCACAGATGGCTCGTCCTTCTCTAAGGTGTGTTACGAATACACAGCCTGGTTTGCGAAACGACTTCAGGCGCAGATCGAGATTTTATACGTTTCCGATCGAACCCAAGCCATTGCACCGAATCAGCGCGACCTGACTGGAAGCATCGGCGTCGGAGCCTATACCGAACTGCTCGATCGCTTTATTGAAAATGAGCATGAGCAAGCCAAACTTGAGCATGAACGTTCAAAATTCATCTTGCGCGAAGCTAAGGAATTTTTTCATCACGATGGCCTAGATGACACGCTAACGATTCACAGAACGGGAATGCTCGTCGATTCGTTTCCTGAATTCGAGACAGAATGCGATCTGATTGTGTTAGGAAAACGGGGAACTACGTCTGAGTTTTCCTCGGATCACCTGGGGCTAACATGGAGCAGGTGGTGCGATCGAGCGCCAAACCCTGTCTCGTAACGCCGCGCGAATTTCGACCCATCAACAATGTTTTATTTGTATTTGATGGGAGTCATAGCTGTGAAGAAGCGCTTGCTTTTTTGGGAGACTCTCCGGTATTTACCGATTTAAATCTGCATGTGGTGGCGATCGAAAAAAGCGAACGCGAAGTGGCTGCAACTTCACTCTTGGAGTATGCCCATCAAGCTCTGACAGCATCGGGATTTGTGCCTAAAACCTGTGTTTTACACGGTGAGACCGAAACACAATTATCGAAATATACCGAGCAACATCAGATCGATCTGATGTTACTGGGCTCCTATGGTCATAACCGTATTCGTGAATTTTTGATGGGTAATACAACTGCGAAAATGTTACGCCATACGCAAGTTCCAATTTTGATATTTCACTGAAATCGCGTCAATTGAGTTGACATGAATCGTGACAAACATGTCGCCAATGACACCAATCTCACCCCATGTTCTCCTATCACCATGACTCAGAGCCTATCCGTTCATTCTGCCGATTCTGCCGATTCGTTGAATTCACCAGACTCGTCCGATTCACCAAACTCGTCAGCCCCGATCGCAACATCGACCGTGATCACACCCGCGATCGACGCTGCGATTGATCGTCTCTCGCCGCATCTCGCAGCGATCGCCCGCGCTAGCTACCAGGATTGGACGGTAGCGACCTGGGATGAATTTTTGGCGATCGCGGGCGAGCAAGAACCCGACGGTTTACCCCAAACCCAAGCTTACTTTTACACCCCCTGGATGAGACTAGAGATGATTCCCCTCGGTAAAGATCACGGACGACTGAATAATATTCCTCTGAAAACAGCGACATTATTTTCAGCATTTCGCGCCCTTAAAACCGTGGAATACATTAATACAACCCTGCGAAAATCAGGTGAGCTAGAATGCCAGCCCGATCTATCTATCTACATCGGTGATGTGACTTGCTTACCAGCGGCGGGGAATGAAGTGATTAATCTTGATCAGTTTGACCCACCGAGTCTAGTCGTAGAGATTGCAGCGAGCAGTATTGCGGATGATTTGGGGATGAAGCGGTTACTTTATGAGCGTTTGGGTGTGCGGGAATATTGGGTGATCGATACGCGACAACGATCGCTGATTGCGTTTTCGATCGCCGATGGTCGTAGCGGGGTGATTTCGCAATCGGAGGTTTTACCGGGGTTGGATCTGGCGATCGTCGATGAAGCGCTGCGGCGTACGGACGAAAATGACGACGCGGCAATTACACGCTGGTTGATTGAGACATTTAATCGCGAGAAACTTTAGCAACTTCGCCGCGATTCGCAGATGATTTCGCAGATGATAATCTAGGCATGTCACAAACTCCCGATCCTTAACCCCCCGCACCCCGATCGACCGTTGGTTTACATCAAACAAATCGACCTAACCAACTTTAAATCTTTCGGCGGCACGACCCATGTTCCCCTCACGCCGGAGTTTACCGTCGTGTCTGGACCGAATGGCTCGGGTAAGTCGAACATTCTCGATGCGCTGCTGTTTTGCCTCGGAATCTCCTCCTCGAAGGGGATGCGAGCCGATCGCCTGCCGGATCTCGTGAACCAAAACCAGGCGACACGTAAGGGAACCGTCGAGGCCAGCGTCACGGTCACATTTGATCTCAATAGCGAATTTCCCCTTGCACCGGACGGGACGCCTGCCAATGTGGTCGATGCAGCGGCGATCGCTGAAATCGGCCAGGGCGCGGACGAATGGAGCGTTACCCGTCGCTTGCGCGTCACCCCCTCCGGCGGCTACACCTCGAACTACTACATCAACGGCGACGCCTCGACCCTGGGCGAACTGCACGAAAAACTGAGCCAACTGCGGATTTACCCCGAGGGCTATAACGTCGTCTTGCAGGGCGATGTGACTAGTATTATTTCGATGAATTTGCGCGAGCGACGCGAGATTATTGATGAGCTGGCGGGAGTAGCGGCGTTCGATCGCAAGATTGAACAGGCCAAGCGTAAGTTTGAGGCGATGCAGGAGCGCGAAGATCAGTGTCGGATTGTCGAGCGGGAGCTGGTGGCGCAGCGGGATAAGCTGGCCGACGATCGCATTAAAGCGGAAAAGTATCAGGCGCTGAAGGCGGAACAGCTCGAAAAGCAAACCTGGGAACGGGTGTTGCAGTGGCAACAGGTGCGATCGCAGACGGTGCGGCTACGGGAGCAAATCGAAGCGGGCGATCGCGAGCGGATCAACCTCAAGGAACAGTTGGCAAGTTTAGCGGACTTGATCGCGCGGGAGACGGAGAAACTCGACGCGCTCAACGCTCAGGTCAAAGCGCTCGGGGAAGACGAGGCGATCGAGCTGCAAACGCGCTTGGCTCGCTACGAAGCGGACGGCGAGCGCGTCACCCAACGGTGTCAGGAACTGGAAACGGCGATCGCCGATGCCGAAACTCGTCGCACCCAACTTCAGGCCGAAATCGATCGCGATCGCGCCCAGATTGACGTATTCGCCAGCGAGCAAACCCAGCTCGAAACCGAAATCGATCGTCAGCAAACGATCCGCGAGGTAGCGGCAGCCAATTTAGAACAGCAGCGCGAAACTGCCAGCGAATTGGCCGCGACGGCGGATGCCTGGGTGCGGGAACAGGTGCAACTGCGCCGTCAAGCTGACGAGCTGCAAGCTCAGATCGCGCCCCAGCAAACTGAACGCGCCCAAATCCAAGAACGCCTCAGCCAATCCGATCGCCAATTTACCGACCTAGACGCCACTCGCGATCGGCTTACCGTCGAACTCGCCACCGCTCGCCGCCAACGCGCCACGATCGCCCGCGAACGCGACGCCGCCCAACAGTCGCACCAACAGCTCGAAACCGAGGCCAATAACGCCGAACGCGATTTGCAAGTCCAGCAGGAGACGCGATCGCGCCTACTCGACGAACAGCGCGACAAGCAGCGCCGTCTCGACAAACTCGAAGCCCGCGTCCAAGCGATGCAAGAAGCCTCGGGCAGTCACACCACCCAGCTTTTACTCAAATCTGGCATTGATGGAATTTGCGGGCTGGTGGCGCAGCTTGGGCGGGTAGAAAATGAGTTTCGGGTGGCGCTGGAAACGGCGGCGGGTGGACGGTTGGGGCAGCTTGTGGTCGAGGATGATTTGGTGGCGGCGACGGCGATTCGGTTGTTGAAAGAGCGACGGGCGGGGCGGGCGACGTTTTTGCCGCTGAATAAGATTCGATCGCCCCAAATTAACCTCAATCCCGAAATCAAGCGTGCGCCGGGATTTATCGATCTGGCGCTGGATCTGATCGACTGTGAGCCGCGTTATGACAATATTTTTGCCTACGTGTTCGGTAGCACAGTGGTGTTTGATTCGCTCAGTAATGCGCGGCTGGTGTTGGGACGGGCGCGGATCGTAACGCTGGAGGGGGAACTGCTCGAAGCCAGTGGCGCGATGACGGGCGGAGCAAGTCAGCATAAAAGCCAGTTGCGTTTTGGTGAAGCGGGAGCAGGCGAGCCGCAGGAGGTGCGAGATTTGCGCGATCGCCTCGGGCAGATTGCGGCGGTGCTCGATCGCGGCGAAGTGGCGATCGCGGAGGGGGCAATTCGCGTCAAGGAAACGGCGCGAGCCTTGATGGAAGCGACGCAAACCACGCGGGATCTTGATCGCGACATCGATCGCGCCGATCGGGATCTCGACTCGCTCCAAACCCAGCTCGATCGCGC
>JAAUPN010000295.1 GCA_012033105.1 Coleofasciculaceae cyanobacterium RL_1_1
GATCGCCGAGGTTGAAGCTTGTCCAAGTCTACGAGATGGGACGAGTGCTGGGCGATCGTCGTGATCGGTGGCCTTGAGACACCCAGTCTGGCAAGTTCAGCCAAAACGAGATTTTTCCTTTAGATTCAAAAAAATCTGTATCTTTAATCACAATTTAATCTGATTTTTACGAAAACCACTTGACAGGTCGATCTATATTTTTGTATAAATAGATACAGAAACAAATCGTTCATCCCGAAACATTCTATAAATCGGGACGGAAGTAGAGAAATTATTTCCTGCTGTAGTTCAGTGAAATATTTCCGAAGGAACGCGCCTCATTTCTTCACCCCTACATCCCAACAGCCCTGTAGAAGGAGGCGACCATGCAACTTACATATCGCGGCGTTTCGTACGACTACACCCCACCCCAAGTTAACTCCGTGAACAGCGATCTCGTCGGTCGCTATCGTGGCATCGATATTCGTTTTCGTCGCCCGTCAAAATCACCGGTACAACAGCCCACCCTCGATCTCAAATATCGCGGTGTGCCGTACTGTACCGACGATGCAGAACAGGTGCGAAACTGGGAACTGAAACGGGAACAGGCCGCCGATCGTCGTCAAGGTTCCCGACTCAGTCGCCTCTATCACGAGGTCATCGGACACTAGGTCTCCCTGAATTTGTACGCATCGAGTGGATCAATCGAGACACTTCAGCCTGAATAGCAGTCTTTTCCTGAGATCCAAACTCTAGATCCCAACCCTAGATCCAAACCAAAAATCCCGACGCTCCATTCGTCGGGATTTTTTATGCGGCGCACACACTAGATTTTGTATTGTATGTAACGAAATACTCCAAGTTTGTCCGGATTCCTTGACTAAAGTGATCTAAAAACGGTATTAATAGATACAGAAAGACAAAACGTTCATCCCGATCGCCGCCTTGAGCTGACGGGACGGAAGTAGGGATTCAGTCTTGCTTGAGTTCGAGACATACTCCCGAAGGAACGCGCCTCATTTCTACACCCAGACTATGCATTCGATGCAGAAGGAGGCGACTCATGCAACTCTCTTATCGTGGCGTCAAGTACGAATACACTCCCCCCGTCGTGGAAACTGCTTCAAGTGATATCGCCGGTCAGTATGACGGCATCGACCTGCGTTTCCGTCATCAACATAAAGCACCGGTACAACAAGCTACGGTTGATTTGAAATATCGTGGTATTGCGTACAATACGGCGGCAGAAAATCAGGCTCGTGCTTGGACAATCAAGCACGGACACCGCCAAGAAAATCGTCAGCGATCGATGCTAAGTCGTCTACGTACGGAAATCATTGGTTAAGACCTAAAACGATAATGATGCTTGATGAATTGGCTTCTCCAAAACGAAGAGCCGCTAATTTTTAAGCACTAATCTTGTATAGCAAAGACCAATTAGGTTAGGACACATCAAAAAAACTGAGAGCACTGAGCGGAGTCGAAGTGCGGTTTTCAGCTTAGATAAAAGCGTCCTAATCTAATCGCGACCTGCTTAATCGCGACCTGCTCACACAGCAAAAGCCGATTAGTATCGGGCTTTTTGCTGTGTGAGCAGACTTAATCAAACTGCGATGAATCCGCACGAATAAACGCACGATCGTCCGGATGTGTTTCACCTGGCGGCGTCAGACCCAGCGCCGACATATCCGCATCTACCATCAGCTTGACCAAACCCTCAAACGAGATTTCTGGCTCCCATCCAAGTTTCTCTTTCGCCTTGCCGGGATCACCGATCAACAGTTCGACCTCCGCCGGACGTAGATAACGCGGATCGAATTCCACATAATCATTCCAGTCGAGTCCTGCGTATTCAAAAGCGATCGTCAAAAACTCGCGAATCGAGTGAGTTTCGTTCGTTGCCACAACATAATCGTCGGGTTCATCCTGCTGAAGCATGAGCCACATCGCTTTCACGTAATCCTTGGCATAACCCCAATCCCGCTTCGAGTCAAGGTTACCGAGGAACAGTTTCTTCTGAGTTCCAGCCACAATCCGAGCCAGCGCCCGAGTAATTTTTCGGGTGACGAAGGTTTCACCCCGACGCGGCGATTCATGGTTGAACAAAATGCCGTTACAGGCAAACAAGCCGTAGGACTCACGGTAGTTAATCGTTTGCCAGTGACCGTAAACCTTGGCGCAGGCATAGGGACTGCGCGGATAAAACGGCGTCGTTTCCTTCTGCGGAATTTCCTGGACTTTACCGAACATTTCCGACGAACCGGCTTGGTAGTAGCGCACCTCATTCCCGGTGCGTTGCTGGTAATCCCGAATGGCTTCGAGCAAGCGGAGGACGCCCATCCCGACCGTATCGACCGTGTATTCGGGCGAGTCGAAACTAACGCGAACGTGGGACTGAGCGCCGAGGTTGTAGATTTCGTGGGGTTCGATCTGTTCGATCAGGCGGCGTAGGGTTGTACCGTCGTTGAGGTCGCCGTAGTGCAGAAAGAGACGTGCGCCTTCGATGTGGGGATCGACGTAGACGTGATCGATACGATCGGTGTTAAACGTCGAGGTGCGGCGAATAATGCCGTGGACTTCGTAGTCTTTTTCGAGTAATAGTTCGCTCAGATAGGAGCCGTCTTGGCCGGTAATGCCGGTAATTAGGGCTCGCTTGGTATTCGTCATTGCTTCGTGGTGTGAACTAAACAGTACGCAGGCGATCACAGGGTCTCATCAAAGGTAAAGGTGAGGGTCTGGATTGATCGCGGACGTATGGCATTGTGTCTGGGTCTCAGAGATGGTGTCCTAACGATGCACAAGAGATGTCATCAGACTGATCGTCAATTATTGATGATTATTGATCGTTCATTAATCCTTCCAAATGTAGCCTTGATCCCGATAATCGTAGAAATTCATTACCCTGGAGGTCGCAAGCAATTGACACATCCAAGAAAATTGGCGAGCAGGGTTGAGGTCTTGCGGTATCAATCATGATCGGCCTAATGGGTTGTCTGAGCGTTGAGCTGACCAACACCCCGAAGGGTTGAGTTGTACGATCGAACTCACTCCGACTCTCGTGACCGACATTAGTAAGCGCCGTTATTTTTCGGAAAAACAATCACGCCGATCGTCTTCAACACAACGCCGAGATCGAGCCAAACGCTACGAAAGTTGACGTAGTACACATCAATTTTGACTCGCTTTTCGTAGGGAATATCATTGCGCCCAGAGACTTGCCAAACACCGGTGAGACCCGGTCGCACCGTCAGAACTTTGTCGATATGACGACCGTAACGAGGCAGCTCTTCCGGCACGAGTGGACGCGGGCCGACAATGCTCATATCACCCTTGAGGACGTTCCAAAATTGTGGAAACTCATCGAGGCTGGTTAGGCGTAGGAAGCGACCGATCCAGGTGATGCGTGGATCGTGTTTGAGCTTGAAGGTTTCGTTAAACTCGTGGCGCATGGCGGGATTGCGATCGAGGATTTCATGGAGAACGCGATCGGCGTCCTGCACCATCGTCCGAAATTTGTAGCACTGAAAGGTTTTATAGTCCCGGCCAACCCGCTCTTGGACGTAAAAAATTGGCCCCGGTGAGCAGATATAAATCAGCAACGCGACGACGAGATATACGGGCAAGAGTAGTATTAAGACACTCGCCGAAAAAATAATATCGAAGGTGCGTTTTCCTAGGCTGAGGCTGTTGCGAGCCGGGATCACGTAACGTACACGTCCTCCGGTGCCACGAAAGCCCAAGCTACGGGAAAACCCACGCTTGATCGCTCCCGTGAGCGTTTTGGCTGATATTGACGGGCTGTTAACCATCATGCTGTTTTCGTCCTCTCCTCCACTCTCAACTCGCCTTAGTTCTAGCGCGATCGCCCTAGAGACCTAGCAGCGAAGCGCACATTTTCATTGTTTTTCGGCTAAACGTCGGCTAAGTCACGTGAAATTACGTGAAATTACGGTGACGCTCGCGGCTGTCTAAACAATGACGAACAAAGGTTAAGTATTGTTTGTCAAAGATTTAGGGGTAAATCGCTCGGATTGGGTGCGAGCGCATTGGGGATCAAAGGATTTACGCTGACGATCGAAGGTTTCGACGGCGGCGATTAGGTCAGGGATGGTTTGCCGATCGAACAGGATGCCGGTTGCAGCTTCGGGGCGATCGCGGAGATCAATCACAGTTTCACCCGTGCCGCCGCGTCGGTAGGCAATGACCGGTGTGCCGCAGGCTTGGGCTTCGACGGGCGCGATGCCAAAATCTTCGCAGGCAGCATAGACAAAGGCATTGGCG
>JAAUPN010000006.1 GCA_012033105.1 Coleofasciculaceae cyanobacterium RL_1_1
TGCGTTGTTTGGTGGGCAAGATTCGGATACGCTGTCGGGCGGCGCGGGAGATGATCGCCTATCGGGCGATCGCGGTAAGGATGTCTTAACGGGTGGCTCAGGGCGCGATCGCTACATCATCGGGGCGGGGGATGAGGAAGTTGATCGAGATTTGGCCGATATCATCACGGATTTTAGCGTCGAAGATGGCGAGGAAATTGAACTGGGTTTGGGATTGACGCCTGCGGATCTCGTGTTGGAACCATCGCTGATTTCCGGCCTTGGCGTAACGCTACGCATTCAAGCCACAGGGGCGGCGCTGGCCTTCGTGCAGGGTGTAACCGTGGAGGATCTCGCGGGTCGAATTTTGACTGCGAGAGTCTAAGGTCTGAGATTGGTGTGGTCAGCTCCGATCTTGAAGATCTATCGGGTTCGCCGGTTTGATTGAGCCATGAGCGATCGCGGCGGATTGCGGCGGATCATCATCGGTGACCTGGCCCAAATCGCGCCGTCTCAATCGCACTGAAAGTAACAGGCTAGGATAGAACCAATCGATCGCCCGTCGATTCAGGGTTTAAGCTAGAGTGACGGACGATCGATTCGTCTGGATTGCATTGGTTCGCTCTACATCGTTACCGTCCACGGCCTGAGCAACATCATGGACTCGCGAGAATTAAAATTTGTCCTGAAGCTTCTGGGATCACCGGATTACCAAGCTCCGATCGCGTCCATTAAACCGAATTTACGCACGAAAGCATCTGAGCGAGATAGTTTATGCCGGGTGTTGCGTGATCGCGGTTTGGTGGATTGTGATGAGCAGGTGACGCGATTTCGGCTCGCTCCGGCGGGGCGGGCGCTGCTCAAGCTTGACACACAGCGCCTACCGGTGTCGGAGGATGAAATTACGCTGTTGCAAGCTGGACGGGATGGGAGCGTTGAGGTGAAAGATGTGCCGCTGTCGGGCGATCGACTTCAGGCGGTGATCGGACGATCGCTCGATCGGGGGTTTATTAAAGCGGAAAAAACCAAAATTGAAACGGTGTGGCTCACCCAGCGCGGCTTAGATTATTTACGCGAAGAGTTCTCCCCCAGCGGCACGGCACTAGAGCTAAGTCTCGATCATTTGTCTGAGTATCTGCGTTTTCTGCGCAAATTTCAGACCCACTCACCCCAGGCGCAAACCACGCGATCGCCCACGGTTAGCCCAACACCTGCCGACATGATCGACCCGTTACCCGAGGCACAGATCGGAGTCAAAGCGTCGCCCTCAACGACCGATCGCCCGCAAAATCCGACCTTAACCGTCTCGTCAAATCAAGTCCCCACGCAAAATTCACCCCCTCAAACACCGATCACCGGCGATCAGCTCTATGACCTGATTGCCCAGCTTGATCGTGAATACAACACCAATAATTATTTGCCGATTTACCATCTCCGCGATCGCTGCAAGGCGCGCTCGATCGCGACACGCTCGATCGCGCCCTCTATACCCTGCAACGACAAGACCGCATTGAACTTAGCTCACTCCAGGAAGCGGCTCACTACACCGCTGAACAGGTCAACGCTGGTATTCCCCAGGATATCGGCGGCCCGCTCTTTTTCCTGATTCGGACTTAGCGGCATCATTTAACCCCATGCTAGCGCTACCAACGCTTTGACCGCTCTGGCTGAATTTTTCGTTTACTCTGTTGGCTCTGCTTGCTCTCTCGTCACCCTTCGCTATTCACCCCTTTTCGCCATGCTTTCGATCGATCGCATCATCCAGCGCGACCCCAACCCCTTCGACACGGAAACATTCTGGTCGGGTAATTTTTGGCAAGAGGAGCAAAACCCGGATCTGACGGTTGATTCGATTCATGCAGAGACGATCAATGAACTCGAAGCAATTCTCGATCGCGTGACGGGTGATCGGCGCACCCGGACGGCCATTCTCGACGGTGAAACCGGCTCCGGCAAAACCTATCTACTCGGTCGCATCAAGCGCAAGCTCAACCCAAAAGCCTTTTTTGCCTACATCGAGCCGTTCACCGCGAGTGATTACATCTGGCGGCATATTTTGCGCTACACCGTCGATAGCTTGCTCGAAACGCCCGAAGGACGGGAGGAATCGCAGCTTTTGCTGTGGCTTCAGGGTATGAAAGCATTTAAGCAGCGATCGATGATCGATCGGCTGCGTGGCGAGCGGCAGGTGTTTGTCCGTAAGCTGCTGGAGTCGTACCCGTCGGGAATTTACAACGCCCAGGAATTTTTCGGGGTACTGTTCAGCCTGACCGATAAGCGTACCTACTCGGAGGCGTGCGAATGGTTGCGTGGTGATGATCTCGATGATGAGACGCTGCGACGCTTGGGCGTGCGATCGTGTATCGACACCGAAGAGGCGGCGCAAAAAATGATGGCGAATTTTGGCCGCATTGCCGTTGAAACCCAGCCGATCGTTCTCTGCTTTGATCAGCTCGACAACATTGCCCGCAACCGCGACGGTCAGCTCGATATCGAAGCACTGTTTCGGGTCAATGCGATCATTCATACCCAAAAGCTGAAAAACTTTCTTGTGCTGATCAGCATCATTACTGATACCTGGCGGCAAAATTGCGATCGCATCCCCCAAACCGATCGCGATCGGATCGATAACTTCCTCAAGCTCAAACAAATCGGCCTTGATCAAGCAGAAGCCCTCTGGGCGAGCCGCCTTTACCTGCTGCACTATCAGGCACGACCCCAGCCCGAATCGCCGATCTATCCGCTGCATCGCCATCACCTCGAAGATAAATTCCCCGGCGGCAAAACCCGACCGCGCAATACGTTAATCCTCGGACGGCGGCTATTTCAAGAAACCAAAATCGCCTTACTGCAAGACGACCTTGAGGAACGCCAACGCAACCCGCAACCGCTGGTCAGTTCCAGCCAACCCCGTGCTGCGCTGACGGGTAGCGATGCAACGGCCTTTGTCCCGGCGTCCCAGGATTTCGAGGCGATCGAAACCATCGCAACACCCGAAGTCACCACGACAGACATCGGCCACGCTTCGATTAACCCAGATTCAGCCGCCGCGTACGCTCACCCGATCGACCCGCAAACCGCCAATACATCCGCCAATACAACCGCGATCGCGACGCAATCATCGACGCCGAAATCGTCCCCGACGCGATCGCCACCCCAGAGCCACCCCGTCGCACGCCGATCGCACCCGCCAGCCGTAGCGCCGAAGCCGATCCCCGCGCCGCCTTCAAACTCGTCTGGCTGAAAAAATTCAACCAAACCCAAGCGCGAGTCGAAAAGATTCGTCAGTACGCCACGCCGGAGCTAATCCAAATGTTGGCGGAAGTGCTGGACGTGCTGGAAATCGCCGATGTGCGATCGCGTGTTCTGCAAAGCCGTACCTATGCCAGCTATTCGATCAGCTATCGATCGCCCGTCACCGGCGAAAAAGTCGGCATTGTCTGGTCAGAGGATGTCAACCTGGTCAAGCTGTATAACGTTCTGAAGGCGTGTAATGATGCCCTCGTCGCCGATCGCTGCACGGCTCTGCGTCTGATTCGTGCCGAAAGTCTCGGCGCTTCTAGCAATCGCGGCTATCAGCTCTATCAGGAGATTTTTCAAGCGGATCATCACCAGCATTTCATCCCAGATCTCGCCTCGGTTCATTACCTCGTGACCTATCACGCTCTGGTGAACGATGCCCTGTCCGGCGATCTCGTCGTTGGCGACATCACCCCCGATCTGCTGCGCCTACAAAGCTTGATGCGTGAAACCGACTTGCTTAAGCATTGCACGCTGCTGCAACAGTTTGGCTTCTTTGAGATGCAACCCAACACGATCCCCAACGATGTATTCTCGATCGCAGCGGTTACCGAATTTATGGTTGATCGCGTAGCCAATCAGCAGTGCATGGCGATCGAGCAGCTTGTCCAGGAAACCGTCGCGCAGTTTCATGGCATCGATGAAGATCGCGCGGTCGGACTCATCTATGATCTGGCGCGAGGGGCTCAACTGATCGCCGTACTCGACACCGAGGCTGAACTATCTGAACAACTTGTCTATTCAATAGACACTTAGGACTGTTCTTAAAATTTATGGCTCGAGCGTGACTTGAACACGCGACCTTGGGCTTATGAGTCCCCTGCTCTAACCAACTGAGCTACCGAGCCGTGTTGCGCCCAATTTCTTTAGCGCTTACCTATGCTAGCAAAAAAAATGCGCCGATCGCTCTTTTCTGGAAAATATTAAGTTAGTTAAACTCATCAATACTATAAGGGGATCGAATGTTAGTGTATATCCATACACCCGAGGGAGACTTAAAATAATCTTCCTAAAATCAAACCCATCTTTGAAGTGATTGTTAGGGTGTTATCGAATGGTCACTTCGGCTCGTAGCTGCTGCCCTGCGCCGCCTTAGAAACGTGGTGAAACCAGCAACGTCCAGGTTTTACCAAACCTATGCCCGTAACGGCACGACGATGCAGCGGTTGGTCATCGCTATGATGCAGTTAACCCTTGCTTGTGTTTTTCTTTGCCCGATTTTGACTGCTCTGCCTTCAGAGCCAATTGCTTGAAAAGTCTACGTAACGTCGTTATATAAGCCCGACCCATCTGGTCGGGCTTATTCGCGTTTTATAGTTAATTCACTCATTTCCGGAACATCTTGAGAGCGTTGAGCGGAGTCGAAACGCGGTTTTCGGGAAGGCAGAACAGGGTCAGGATGTTCCGTTTTTATTGAACTGACTATAGGCGTTGCTGAGATGTTGAACCGCCCGAGCTTGGGGGCGGTTCGATCGATGCAATCGATGTGGTCGCTATTTCGATTCGACTAACGCGCCATGCCGAAGACGCTGCCGAGCGATCGCATCATGTTCGAGGGTTCCATCGCGTCTAGGGCTGCGGTCGGTTCGTAGCCACAATGCACCATGCAGTCGGCACACTTCGGGTTGCCGCTCGCGCGTCCGTAGCTCTCCCAGTCGGTTTTCTCGATCAGTTCGGTGTAGGTGTCGTAGTACCCTTCGTTAAGCAAATAGCAGGGTTTTTGCCAACCGAGAACGCTATAGCTCGGGCTACCCCAAGGGGTGCATTCGTAGTCTTTTTCGCCGGTTAGGAAATCGAGAAATAGGGGATTATGGTTAAAGCTCCAGTTTTTCTGGCCGCTTTTGAAAGGGGCGAAGATTTCGCGGAACAGGGAGCGGGTGCGATCGCGCTGAAGGAAATGATCCTGATCCGGCGCCCACTCGTAGCTATAGCCCGGTGAGACCATCATGCCGTCGATGCCGAGTTCTGTTAGGTAGTCGAACAGGTCTTGCAGTTCCTGCGGGTCTGTCCCGTCAAAAACGGTGGTGTTGGTCGTGACTCGGAAACCGCGAGCCTTGGCCGCACGAATCGCCGAGATCGCTTTATCAAACACACCGTCGCGATCGACGCACTTATCATGCAAATCTTTCAGGCCGTCCAGGTGCAGACTGAAGGTCAGGTAAGGCGAGGGGGTGAATTTATCCAGGCTTTTTTCGAGCAGTAGACCGTTGGTGCAGAGGTAGATAAACTTCTTGCGCTCAACCAAGCCCGCCACGATTTGATCAATTTGGGGATGGAGCAGCGGCTCACCACCGGGAATCGACACCACCGGAGCGCCACATTCATCGACTGCTGTAAAACACTGTTCCGGCGTCAGATTTTTCGCCAGGATATCGGTCGGATGCTGAATTTTGCCGCAACCGCTACAGGCCAGATTGCAACGAAACAGGGGTTCGAGCATCAGCACGAGGGGAAACTTTTTGCGTCCCTTGATGCGTTGCTCTACGAGATATTTACCAACGGAAATCGCTTGCTGGATTTGAATAGCCACGGCCTTACGTCCTCATCACCACTAGGGGTTAGACAGTCATTATAGTGACGTGGTGGTTGGCGTGCCTGCGATCTTCGGATTTTGCTCAATCCCCTGGGGCTAAAACAGACGCACGATCGCCACCACTTCGCCTGTAATCCGCGAGAGTCTCTACAATCGGCGGTATGCTCGTAGCGTGTTGCCATGCTGCGAGCGGGCTTGCCGTCGTAGGTTCATCGGAAGTCATATGAATGCGATCAATCAGACTGCGATCGAAAATCTCGTGATTATCGGCTCCGGGCCAGCGGGCTACACGGCGGCGATTTACGCCGGTCGCGCCCATCTCAAACCGCTGGTCTTCGAGGGCTTCCAAGTGGGGGGCATTCCCGGTGGCCAGTTGATGACGACCACTGAGGTAGAAAATTTTCCCGGTTTTCCCGAGGGTTTGACCGGGCCGGAGTTGATGGATCGGCTCAAGGCACAGGCATTGCGTTGGGGGGCGGAACTGTATACCGAAGATGTGGTGGCGGTGGATTTGAGTCAGCGGCCTTTTACGGTACGATCCAGCGATCGCACGGTCAAAACCCACAGTTTGATTATCGCCACGGGTGCGACCGCGAAACGCCTGAATTTACCCCACGAAGCGGACTTTTGGAGTGTGGGAATTTCAGCCTGTGCGATTTGCGATGGAGCTGCGCCGCAGTTTCAAGGGGTGGAATTGGCGGTGGTTGGCGGCGGTGATACGGCGGCGGAGGAAGCGCTATTTTTGACGAAGTACGGCTCACGGGTGCATCTGATCGTGCGTCGCGATCGCCTGCGGGCGAGTCAAACGATGCAGGATCGGGTTCTGAACCATCCAAAAATTACGGTGCATTGGCAAACCGAAGTGATTGACGCGATCGGCGATCGCCGCACCGGCCAGCTCACAGCACTACAAACGAAACAGACCCACACGAACGCAATGGGTCAACTGGCCGTCAATGGCTTGTTTTACGCCATCGGCCACAGGCCGAACACGCAGCTTGTCGCCGGTCAGCTTGAACTTGACTCGGCGGGTTACATCGTGACGCAACCGCGATCGGTGGTGACTAGCGTTAAGGGAGTATTTGCGGCGGGGGATGTGCAGGATCACGAATACCGGCAGGCGGTGACGGCAGCGGGGACGGGCTGTATGGCGGCGTTAATGTCTGAGCGGTGGCTGTCGGCGCAGGATTTGATTACGGAGTTTGACACGCCCAGTGATTCGTCCTCGATCAATCAGTCTGCGGTCACGCACGCAAGCGAAGCCGTCCCAACGAATCCGCCGCCAGCTACACCCGCCGATCGCCCTGATCCAAACCCGTCCGATCCACCAACATCCAGCCAACCCAGCACAGTCAATAAACCCGCCACCGACTTCGATCCCGCCCAGGTGCGGCACATCGGCAGTTACGCCCTCCGCAAGCTCTACCACGAGACCGATCGCCCGATCGTCGTCAAATACAGTTCGCCCACCTGCGGCCCTTGTCACATCCTCAAACCCATCTTGAGTCAAGTCGTCGATGAGTTTGGTGATCGGGTTTATTTCATCGAAATTGACATCGAAGCGGAGGCCGAAATCGCCCAATCCGCAGGCGTGGTCGGTACGCCCACGCTGCAAATTTTCCAGCAGAAAGCCAAAGTCGCAGAACTACGCGGCGTCAAGCAAAAAAGCGAGTATCGTCAGGCGATCGCCCAGGTGTTAGACCACGCCTGATTCACGTCGGAGTAGAACTAGAACAGAGCGAGACTAGAGCCAAATTGGAGAGAGGTTAACCGTGGCGGGTCGGGGATATCGCGATCGACTCGGAGGCATCGCTGATGATTCCCTTAATACCCTCCATCGTCGCCGGAATATTACTTGGGTCCATAAACATCACTTTGCTACTGTCGCTTGCGCCGATCACCTTCGCCATTTCCAAATACTGCTGCGCCAGGACAAATTGCAGCGCTTCCGCCGCCTTGGGGTTCGACTCTAGAACCTTCGCCAAAATCTGCATCGACTCGGCTGCCGCTTTGGATTTTAAGAGCCGCTCTTGACGTTCCGCCTCCGATCGCAGCAAAATCACCTGTTTTTCAGCTTCTGCCGTCAGAATGGCCGACTTTTGACGCGCCTCTGCATCCAAAACCTGCGCTCTGGCCTTCCCTTCCGCTTCACTAATCGCAGCTTCCCGCTCGCCTTCCGCCGTCAAAATCGCCGCTCGCTTACGCCGTTCCGCCGACATTTGCAGCTCCATCGAATCCAATACCGCCTTCGATGGCACGATGTCCCGTAACTCCACCCGTGTTACCTTCACCCCCCATGGATCGGTAGACACGTCCAACTCATGCAAGAGTGATTCATTCACCTCAGTCCGCGCCGTGAACGTTTGATCCAGCTCCAGCTTGCCCATTTCGGCGCGAATCTGCGTCAGCACCAAATTTTGCATTGCTTGCCGTAAATCGGCAACTTTGTAGTACGCCTTCGCCATATCCATGATGCGCCAGTACACAACAGCATCAACGGAGATCGAAACGTTGTCACAGGTAATACAGGGCTGTTTGGGAATGTCTAGCACCTGCTCGCGTACGGTCGCTTTGTAGACGATGTTATCGAGAAATGGCGTGATGAAATTCAGACCGGGCTGGAGCTTTTTGCCGCTGTATTTACCCAAGGTTTCCACCAAAGCTTCATCGCCTTGATTGATAATCTTGACGGAGCCCGAGAGGGCAGACCCTCCCAGGATCGCCGCGACAATCAGGACAAACGGACTTTCCATAACAAATCTCCTTGTGACGCTTTATGGATCTACACTAGCCAATACCTCCGGTTTAAGGATTGAAATTATGAGCTGAACTCGGGAAGTTTTCCTTAAGGTTGGGAAAATCGACAGAAATTGGTAGCGATTTGTCGGCTAGACGCGGATGATATCGCGGGCGTCTGGCGAGAAATCACGAGCTTTGTTCAAAGTTCGGGGCGTAATCTTCGAGCAGAAGGCTGATCTGTGACAGTACTTCGGTCGGCTTGATGGCGGCGAGGGCCTTGGCGCTCTGGGTAGAATTCGGGTTTTTCGAGGTTTTTATCGATCGCATCACTCACCTGCTTGGCGATCAGTTCCGAAAGCTGCTCCCGCGCTCGCGATCGCTGGAAATTCGCGCCCTCTTCCGTGGTGGCATAGAGAGGTGGCAAGCGGTTCAACGCATAGGCTGCGATATCACCCACATCGAGCGTCTTATCGGTCGTGGCTTCAATTTCGGCCACCTTGGTGATCGCTTCCGACAAGACCAACTCTTCCATCACGTTAATGAATTGCTTGCGTGGCAAAACCACCACATCCCCGGTGAGCAACCCTCCCATCAACCGATCGAGAGCCATATACTCCTCGATCGATAATTCAGACGCTGTATTACAAATCCGACCCACCTCTGCTTCCATGACGGGAGTGAGGTAGCCGTCTTGTAGTGCCTGTTCGACGATTTTGACGATGCTCATGGATTACTTCGATAGGGAGGATGAGTTGGCGGGTGACGAGCATGGCGATCGAGAAATCAACGATCACGACGTGGTATCGGTTCGATGCATAACTAGGGTCGTCAGCCGAACGGTCGAAATGCGGCAAGCAAGAAAACTTGCCTGTGACTGATATGATTCAACACTTCAATGGGAATTCCAGCAAATTTAGGCCGGATTTTCCTCTGAATTCAAGACCTTCGTGCTTTATTTTATCCCTTGGCTTTGCCAATCGCTCGGATCGACAGCTTCGCCATGCACAAAGAAACCCCAGTGTAGGTGTGGCCCGGTGGAGATGCCGGTAGAACCGACGGTGCCGATCGTGTCACCGGCTTGGACGCGATCGCCTTCACGGACGTAGATCTCGCTCAGGTGTAGGTAAACGGTGGTGACGCCTTGGCCGTGATTGAGGCCGATCGTGTTGCCGTGGATCTCGAATCCGTTGGCTTCATAGTCCACGAGGCCAACGATACCGTCAGCGGCGGCATAGACCGGCGATCCGGCGGCGGCAGCGTAGTCTAAGCCACGATGGTAGTAGTCATCCGCCCATTCGCCGTTATAGTAGCGCCGGACACCATAGGGCGTAGAAATCCATCCATTGCTCGGTGCAATAAAGGAGCCAGTCCATAGCCGATCGGGGGTCACTTCGGCGCGAAAGGCATCGACGCGATCGAATTCATAATCTGTACCTTCGATCGCGTTAATTTCTGGCGATAGCCAAATCTGCTGAATCGGGAAATCGCGATCGCGGACACTGACGTTCAGGCTAGCGCGATCGCCCAGGTCGTCAGTCACGCTAAAGGATCGTGTGCCAGGGGTTTGGAGGGGAGTGGTCGGGATCATGGCGCGATACCGACCGGGGCCAACGGGAAAGCTGGGGTAATCGCGATCTCCAGCGCTGACGATCGGTGCGGTGTCTGCCTCCGACGTGATCAGCAGGGTGATCGTGTCGCCAAGGCGAGGCGAGGTTGGCGAGACGTTAATTTCGATCGCTTGGGCTGACAGTGCCGCGAGGGTGGTGATCGGGAGGCTCAGAGCCAACGAACCGAGGGCGACTCGAACACCTGACATTAGATGATCAATCAGGTTTGGGGCATTAAGAAACATAGGTCTAGAGAAACTCATCACATCGATATTCAAATCCCAGCCGTTTAGTCTTGGTCTTCAGCTTGTGGTCTTACTGCTGGTTCTACTGGGGCGTGATGGTGGCGATCGAATCGCGACGTACCAAAATATTTTTCTCCGAGGCAGCCAGAATACAGAGAAAAATCGGATCGATCCATAGCAGTCTGCCCGACAGCGTCGAACCATCATTGAGGCGGAGGTCGATCGCGGCTTTTTCCTTAATGTAGCGTTGCAGCAGACGAATGCTGGGCAAGCTGGTATCAAATTCAGAACTCATACACAAGGGGTGGGGATCAATGGGTCAATCACGAGTGTAGATGACGTACGGTGGATACGGGCAGCCTGGATGCACCCCCGACAACATTGCGGACTGAACGTCGCAGGCTGAACGTTAATCGTGTGTCATGTTTCAAGCGTCATTCTAAACGCCCAGTGACGCGAACACGCGAGCTTGATAACCAATCGGCTTGATTGTCTTTCTGATGTTCCCACAGCTTTAAACCATGACCAACTCCGATTTACATACCCTGGCTCGCTGGATGACGGGTCAATTCGATAATCTCGACCAATCTCAGCGCGATCCGGCCTGGTTCGTCGCTCTGCGGCTTTGGTGTCAGCCCTTGCCGCCAACGGCAAATGTGATCCTGAATGACATCGCCGGAACCGAGGGGGCGATCGGCTTATTTGTGGAACAAGCACCGCTCCCGGCGGGCGACAAACCCTACCGTCAGCGGTTGTTCTTGCTCTGTCCGGCGATCGCCGATCACGCCTTGACCGTCGAATACTTCGGCTTTCACGATCAACGTCCCTATATCGGCGCGGGACTTGACCCGTCTCGCTTGGCGGCGATCAGTCATGATGCAATCCAAACGCTCAATAATGCTCGTTTTCCCCTCGTGCGATCGGTGATCGCTTCATCTCCCGCGCCGATCCCGATCAAATCTGCTCCTTCAACTACGGCAACCAGCAGGGACACGTCAGTCTCGGATTCGAAATTTCGGCGACGCAATGGCTCAGTTTCGATCGGGGCATCGATCCCCAAACCGGTCAAGGTCAGTGGGGGGCGCTGATGGGGGCGTACGAGTTGAAGAAACGCGAGCATTTTGAGAATTAGCCAAACGTCACAACACTACGAATCGATTCGCCTGCGTGCACCAGGTCAAAAGCATGGTTAATCTCCTCGATCGGCATCACGTGAGTGATCAGGCGATCGATATCGATCTTCCCTTCCATATACCAATCTACAATCTGCGGTACATCTGTCCGACCCTTTGCACCACCAAACGCCGTCCCCTGCCAAACCCGACCCGTCACAAGCTGAAACGGTCGCGTACTGATCTCCTCACCCGCACCCGCCACCCCGACGATCGTGCAAACACCCCAACCCTTATGGCAGCACTCCAGTGCCTGCCGCATTACCTTGACATTACCAATGCACTCAAAACTGTAGTCCGCGCCACCACCGGTTAGTTCCACCAAATGCGCCACCAGATCCCCCTCAATCTCCGTCGGATTGACGAAATCTGTCATGCCAAATTGTTCGGCCAGTTCACGCTTGCCCGGATTGAGATCCACCCCCACAATCCGCCCCGCCCCGACCATTTTCGCACCCTGAATCACATTCAGACCAATCCCCCCCAGGCCAAACACCACCACTGTCGAACCTACCTCAACCTTCGCCGTATTAATCACCGCGCCGATCCCGGTCGTGACACCACAACCGATGTAGCACACCTTATCGAAGGGGGCATCACTGCGAATTTTGGCAAGGGAGATTTCGGGGACAACGGTATAGTTGGCGAAGGTGGAAGTTCCCATGTAGTGATACAAGGGTTTACCGTCGATCGAGAAGCGGCTCGTGCCATTGGGCATCACACCACGCCCTTGGGTCGTGCGAATCGCTTGGCAGAGATTCGTTTTGAAGCTGAGGCAGTAGGCACATTCGCGACATTCTGGAACGTAGAGCGGAATCACGTGATCGCCCGGTTTCAGGCTTTTCACCCCTGCACCGACCTCCACGACAACACCCGCACCTTCATGCCCCAAAATGGTCGGAAATAGTCCCTCGGGATCAGCACCCGACAGCGTGTAAGCATCGGTATGACAGACCCCCGTGGCTTTGATTTCAACGAGGACTTCTCCCGCTTGAGGGGCATCAAGCTGAACAGTTTCAATGCGGAGGGGTTCATTGGGTCCGAAGGCAACGGCAGCTTTGACATCCATCACGGTAGATCGTGGCTCCTACGAGCGAAAACGGTTGGGCTAAACAGCTCTATGTATGGAAGCACGAGTCGGGACTGGATTTCCACGAAAAACCCAGTTCCGCAAGTTTTTTTAGCACATCACAAAATGTACAGAATTAGAAATAGAACGATCCAGACCACATCGACAAAGTGCCAGTAGAGTTCTGAGGCTTCGATGCCGAAGTGTGACGTGCTGCTGTAGTGGCCGGGAGTGCGCGATCGCAGCAACACCAACAGGATTAGCGACAGGCCAAACATCACGTGCAAACCGTGGAAACCCGTCAGCACATAAAACGTACTGGTGAACAGATTATCGGTCAGCCCAAAGGTATTGGTGTAGTACTCATACCCTTGCCCAGCGAGGAAAATCGCCCCTAGCGCTGCCGTCAAACCAAACCAAAACTGCATCCCTTTGACATCGTCTTGCTTGATCGCCTGGTTGCCGCGATTCATCACAAAACTGCTTGAAATTAGGATGATGGTGTTGATTCCGGGTAGCAGCAATTCACGTTCGGGTGTGCCAGCCGGTGGCCAGACTTCCGCCACAGAGCGAAAGGTGAGATAGGCGGCGAATAAACCGAGGAAAATCATCGCCTCGGCAAACAGGAAAACCCCCATGCCGAACAGTCGATGATCGGGGTGGTCGCCGTGGCCGTGAGCCTGTTCAACCGCGATCGCGCCGTGTTCTTGAGTGGTTTCAGCGGTGGTTTGCATAGTGCGTGTCCTAAAAACTGCGTTTGTGATGAAGGCAAGAAACCGGATTTTTTGGGAGAAACCCGATTTCTGAGATAGCCAACTGAACGTGTCTGAGATGACCGTTCCTTGGATTACATTTCAGCTTTGACTTCTGCCAGTAGATCGGCGACCGATCGCGTATCTTCCTCCGGCTCGGAGTCGATGCCGTAATCGTAGGGACCCGACCACAACACCGGCTCTTCCTCGAAGTTTTCGATGATCGGCGGCGAACTGGTTTGCCATTCCAAAGTCAGGGCATTCCACGGGTTGGGTAGCGCTTTCTCGCCCCAGAACCAGCAATACACGGCGTTAAACAAAAACGGTAAGGTCGAAACGGCCAAAATGATTGAACCGATCGTGCAGATCCGGTTAATGTCCGCAAACGCCGGATCGTATTGCACCACGCGACGCGGCATCCCTTGCAAACCCAGGATGTGCATCGGGAAGAAGCAGAGATTAAAGCCCACAAACGTCAGCGCAAAGTGAACCTTACCCCAGGTTTCATCCAGCATCCGGCCAACCATTTTGGGATACCAGTGGTAAATCCCGGCGTAGATACCGAAGACGGAGCCACCGAAGAGGACGTAGTGGAAGTGGGCGACGATGAAATAGGTGTCGTGAACGTGAATATCGAAGGGAACCGACGCGACCATCACGCCGCTCAGACCACCGACGAGGAACATCGACACAAAGCCGATCGCAAATAGCATCGCCGAATTCAGCCGCAGCTTGCCGCCCCAGATTGTCGCGACCCAGCTAAAGATTTTGATGCCCGTCGGGACAGCGATCACCATCGTCGCGGCCATGAAGAACATCCGCAGCCAACCCGGTGTACCACTGGTAAACATGTGGTGCGCCCAGACAATGTTGCCAAGGAAGGCGATCGCCAAGCTGGAATAGGCGATCGCTTTGTAACCAAAAATCGGTTTGCGGGCGTGCACCGGCAAAATATCAGAGATCAGGCCGAACACCGGCAAGATCATGATGTACACCGCCGGGTGCGAGTAAAACCAAAACATGTGTTGGTAGACGATCGGATCGCCGCCCCCGGTGGGGTTAAAAAATGCGGTTCCCGCCAACAGGTCAAAACTCAGCAGAATCAGCGCCCCAGCCAATACCGGCGTCGAAATCAAGATCAACATCGATGTTGCCAGCATCGCCCAGCAAAACAGGGGCATATCGTAGAGACCCATCTCTTTGATGCGCATTTTTAAGATGGTGGTCACAAAGTTAACCCCACCCAAAATCGAGGACGTACCGAGCAGTAACACTGCCAAGATCCACATCATTTGCCCCACTTGACCCGTCATTAGACTTAGGGGTGGGTACGATGTCCAACCGGCAGAGGGGGGCGTCTCTGCCAGTAGGCTCAGGAGTAGCAGCGCACCACCGGGCGGCACGAGCCAAAAGGCTAGACCATTAAGGACGGGAAAGGCCATATCCTTCGCACCGATCATCAATGGGATCAGATAGTTGGCGAAGGCTGCACCGGCGGGGACGATCCAGAGAAAGATCATCATTGTGCCGTGCAGGGTTAGGACGCCGTTGTAGTTTTCGTAGCCGAGAAAATCGGCGTCTGGCGTGGCGAGTTCAACCCGGATGCTGGTGGCCATCGCCCCAGCAATCAGGTAAAACACAAAGCTGACGACAAAGTATTGGATCGCAATCACTTTGTGATCGGTGCTGAAGCCAAAGAAGTCTTTCCAGTGGCGTTCGGGGTGTTTCGGTTGGGGTGGTTGTGGAGTTTGGGTCGGTTCGAGGGTGCTAACACTCATATGTGGATTTCGAAGAGGGGTCTTAAAGGGGCGGGCAGACGGTGGGCGGGTCGAGTGCGGCGACGATCGAGCTGTGTCGAAAAATTGCAAACTCAACGCCAATTGAGTTTCAACAGAGCAGATGTTCACGGTTCGGAGGCTGCGGGATTGTTCGATCGAATCGTTAATCGTGGTGATGGTGTGCCATCGGGGTGATCGCCGCGATCGCCGCTGCATCAATTGCGGGCGCATGGGGATGGAGTGCCATGCGATCTGCGTCGCTGAGACCGGTCATCCCAACCGCTGTCGCCACACGGGAATCATTGGCGTCCCCATCGATCGCACTGGCGATCTGGGTTTGATACCAGACGTCATAATCTTCGGGAGTATCGACGATGACCGTCGATCGCATTGCGCCGTGAAACGCGCCGCAGAGTTCGGCACAGACGATCGGATAGGTTCCTGGAGTTTCCGGGCGAAACCGTAGCTTGCTCATCCGTCCAGGGATCGCATCCTGTTTCAAACGAAACTGTGGCACCCAAAAAGCGTGTAGTACATCTTGGGCTTGGATATTAAGCTCGACATCGCGACCGGCGGGAATGTGTAGCTCTCCGGCCATCACGTTACCGGGATAGGTAAACAACCAGGCGTATTGCAGACCCATGACATCAATCGTCACATCTGCATCCATGCCTTCCGAGGCGGGATTTGCACCAATACCGAGCGCTACGTTTTGGCCGTGCGGCAAGCCTTGATCCCCATCTAAAGAACCGGCGATCGCCGATCCCGAGGAAACCTTCGCGATGCGTGTATGGTCGTGCGATGCCATCGGATCGAGTCCGCCCATCTGCTGATATACATCAAAGCTATACACCGCAAGCACCATGACAATCACCACGGGGATCGCCGTCCAGACCAGTTCTAATGAGAGGTTTCCTTCGATCGGTGGCCCATCGGTTTCGTCTCCGGGCTGTTTCCGAAATTTAATAATGGCAAGGACAATCGCGCCCTGAATGGCTAAAAACAGCCAGACCGAGATTGTCATCATTAAGTTAAACAGACCGTCTACCAGGGGTGCGTTTTGCGAGGCGGCCTCCGGTAGCCAGCCATGATTCTGGCCGTACCAGAGGCTGATAACTGTGATAGCAACCCCGGCAGCAGAAATGCTGATTGCGGGGGAGAGTTTGGCGCGTTCCATGTAGTTCGACGTAAGTTCGGCGACGGGGCGGACAACGAGGCCGCGACTTTCAGAATCATTCAAGATGTGACAATCACAACATCCATCTCATCCCCCTGTGGATTAACCCAAATTGGAGGGATGAATGGCACTGGTTACGAGTGCGGCACGATCAAGGGATCAAAAACACAAGCCTCGGGCTGTCTTACTAAGTTAAAGCAGTCGTCTTGAGGTTGCCGGAATACGACCTAGTTTTTTACGTTTTCTTTGGGATCTTTACGTTGCTGTCATATTTGTCAATAAACATAACAGTTTTGGTGAAGGATAGAGGGGTTGGATGAATGGGTTCGAGTCTGTTCGTCTTATCTAGTAAAGGTTTTAGCGATTTGATTGAGATACAAAATGGGCTTAACATGACGATAAAAAATCTCGTGTAATCCCCAGTTTTGTGCCGTTTAACACCCATTTTTGTAGACATTTTCAAGCCGTGAGCGCTAAGACTCTTTGGGTTTGTTACGGTTTGAACCGAGGCAATTGTTTCTTAGCTTTATCCAGCGACTGAGCCGCGATCGCCCAACGCCTCGCAACGACTTTGGTGACGCCATGACGAATCCAGTTTTACCGCTTCAACCCTCTCCACCTTTCAATACGACCCCAACGCAACCGCCGATTGATCGTGTGCGGGGTCTGCTCTGGAAATTGGCCTTTGCGACCCTGGTGCTGATGGCGATCGGCAGTGCGACGCGGGTTGCAAATGCAGGACTGGCCTGCCCGGATTGGCCGCTGTGTTACGGCAAGCTTGTGCCTGCTGCCGAAATGAACCTACAGGTTTTTCTGGAATGGTTTCATCGCCTGGATGCGTCGCTGATTGGCCTGATGACGATCTGGCTGGTGGTGCGTAGCTCTCAGTGGCGATCGCAGCTTCCGGCCTGGATGCTGCCGATTTCCCTGCTCGCGTTGCTACTGGTGGTCGTTCAAGGGGGACTCGGAGCGCTCACGGTCACGGAATTACTGAAATTCGAGATTGTGACGGCTCATCTGGGTACGGCTCTGCTCTTCTTCGCCACGATCGTCATGAGCGCGGTGGCACTGCTGCCTCACATTTCCCAGGATGTGGTCAAGCCATTTCACAGCCGTATTCATTGGGCAGGGGCGATCGCGGCTCTCCTGGTGTATCTCCAAAGCCTAATCGGGGCGCTGGTATCCTCCCAGTGGGCTCTCCACCAGTGTCTCGGCGGTTTTGCATCCCTCTGTCGCATCATGTACGGCCACCTATTTGGCGTCATCCCGCCCACCCTTGCAGTTTTAGCCCTCGTCATTTGGGCGTGGCGCTTGCCCCACCTGCATCCGCTGCTGCACGCCCTTGCCTACAGTTCGGGTTTGCTCGTACTGCTTCAAATTGGACTTGGGTTTGGAACGTTTTATCTCCATCTTCAGGTTGAACCGCTGACCGTGGCACACCAACTGATTGGCGCAACCCTGCTCGGTACGCTGCTCGCGTTCTTCATCCTGGCGCGGCGCGATCGACCGATCTCGATTTATCACGCCCACCCCCAGGCTGAATCCGCCGGTTCCCATTGATCCTGTCGATCCCATCAATCCTGTTGATTATTCCTTCTTCATCCCCAGCGATCCCACCGGGATCGCAGCCTTAGATCGCTCATTGTGACGGCTACCCATTGATTGCTCCCTTGATTGCCGCCTTGCTCGCTCCGCCGATCACTCCGTCGAACACCTCAATCAACCATAGTTTGCACGCATTCCCCAGCTCTGAGATCTAACCGAGAATTATGCAAGATCTGCTTAACACCACAACTCGCAACCCTGCCGATCGTCACCACGAAACCCTCGGGCAACTCTGCAAAAGCTACTACCAGCTCACCAAACCACGCATCATCGTCCTGTTGCTGATTGAAACTGCCGCAGCGGTCTTCTTAGCATCGGGGGGCGATGTTGATCCGATCGTGCTGTTGGCAACCCTAGCGGGCGGTTGGTTTGCAGCAGCGTCGGCCAATGTGATCAACTGTTTTTACGATCGCGACATTGACCAGATCATGGAGCGCACCCGCTGGCGTCCGATTCCATCCGGGCGGATTCGTCCCCGTGATGCCTTGATTTTTGCGGCTATCCTGGCGATCGCTCCTTTGCTGTTCTCACCTATTTCACCAACCTCACCGCTGCTCTGCTGGCTCAATCTGGCATCGTCGCCTACGTCCTGATTTACACGCACTGGCTGAAACGCCACACCCCGCAAAACATCGTCATCGGTGGCGCGGCGGGTGCGATTCCGCCACTGGTAGGCTGGGCTGCGGTTACCGGTGAACTGTCCTGGGCGGCGTGGCTGCTCTTCGGCATTATCTTCCTCTGGACGCCGCCACATTTCTGGGCGCTGGCGATTTACATTCGTGATGAGTACGCCGAAGTGAATGTACCCATGTTGCCGACGATCGTTGGTAATGCGGAAACGGCAAAGCAAATCTGGGTGTACACCTGGCTGACGGTGGTGGCAACGCTGGGGTTGGTGTATCCCCTCGGTGTGTGCGGTGCGATTTATGCGGTGGCGGCGATCGGCTTGGGTGGTGTATTCCTCGCCAAGGCGCGATCGTTGCTGCAAACGCCGGATGATACGAACGTTGCCAAAGATACGTTTAAGTGGTCGATCTTTTATCTGATGCTGCTGTGTCTGGCGATGGCGATCGATAGCCTTCCCTTTGGCCAAGATCTGACCGTTGCCGCTACCCAGTTTGCGACCCAATTCGCCAATCAGCTTGCGACCCAGCTTTTGCCGTCTTAACCCGAATCTATCGAGTCAATGCCGATTCAATATCGCGTCAATATCGATCGGCGCCTGTAGCTTGGTAGCACCCAATACAGACGTAGCTTCAACCGAACCCAGCAGATACAGGAAAACCGAACAGACCAGCCAGCAAAAGGTCAAGTTTGTTTCATAAAACGTTGCACACCCCAGATGCCTGTGTTAACTTCTGTGTAGAGGCACTCAATCTTACTCACTTGAGGAGATAGACATCATGGAAAACGAAACGAAATTCGGCTTTACTCAATTTGCTGAAACCTGGAATGGCCGCTTGGCTATGCTTGGTTTTGTGATCGGTATTGCAACTGAAATCATGACCGGTCAAGGCATCCTGTCGCAAATCGGCTTGATCTAAACTGCATCAAATCTAGCGGATTGGTTGTAGCAACATTCGCCCACTCCAGAATGTAGCCACGCATCCGCACCAACCCTAGGTCTGTGATTTTGTTGCAGACTTTGCTCTAAAACCTGAAACTTCTGCGGGTCGTTCATTTATGAACGGCTCGCTTTTTTGTACTCCCTGATTTATTCTCGTATTCGCCTGGAGCAAAGAACGATTAGATTCCTTCTTGTCTCTACGTTTCGCGTCGGAATACCGCAGGGTTAACGGGTGGGGCAGCCTTGCCGATCGCCGTCGATTGTTTCGATGATCACGTTGGTGTAGCGAGCCGCCGTTAAAATTTCACGAATTAGGGTCGCCGCCTGCGAGGACGCCCGATCGAATAGTGCCTCCTCCCCGCAAACCGCTTGACGCATCTGCTTCACCGCCGTCCGTTCGGCCTCCGCATAAAGCTGAGTTTCTACGTTTGGTGCGATCCAGGCGCGTTGCTCTTCGAGAATGCTCGATTGTTCCACATCTAGATCCACGCTCGCGAGGTGCGCCGGAGGCAAGGTGACGCGAATGGAGCCGTTTTGTTGGTCGGCGTTGGTAAGCTGAATTTGGCGCAGATCGATCGCAGCACGGGCATAACCCACCCCTTGATAAATCAACACCGTTTCACCCAGATAAAACCGACCGAGGCGGCGTTCTTGCTCACTGGTGACGATCGTTGTGAGGGTCTGTTGTGCGGTGTGCAATGCCTGCTGATCTTCGAGCTGATCAACGATTAGCGCCCGAATCGCGGTGACCGGTAACGGCGGTGGTGGGAATAACTCCGATCGCAGGGACGCCATCCAGCCATTGACAATCGCCAGACCGATCGCGCCCGAGATCGTGGAGAACATCGTCAGTAGGACGAGGGGATGCTGACCAATCCCCCATCCCCGGTGCGATCGGTCACGCTGAGGAGATGCAGGGCGATCGGCTGGGGTGGGGGGAGTCTGGTTCATAGATCAGGACGGTTGCAGGGAGATGGGTCAACCTCAAGCTTTTGTTGAATTGTTGAATTAACGAGTGGCCGCTGAGGATACGGGTAAGCGTTGAGTGACGATCGTGATGCCATCCTTACGGACGATCGCTCCAGAAATCCAAAGATCGCGACTTTCCGCCGGAGCCGTCCCAATTTTGAATAGACCGCCCGCATTGAGGGGCTGAAGCTCGATGAAGGCGGGATCACGATCAATCGCCAGATCGACCGATTCCTCTAGGACACCGCCCAGCAAAAAATTATCGCCAAGGGGTTCGAGGACGATCGCATCAAATTCAAAGCGATCGCCGGGAGCCACGCCATCGGGAAGCTGGATGCGTACCGTTGGGGGCGCTTGCCCTGCCGATAGCGTGCTGGCCTCTTCAAGGGTGGTTTGACGAATCAGGCGATCATTGACGAAGGTTTGCCGCGATCGCATGGCCGATGCCAATTGATAGGGGCGATCGCCGGTTGTACGTCCCGTAACCGTGATTTCGGTTTCGGTAATGTAGCCGGTTTCGGTCGCTTCCCAGTCGAGCAGCTCAACGTCGTAGTTCAGGGTTTCATAACGATCCCAAAACTCGACGATCGCGCTGCGTAAATCACGGCGGTTAAACCCGTCATCATGCTCAAAGTTTGAGGCGTAGAGATCGATCAAGTTGGTCAGGTCACGATCGTTCGCCGCTGTTTCCAGGCGGTCGATCGTAGCTAACACTTCCGCAGGAGCCGAGTCCGGTGATTCTGCACGCACAGGAGCGGTATACCCCGCGATCACACTACTGATCGTCAGCAGCACGACGAGCGCTGAACTCCGAACGGAGTTACGTCCTGAGGGATAGTCTGAACTGCGATCGGAGCATCGATCAACATTGCGATCAAAACTGCGATCGGAACTGCACCCGAAGCTGCGCCCATTGGGCATTCCGTACCGAAATATTCCACCGTTACTCATGAGCGCTCGTCTTTTAGGGTAAAGTTCTCGACTGAGGCTACCAGCAAATGTTCCAGTGATATTTCGGCTTAGAACCGTTCTGGAACCGGTTTGGTTTGTTGGATCGAATCAATTGAGCCACAAAACCCTGCACCGTTTGCGGTAGCGTCATCTTTAATGATTGTACAAATCCCTGCGACTCGATCGAGCGCGATATCGTGACCCCCGAGCGTCCTTCCGTCCAAACCGCTACTAATTCCACCACGTTGACCGTTGCACCATCCCTGCCGCCGCGCCGCTTGTTGGTCGCGGCCAGTGGAACCGGCGGTCATTTATTCCCAGCGCTGGCGATCGCCGCCCGTTTAGCAACCTCGGGAGCCGCGATGCAATCCCAGGATGGGACACCGTGGGAGATCGAATGGCTCGGGGTACGCGATCGCATGGAAACGGAACTGGTCGGCGATCGCTATCCGTTGCACTACGTCCCAGTCTCCGGCTTACAAGGCGGGATTATCGGTGCTGCGAAGGCCGTGATTGGCCTTGGGATTTCGATTTGGAACTGTTACCGTCTGCTCGATCGCTTCGATGCAGTACTCACCACCGGCGGGTACATCGCCGCTCCGGCCATCCTCGCCGCCCGCCTACGGGGTTTACCGACGATTCTGCACGAGTCGAATGCGTTACCGGGAAAAGTTACCCGTGCCTGTGGTCGTTGGTGTCATACCCTCGCGGTCGGATTTGCCGAAGCTGCCGATCGCGTCGAAGCACCGCGCATTCTCCACGTTGGTACACCTGTCCGTGCCGAGTTTCTCTCACCGATCGGTCTGGATTTGGCAATTCCTGATGGTGTGCCAGTGATTGCGGTGATGGGGGGAAGTCAGGGAGCCGTGGCCGTAAATCGGATGGTGCGCGAGTGTTTGTCGCGTTGGTTTGAGGCGGGCGCGTGGGTGGTGCATTTGACGGGTGAGAACGACCCCGAAGCCGGTTCGATCAAATATGAACAATATATTGAGCTGCCGTTCTATCACAATATTGCCGGACTGTTGCAGCGATCAACCCTCGCTATCTCCCGTGCCGGTGCAGGCGCAGTCACGGAACTCAGCGTCAGCGGCACACCTGCGATTTTGATCCCCTTCCCCTTTGCTGCTGAAGATCATCAGTTTTATAACGGTCAAATTTTTGTCGATGCTGGCGCAGCGCGAATGTACCGCCAAGCGGATCTCAGTGCTGATCAATTGGCGATCGAGGTGATCGAATTACTCAAACATCCTGAGACCCTGGCTCAGATGCGACAAGGGATGAAATCTCTGGCCGTAACGGATAGCGTCGATCGCCTCGTGAGTGCGATCGATGCCGCTATCACCACTGCTTGACGCTCCTTAAACTTACCTCACCCTTCCTCCGCCCAAGGCCGTGAATCTCCTCATCCTTGCTGTAACGTAAGGTCACGTTTAGCCGATACCTTGGAAGGTTTCGCGAGAGATTTCGCTAGCATAGGAGCCGGTATGAATGTCTCTGTCTTTGACGGTTTGACTTGAGGCTGTGGCGTTTCGTTCCTCCATGCTCGCTTACTCGAATTCCGATCGCTCACCCCAAAACTGCTCACGCAGTCTGGCTCCATGAAACCCAGCATTCAGACTAGCTTTGTCGTGATCGCCGTGCTTGGCGTCCTGTTCTTTGCCTTTGTGTGTCGGTTTTGGGGATTATCCCGCTTCAACGAGCCAGTATTCGACGAAGTTTATTTCGCGACCTATGGCTATAACTACCTGAAGGGCATTGAGTTTTTTGATGTGCATCCGCCTCTAGGCAAGTACATCATCGCGATCGGGCTATGGATTTTTCAATTTTTACCCCTTCAGCAAGCCGGTAGCGGCAGCGAAGGTGTTGCGATGATTTCTGCCTTTGGCTATCGCTGGATCGGTGCAGCCTTTGGAACACTCATTCCTCTATGGGTCGGCATCCTCGCCTACAAAATTGGGCATCGGATCTCCTTTGGGGTGATCGCCGGAATGCTAACGGCGCTCGATGGTTTACTCCTGGTTGAATCCCGCTATGCCCTGATTAATACCTACCTGCTGACCTTTGGCTTGCTCGGGTTAATCTGCTTTCTGATGGCGGTCGATCGACGACATGGCCGGACATTTTGGCTGATTTTGGCGGGAATTGGCTTCGGAGCGTGTTGGTCAGTGAAGTGGAACGGCCTCGGCTTCCTGCTGGCGGTCTATGGATTTTATGCTTTAGCGCTGCTCCTCAGTTGGATTGCGCCCAAGGCGATGCATGATCCCGATTCATCCACTGCGGCGAATTCACTCATACCCCTCTATCCGCTGATCGAGTCCGAACGATTGGACATTGAAGCCACCCAAAAATCCGAAACCACGCCCGAAACCACACCTGAAATCTCACCCAAGGTTCCAGCGAAACCCGGTCTCTTGGCCAAATTTCACCGGAATCGAACCGCACGGATTCCCGCGAATAACTCCCTACGGGGAGCGGCACGGATTCCGCTACCATTGTTTGCCTTAACCCTGGCGATCGTCCCGGCGATCGTCTACCGCTTGTCCTGGATCTATCACCTCAAGATTGCTCCAAGCTATGGCTTTTGGGAAATGCAAAAGCAGATTTTGGGATATCACTCTCAGGTGGGCGGCAACGTCGGCGACACCCATCCCTATTGTTCGCCCTGGTATTCCTGGCCGTGGATGATCCGTCCGGTCGGCTACTACTTCAAGAGTTGGCAAGCGGATGGTAAAACGACGGTGATCGATGTTCACGCCTTTGGAACACCCGTTTTATGGTGGTTCTCAACGTTGGCCATCGTCGGAACTGTGATCATCGTGGCACTGTGGCTTTGGCGCATCGGACGGGATGATCGCCTGCGTCAATTCCATCTGGTCGCTGCGGTTCACCTGGTTTCTCCGATCAATCTCAGTGTCGGCAGTTTCATCGCGATCGGCTACGCCGCAAACTTTCTACCTTGGATGTTGGTGTCACGCTGTACCTACATCTATCACTACATGGGAGCCTCGCTGTTTAGCTTCCTGGCCTTAGCCTGGGTACTCGATCGTGTCTGGCAGCGACCCGAGCTTCAGCTCCGAGCGATCGCGCCCACCGTCATCTTGATCTGTTTTGTGGCCTTTCTCTTTTGGTCGCCGATTTTCCTCGGCTTGCCCCTCTCGCGCGAAGCCTTCGAGCTACGAATGTGGATGTCATCCTGGTATTAAATCGGGAGAACCGCATCAGCCCTCCATCCTGAAGATCAACACGATGTGTGCAGTTTTTGACCTGGATCGCGAAGGGCGTCCCAGGCCAAATTTATCGTTCAGGAAACCGCAATCGGTGTCATAATCCTTCACATTCAAGCCAACCTTGGTCACGGTTTTGTGTGGCTAGGTACTCTCGTCTTTTTCCCATCAGCCCACTGCTCTACTCGTTCGATCGGAGATTCCGCGCGTGACCCTCATTTTTTCGGAGATTATGTTCAACCCCAACAGTCCAGAGGATGACTGGGAATGGGTTGAACTGACCAATCTAGGTGACACGATCGTTGATTTGTCCGGCTATGTGCTGGATGACATCAATAGTGTGGCGCACACGGTAGCCAATATTGCCAGCGGTAGCATTGCGCCGGGACAAAGTGCAGTGTTGTATAACGCAGATGATGTGACGGCGACTGAATTTACCGCCGCGTGGGGATCGGGGATCAATCTTATCGCAGTCACGAATTGGAATGACCTACAGTTAAACAATACTGGTGATACGGTCGGCTTGTGGGATAGCTTTAGCAGCTATGACGGTGACCATGAGAATCATGTCGATGCGGTGATTTCTGTAACCTATCCCGGCACGTTCGATGATGGTTTTGGTTCGATTTATGTCACAGATTTAGCCAACCCCAATCAGTTTTCCCTCAGCCAAGATCAGGCCATGCCACGTAGTAGGGGAATTGCTTACACCAGTGTTACGACGGGTTCAAATGCGGGCGATAACAATGGTCGTGACGTGGGTTCTCCGGGTAGCACGTTACCGCCGAGTCTGACGATCGCCGATCGCTCAATTAATGAAGGTAACGCGGGAACTCAGGATTTAACGTTTACGGTTACGCGATCGAACGATACCCGTGGGTCAGCAACGGTGGACTTTGCGATCGCCGATGGGAGCGCTCGGGCAGGTCAAGATTACACCGCCAACTCCGGAACGCTGACGTTTAATCCGGGCGACAAAACCAAAACTATCACGGTTAACGTCATCGGCGATACCACCGCCGAACTCGACGAAACCTTGACCATCACCCTCTCCAACGCCTTCGGTGACACCGTTATTACCACCGCTACCGCCACCGGTACGATCCAAAATGATGACGCCGGGGTTGTCATTACCCCAATTCACGAGATCCAGGGCAGCGGTGCAGCCAGTCCGTTAACCGGCCAAACTGTGACGATCGAGGGAATTGTTACGGGTGATTTTCAGGCGGGAAGCGGCGGAAATGGTAATCTTGCCGGGTTCTACGTTCAAGAAGAAGACGCCGATCACGATGGCAATGCGGCCACCTCTGAGGGCATTTTCGTTGATGATGGCAGTAGTCCCGGTGTGGATGTCGGCGTGGGCGATCGGGTGCAAATTACCGGTGTTGTGGATGAATTCGCCAAGTTGACGAAAATCACGAACGTCACGAGCGTTACGGTTCAGAGTTCAGGCAATGCACTGCCCGCGATCGTCGATCTGGATTTGCCCACAGCATCGATCGTGACGAATACCGATGGGGACTACATCGCCGATCTCGAAGCTTTCGAGGGAATGCGGGTGCGTTTTCCCGACACGTTGAGCGTGACGGAGTTGTTTCAGCTCGATCGCTACGGCGAAATTCAACTGGCTCACGGTGGTGGTTTAACCCAGTTCACCCAAACAAATACCCCCAGTGTTGCAGGCTACGACGCCCATTTACAAACGATTGCCAAGCGTAGAATTCTGCTCGATGACGGGCAAACCCACCAAAATCCTGACCCGATTCTCTATCCCGATGGCCGTCTCGATCCGTCTGATTCGCTTCGTCGTGGCGACACGATCGCCAACCTGACCGGCATCGTTCATTTTGGTCGCGCCAGTGGTGGTAATGGCGATGAAACCTATCGAATTATGCCGACAGTGACACCGACGTTTAATGCCGTCAATCCTCGATCAGTGACGCCCAGCGCAGTGGGTGGCACTCTAAAAGTTGCCAGTTTCAATCTGCAAAATTACTTTACGACGTTAAATTCTCGGGGTGCGGATACGGCGAGTGAGTTGAGCCGTCAGACGCAAAAGCTGGTCACGGCGCTATCTCGGATGAATGCGGATGTGGTGGGACTGGTGGAGCTGGAAAATAATTACACCGCTGGAACTAATAGCGCGATCGCACATTGGTGGACGAACTTAACGCGAAGTTGGGCGCGGGAACCTATGCCTATGTGAATCCGGGCGGTAATGTTGGCAATGACGCGATCGCGTCGGTGTGATTTACAAGCCCAACACGGTGAGTTTGGCCGCTGATACCACGATCGCCACGTTAACCGATGCCAATCTCCCCACAGGTTTCAGCGGTTCGATCTTTTCCGGTGCAAATACCAATCGATCGCCCCTCGCCGCCACCCTCACCGAAAACGCGACGGGTGAACGCTTTACCCTGGTGGTCAATCACCTCAAATCCAAGGGCGGAACCGGCAGCGGCGCAGACGCGGATGCAGGCGACGGTCAAGGTAGCTATAACAACATGCGGCGACAGGGAGCGCGGGCGATCGAAGCTTGGCTAGACACCGACCCCACCGGTAGCGGCGATCGCGATGTCCTCATGGTCGGCGACTTCAACGCTTACCCTCGGGAAGATCCGATCGCCTTTCTCAGCAGCGAATACGACAACTTGATCATCGATCACATCGGCTCAAATGCTTACTCCTACGTGTTCGACGGTCAAGCGGGCGTGCTGGACTATGCCTTTAGCAGCGCCTCCCTCACGAGCCAAGTTACGGGTGTGACCGAGTGGCACATTAACGCTGACGAACCCGATGCCTTTGATTATGACGAGACGTTTAACCCCAGTGGTCTGTTTGACGGGACAACCCCCGATCGGGCATCGGATCATGATCCGGTGATCGTGGGCTTACAGCTTCGATCGGTGGTGGTAGATCCGGTCGTACCTCTGCCTGAGCCGCCGCAAGTTGGAGTCGAAGTTGAAGCGGAAGACACCGATACCAGTCTTGAACCCGAAAGCGAACCGGCCACATCCACAATGGTGGGAAATCTCGGATCAGCCCCCGATTTCTCCAGCTTGATCGCGCAAATTCTCACCAATCTCGCGCCCCCAATTGATCGCCCGACCGATCTTCCGCGTATGCCCGCTAGTAACACCACCACTGAAACCACCACTGAAACCACCCCGAATGACGATATTGTCACTCGCGATCGCAACGACACCCGCGCAGATATCATCGCCGCCCTCCCTGGAAACGATCGCATTAACGTCGGTGGCGGTGATGATCTGATCTTTGGCAACGTGGGTCAGGATGAACTCATTGGCGATCGCGGTGCTGATCGTCTGTTTGGCGGTCAGGATGACGATATTCTCAATGGTGGTGAGGATAATGATTGGATTGCGGGCGATCGTGGCAATGATACCCTGACCGGTGGTGAAGGCGCGGATACATTTATTTTTCGTACCGGCGACGGTTCCGATCTGCTCACCGACTTCACGCCGGGGCAGGACAAGTTAATCGTGGTCGAGATTATCGAGAACAGCAGCGATCAAGATCGTTTAGAGCGTGTGATCAGTGAAACTTTGGTCGAAAACTTTAACATCGGTGAAGACCGACTCGGTACAGTTAGAGTCCTCAGCTTGACCGACCTGACGATCAGCAACGACGGAACTCACAGTACGATTCACTACAACGGCGAACTGCTCGTCCGCTTAAACGGTGTCACAAGCTTAACGGTGGCGGACATTGCCAGCCTGTAGATCCTGCCTGTAGATCCTGGAGATCATCGCGGTATCGCATTCCTCTCAAAGAATACGGACTCCCCTCAAAACCCAGGCATAACAGATCTAGAATTGATCGAAGCCCGCCACGGTAAGGCAATGCGCTATCTTTAAACCTAATTAAACCTGAAACGTAGCGAGATTTCGTGGTTTTGATGACTTCTCTAACGTTGTTGTCGTTCCTCGGTATCGTCTAAGTCTGCGATCGGCTCCTGTGAGCTGACCCTATAACACCCGTTCGGCGAAAAATCCTATGGCAACTCCGACCTTGGCGACGATCGACTCCATTCAGGTCGATCTCGTTATTCGTAACCAGCACGACAACCCCCATTATGCCCTCGGTCCCCACAAACTCGACAGCAAAGAGACCTGGGCGATCCGCGTCTATCGACCGGATACGGATAGCATTACTCTGGTCATGCCGGACGGTCAGGAAGTGCCGATGGAGACGCCGCAACACGTCGATTTTTACGAGTGTGAGGTGGCTTACAGCGGAAAGACCTTCCCGAAAGCGTATCAATTGCGCGTTAAGCAAAGCGATCGTGAGCATCTCGAATATGATCCCTACGCCTTCGACGAACCGAAACTCAGTGACCTAGACACGCACCTGTTCGCCGAGGGTAACCACCAACGCATTTACGACAAACTGGGCGCACACCTGGCCGAATTTGACGGCGTGAAAGGCGTATTTTTCGCAGTCTGGGCTCCCAATGCCCGTAATGTCTCGATTATTGGCGATTTTAATAACTGGGACGGACGACGCTACCAGTTTGCGCGACGCGGTAATGGTGTCTGGGAATTGTTTATTCCAGGCTTGGGCGTCGGCGAGATTTATAAATACGAAGTCAAAAACCAAGACGGCCATATCTACAAGAAATCCGATCCCTACGGTTATCAGCAGGAAGTTCGCCCCGCCACCGCCTCGATCGTGGCCGACATTGATAACTACACCTGGAATGATGCCGCCTGGTTGGAGCAACGCGCCAAACAAGACCCGATGCGTCAGCCCGTCTCGGTATACGAGGTACACCTCGGCTCCTGGATGAACGCCAGTTTCGATGAACCGGGAACCGACTACCTAGGCAACCCGATCCCGCCTGTGGCTGTGGCAGACCTCAAGCCCGGAGCGCGATTCCTCACCTACAAAGAACTCGCCGATCGGCTGATCCCCTACGTCAAAGAGCTAGGGTTCACCCACATCGAAGTCATGCCGATCGCCGAACACCCATTTGACGGCTCCTGGGGTTACCAGGTCGCGGGCTACTACGCCGCCACCTCGCGCTACGGCTCGCCCCAGGATTTGATGTACTTCATCGACCAGTGCCACCAGGCGGGCATCGGTCTCCTCGTCGATTGGGTTCCCGGTCACTTCCCGAAAGATGCTCACGGCCTCGCCTTTTTCGACGGCACGCACCTTTATGAACACTCCGATCCCCGCAAAGGTGAACACACCGAATGGGGGACGCTGATCTTTAACTATGGCCGCAACGAAGTTCGTAACTTCCTCGTGTCCAACGCGCTGTTTTGGTTCGACAAGTATCACATCGATGGAATTCGCGTTGATGCGGTGGCGTCGATGCTGTATCTCGACTATGCTCGCGAACCGGGTGAATGGCTCCCCAACGAATACGGCGGACGCGAAAACCTGGAAGCGGCGGATTTCCTGCGCCAAACCAACCATGTGATCTTCGAGAATTTCCCCGGCATTTTGTCGATCGCTGAGGAATCCACCTCCTGGCCGATGGTCTCCTGGCCGACCTATGTGGGCGGTCTCGGCTTTAACCAAAAATGGAACATGGGCTGGATGCACGACATGCTGGACTACTTCAGCATGGACCCCTGGTTCCGCCAATTCCACCAAAACAACATCACGTTTAGCATGTGGTATCACCACAGCGAAAACTACATGCTGGCGCTCTCCCACGACGAAATCGTCCACGGCAAGAGCAACATCATCGGCAAGATCCCCGGCGATGAATGGCAAAAATTCGCCACCGCTCGTACACTCTATAGCTACATGTTCTGCCACCCCGGCAAGAAAACCCTGTTTATGAGCATGGAGTTCGGGCAGTGGAGTGAGTGGAATGTCTGGGATGACCTCGAATGGGATCTCCTTCAGTATGCCCCCACAGTGGCCTCAAGCAGTGCTTGACCACGCTCAACCAGCTCTACCGTAGCGAGCCAGCACTGTATTCTCAGGACTACGACGAACCGGGCTTTGGCTGGATTGACTGCAATGATAATCAGCACAGCGTCGTTTCATTTATCCGTCGCGCTCACGAGTCCGATGAGTTCCTGGTGATTGTTTGTAATTTCACACCGCAGCCCCATAGCCATTACCGCATCGGTGTCCCGGAGGCCGGTTTCTATACGGAGCTGTTTAATAGCGATTCGGGTGATTTTGGTGGCAGTAACATGGGCAATCTGGGCGGCAAGTGGACGGATGAGTGGGGCTATCATGGTCAATCCCATTCGCTCGATCTTTGCTTGCCGCCGCTTGCGGTTGTTGTGTTCAAACTCGATCGTGAGAAAACCGCCGCTGTGATGCAGGCCAGCAATAGCGACGCATAATGCTCCCGTCTCCGGGCTTGCCTAAGTTGTGATCCTTGGCGATCGTTCCTACGCAGAGCGTAGGAACGATCGCATCTGGCTGATAAAGCTACGCGGGGTTGTGTTAATCCGGGACTTGCTCAAAGTAGCGATCGATGCATTCATTCAGGCGAACCAGTTCGATTTCGGAGCTGATCCGTAGGCGATCGTCGCGTACAGACAGCAGGATTTTGGCGGCAAACGGGGTCGGCCAAATATTAGGATTACAAAAAATTTCGAGGAAGACCTGACCGGTGTGTTGGTACTCGATCGGGCGTTGGGGGCGGGGGCGACTGCCGCGTTCTGTGGTCGAGGTCTGTTGTGCCACCACTTTCAGCGCTTCCGTAATCTGAGCCAGAGCCGTCTTGATATTCTGTACGGTTTCCGGGGGGAGGGACAGCGACAGCGAACCAGCAGGTAAATCGAGCTGTAGGGGATAAGAGGTCAAAACAGTAGTCGGCGAGGGCACGATCGCATTCTCCAGCGGCAACGATGATCAAGTCGCAAAGGGTTGACGGTCATCGTCAGATCGCACGGTGAATGGGGCAATCTGACGATGACCGTCACCAATTGCTATCGCTCCAGTGTTGCACGCTATTTTTTCAGGACGATCGAGTCCGTTAACAAAACACAGGCTTCTTTACGTAAGTCCTCGCATTCCAGCCAGAGCATGAAGAAGCGTATCGAAAATGACGGCAACGCACTACGGTCTACATTAATCGAATGGGATATCAGGGAAGGCGTATTCAGGACAACATCCGCCCTAAACCTGAGGACTCGTCCTCTTCACCAGTTTGGTAAAACCACGGTTCACACGACGGGGTGACCTGAATGCTTCGTTTTAGCACTGTACTAGTATGGGCTATACATCTTGCTGCCTTAATCCCACGCTTAAAATCACAAAATGTTACAAGCCCTTGTACAAATTTATCGTCTAGTCAGGTGGTGCTTGTTTATTCGTGAGCCTTCAGTCGATAATGATGTCCGGGTGTCGTCGGCTCCAGCTCCAAATTGAGTAACCAGTATCCTAGGGTCTGCCTGCACGGGTGGACTTGTTCCTGATGATGATTCTGTGCGATCACTTCTCTAGCCACCCGTCTCAGACCAACCGCGAAGCACCAATTATTCGAGCCTGTACACCTCTCGTACACCTGTGGTATGACTCCTGCAAAAATTCTCGTTGTCGATGATGATGCGTCCGTCCGGAACTTAATCGATCGCTTCTTGAGCAAGCAGGACGATTATGTCGTAGAAGCTGCTGAAGATGGCAAGGCCGCTCTTGACTATTTTGCTCGATTTAATCCGGACTTGGTCATTCTTGATGTTAATTTGCCCGACACGACGGGCTTTCAGCTTTGCCAAGAGATGCAGAGCAAGACCGACGTTTACATCATGATGTTGACGAGCCGCAGTGACGAAGAGGACGTGGTGCGTGGCTTTCAGAAGGGTGCGGACGATTACCTGACCAAGCCATTTAGCCTGGTTGAGCTTGGGGCACGGGTCGGAGCTGCCTTAAAACGTCGTCGTCGGGCAATTCCCATTAAAACGAGTGGCTTGGCCTTTGGTGACCTGACGATCGAGAGCGATAGTCGCATCGTGATGCTTGCCGGTGAACCCGTAGCTCTGACAGCCCTTGAATTTGACTTGCTTCACTTCCTAGCGAGTCATCCCAATAGAGTGTGGCGACGATCAGAGTTGCTCCAGGAGGTTTGGGATTATGACTATGTGGGCGATCAGCGCGTGGTTGATGTGCATATCGGTCAGATTCGCCGCAAGATTGAAACCGTGTCGAACAAGCCCTCGCTGATTCAAACCGTGCGCGGTGTGGGCTATAAATTTGAAGCGTCGTCATTACCGGATCAAAGTGAAGCCTCCTAACCGACAGCCTCTGCTCGATTGCCACGGGTCACCGTTGTGAAAACCATTGCCGAAATTAACGAAAAAATCCAAGCGCGACGCGCCGTGGTTTGGACAGCGGAGGAGTTAAAAGCTCGTGTTGCGGATCGATCGCCTGCCGAGATTGTTCGCGAGGTGGATGTGGTCACAACGGGGACTTTCGAGCCGGTTGAGTCGAGCGGTGCGATTCTCAATATCGGCCACACCGATCCACCGATCAAGCTTCGTCAGTGCTGGCTCGATGGCGTTCCGGCCTATTCGGGGTTTGGGGCGGTGGACTTGTATTTGGGGTCAACAGAACCGGTCGATGCGAGTGATATGGAGGATGCCCAGGCGCAGATGCGCGGTGGCGGTCATGTGATTGCGGATCTGATTGCGGGGAAGTCGATCGCGCTGCGGGCGCTCGGTCATGTGACGGACTGTTACCCGCGTGCGTCCTTTGAAACGACGATTGATCGCGATCAAATCAATCAGTTTTATCTCTTCAACCCACGCAGCCTCTATCAAAATTTTATTGTCGGCGTGAATGCGGGCGATCGTCCTCTCTATACCTATCTCGGTCCCCTGCAACCGCAGCTCGGCAACGCGGTCTATGCCTGTCCGGGCGCGATTTCCCCCCTCCTTAATGATCCCGAATTGAATGTGATTGGCATCGGTACACGGGTGTTTCTCGGCGGTGGCATCGGCTATGTCACAGGCGAGGGAACGCAGCATTTCCCACTCCAGAAGCGTCTCCCCAACCAAACACCAATCGGCCCGGCGGCGACATTGGCGCTTAGTGGTGATGCGAAACAGATGAATCCGGAGTGGGTGCGCGGCTGTTATTTTCATAACTACGGGCCATCGCTCATGCTGGGGATGGGAGTACCGTTGCCGGTGTTGAATGAGGAGGTGGTGCGACGGTGTGCGGTGCGAGATGATGAGATTGTAGCGCCGGTGATGGATTTTTCGATTCCGCGTCGGGTGCGTCCGACGTTTGGGCTGGTGAGTTACGCGCAGCTTAAGACGGGCAAGATGACGATCGAGGGACAGACGGTGCGGGTGGCGCCCCTGGCGAGTATTGCGCGATCGCGGCTGGTGGCGGAGGAGCTGAAGGGGTGGATTGAGGCGGGTGAGTTTTTGTTGACGGAGCCGGTGGCGTCGATTCCGCGCGATCGGGCGTTTATGCCGCAGGATTCGTGGGGGGCGGGGTCGGATCTGACGGGGTTGTAGTGTGTGGGGTGATGCTTTAGTGGTGGTGTCGTGATTTGAGAGGGTGGTTCATGAGCAGGCGATCGGTTCCCATCGACACCACCCCAGGGTCTGAGGTGGTGAGTACGACATCATCACACGAGGTATCGAGATCACCCATCCTGTTAATGGGTCAGGTTAACGACTCGCAGGAACCCAGGTTACGATCGTTGCGATACTGCTCAAACGAATCCTGAAAGCCCAGAGCATTGAGCGCTGTGTCGTTGACTTGCTCGAATAAATCATCCAGTAGACAAATCGCATCCAGGCTATCTGGATTATTCACCAACTCCAGATCGAGTAAATCGATCGCATCACCGATCAGATCTTGGTCGGCCAAAAGCTTAACCTGGCTGTTGAGGAGTGTGCCGCGATCGTTGGGATCGGCGATCGTTTCCAGGCGTCGTAACTCTGCCTCGATCATCTCTCGCTGATCATCCGAGATGGTGTAAAAGGTGGTGGTCTGTACGTTATCACTGCGATCAGATTGCTGTGATCGAGTGGTAACGGTCAGCGTATACTCGGTTTCCGGAGCGAGCGGCGCACCACTATATGTCGCCTCCGTTCCCTCGACTTCCACTTGCCAAAAAACGCCACGACCCCGACTAGCTAGGCTGACAGTATAGGAATCAGCGGTCTGAACCCGCGCCCACTGAAACCGGGGAGTCTGATCCAGTACGTCAGAATTTCGGGGCGAAATGATGTAGGGGGCATTCGCGTCGATCGTCGGGCGTGGGCCGTTATTGGGGGGATCGGTTTCGGCGAAAGTGGGGCGGGGGGTGATGCCGAAGAGCAACACTGAGGCCAGCGCCAAGAGGACGGAGGAGGGCAAGATGAACAAGCTTGAGAGTTGAAACATGGTGATTCCTGACAGTAGATCCGCTGAATAAAAGAGACGATTACGGGTGAACAGCTTCGATCGCCATCAGATCGCCGCTTTTGGGAGGGTGCTTTTGAGCCAATTCCCGCTCGGCTTCGCGATGCCACTGCTGGACTTCGGGATAATAGTCCGATGCATTTTGTAAGCAATCTGCCCAATGTTCCAACGCCTCTGGATGGCGATCGAGCTGCTTTAAAGTCTTCGCCAGTAAACAGCTCGATTTACCGTTATCGGGCTGATATTGTAATGATTCTTTGAGTTTTTGCTCGGCAGTACTGTATTCTTGCTCCTCGTAAAACAACTGTCCCCAATTTTTTAAATTCGCCGCTGTATAGATTCGGTTGTCATTTGGGATCAGGTAGTCACAGTGGCTGAGGGTCATATGGGCTGCGGGATAGTCGCGATCGAGCATCGTTTGCAGTAGCCCCAAATTGGTGCAGCCTCCGCCATGTTCTAGATCTTTCGATCGCGTGTAATACTCCCGAGCCGTTTCGATGTCGCCTGCATCTTCGTAGAGACTGCCGCGAAACATTAAGGCTTCACCATTCCACGGATTAAGACGAATCGCCCAGTCAAAGAAAAACTTCGCCCGCTTCATCGCCTCGTCTCGCTCATCTGGCAGCATTTGCTGGGCTTCCTGTCCCCGATCCGTCAAAAAATCCGACCCGACTGAGCTGATCACCGGTAGCGCCATACAGGCCGCCGCGATCGCCGCTGCGCGATACCGCATTCGGTTTCGCCCGGGTGAGTGAGTGGGGGAGGGTGACGATAAGCTAGGTGACGATGCGGCTAGGGTCGAGCTAGAGGAAGACTCTACGGAATGGAGTGAGGTGGCATCCGACTCGATCGACACCGGTTCGGCGGATTGTATCAAATCTGACCAGTAGAGTAATCTGGTATAGGGTTGCTGTACGATCACCGGGAGCCACGACGGACAGGGCAGTCGATCGCGAAAAACATGCAGCTTTTCCCGTGCGTTACGAACCGCTTCCGGTAGCGATAGATTTTCGCGGATAAAGGCATTGAGAAAATGCCGCAGAAAATGCTGCGCGACCCCATCAGCGATCGCATCGCGCATGACGATCGTGAAGGGAATCTGGCGATCGTCGAGACCCTTCGCCAATCCCAACCCATCACAGGAATTAAAAATGGCGAGTTTGAGGCCGTTTTCGAGCGCTCGTCGAAGACCATGCCACAAATCATTCACCGTGAGGTAACCCCCGTGAGCATTGAGTAAGATCTTGGCTTCGTCAGTTTGGCTGGTGCTATGTCCCGCAAAAAAGATGATATCCCAACCTTGATCCCACAGTTGATCGTTCACGTCCTCACGATTCGGCGCATTCAAAAAACGATATCCGCTCCCGATTCCTGCTGGATTGCCTGAAAAAACTGCCGATCGGCATCCGTATTGATCCCCTCACAGTTGCCCAAAATCACCAAAATCCGCACCCGATCGCGACGTGGCGACTCACCGAGCGGGAGCTGATTTCCCATCAAATTCCCATAACTCGGCTCCACTTTGGGGCGATCGCGGAACAGCGACCACTCCTGCCATGGCAACCGCCGCACCTCCAAATCATCATGCTGAATCACAAACAGAGATGGCTCCTCGATCCGTAGCTCATCCCGCGCTCTGAGGGTTAAGTCACGAAACGTCGGTGATGCATCCAGCCACGCCTGAAACCGTTGACGTAGCTCAATTTCTGACTGGTCGCACTGTTCCTTCAGCGCCTGACGGGTTTTGCGCAGCGCTTTGGGATGAATCGCCCGCATGTCCCCAAGGGCGTCGGGTGGTATGGGGTTGGGCTGGCGATCGGGTTTTGGGTCAGGCGTGTTGGATTCGGATGATTCGGGCGATTCAGGTGATTCGGATGATTCGGATGATTCAACGACACTTCGATCCAAATGCTCTAACAGTAGCGATCGCGTCCGCTGCACCACCAGCGATCGATAGTTTTCATCCCAATGTTGCTTGATGCAGTCGTGCAGATCCGGCGCGGGTTCGAGCGTGGCGGTCAATCTCACCAGCGGATCGCGGTCAATCTCCCCGATCGTCAGCTCCACCCGTAGCCCCGTACGAGCCAAGTCGCCATCACATTTCAGTATTGCGCGTTTTACCATTGAACCCTCGCTGCTATGAACAGTGGACGATCGTACTAAACTCCGGCGTATATTCCAGGTGCTACATCCGATAAATGTAGAAACGATAACCCGTGGAACCCCATCCCCACCCAAAATTCCAGTCTCCTAGGCTACGACAAAACCTAGGATTAGTGAGGGGACTGATGGCATCATTTAGGAATTTACTTATTGATACTTATCAGGTCGCCGATACCAAATTTACTTGAGTCCACTTAAATTTACTTGAATTTGCGAAATGCACCGAATCGATGATTCTCGATTGTTCGACAAAATCCGACATGTCGGATTTTGTCGGGTCATTATTTTCTAGTGAATCGCCTTGCTTCAATCATATTTTTACATCATTTCATTTTCGTATTCCCGAAGCCTAGCCCTGTAAATTTACGAGCTTTTACTTTTGAATTGACGCTTAGTCTCAGAGGATTTACGTGCATCCAACTTCCTGTCTGTGTTGATCTACGGGAATATCGAGCCGAGCCACATCGTCAAAACCTAGTGTACGGGAGTGCTTGATTAAAGATTTAGTGAAGTTTCCGGATTAGCTCCCTATTTGGTCAAAGCATTCGGCATCCTGGTTATACATCATTCGTGTTCGTCAAATTTAATGGGGTGAAATCATTCAATGGTTCCCACAGATTTTAGGTTTTACCTGATTTTGATGGCGTTCAAATTATGGGATTTCGCCCCTAAGAGTTCACGACTAAAAATTTTTGATCGAGATTGTGCGATTTTTTTCGTAAATCGCTCAGGCTTGACCTGATAGCTCAGTTAGGTCAATCCAATCTCGATCCAATCTCGATTCAATACCCCCGTTCTCAACGTTTGCACTGTTTCTGTTCGCGTCGCATCTTCCAGGGTTTTCCGTCATGGCTTTTATCGATCTCGGCTTGCTCACCACCTCCACCCAGCGTACCGATCAAGTTTCGACCCTGGAATCGACAGATGTGTTTCAGTTCAGCCTGGAGAGATCACGGGATGTTGTCTTCTCGTTGGGTGCAGATTTGGGCTGGACGGTTCGGGATCAAAGCGGCGCGATCGTTGCGGAACCAGGTGCAAATTATGACGGTGGAGAGGTTGCGCTGACGAACTTAGACGGCGGCATCCTGTATTCGCTGGAGGTTAGACGCACCGATCGGGATCTGGACTATACCCTGGCGATCTCACCCGCTGCGAGTCCCTCGATCGACCCGCTCACAGGAGAAAATCCCGCCGATTCTGCCGACGGTGTGTTTATCGTAGGGGCAAACGGACAGTTTGAGTTTGACTATGCTCTCGATGGTGGTCGCTATCAAGGTGAAGCGGGGATCGTGAGCCTGCGTGATTTGGATGATGTGGCGTGGGGATCGGTGGACTGGACGCGCGAAATCATCGATCGCGTCTTGTCCGATTCTGTGCTGGGCTATCGTCTGGTGAACGATCGGGTTGATAACCCCTGGATCGATTTGTTCCACAACGAAGCGGGAGAGTATCGCGGTAGTCAGATTCTTGAAATGACACCGGGAGATACGGTGGCGATCGTGCTGATCCCGAACGGAACCTTTGCTGAGGTGCGCAACAATCCCGAAATCGGTGGTGATAAACGGCCTTTATTTTCGATCGCCACGGCCAACCCGGACGATGACTTTTACTTTGGTCAAATTGCGATTGCCGGTCGTGACATCTATGTCATGGAAGACAAGCGCATCGACCTGGGATCAGACCGGGACTATAACGATTTTGGTTTTCGGTTAACGGGCGTGACGCCGCGTGGCATTGGCGCGATCGATGATTTAATTCAAATCGCTCCAGGTCAGGACGACTGGCGCACCCTCGTACCACGTTGGGATAACGTCGCGCCGATCGTTGAGTTTGATGTGACGGGGTTGGATCTGCGCGAGTTTCCACTGTCGGGGACGGTGAGCGATGGCAATGGTGTGTGGGATATTGACGGGTTGACGGCGGAGGTGATCGATGGGTCGGGTGCAGTGGTGCGGACGATCGCGATCAATCTGACGCCGAGTGGTGAGGGTCAGACGTTTTCGATTAATCGTGGTGTCGTTACAGATGGTTTGGAAGCGGGTGATTATCGTCTAACGTTGACGCCTCGCGATCGACGTGATGCGGGCGCGGCGATCGTGGCGATCGATCTCGTAATTCCCAGTTCTAACTCAACGACTGATCCCGGTGGGAATTCCGATCCCGATCCTAATCCTGCTCCCGATCCAACCAATACCGCTCCAGCGGCTCCGGTTCTAGATGCATTGACGACCGCTTACGATCGCGGCACGACCCTAACCCTCTCCGGTCAAGTTTCCGACGCGGACGGCTGGGCGGATATTGACCGGATTGTGATCGATCTGCTCGATCCGGCGGGTGAGTCGGTGCAGACCACTACGATCGACACACTAACGGCCAGTGATGCTGACACCGCTCAGTTTGCGGTGGAAATCGCGCTAGCCGCAACCTTGGCGGCGGGCAGTTATGGCTTGCGGGTTACGGCGATCGATGTCGCCGGTGCTACCAGTGCGATCACATCGCACAGCCTGACGGTAACCATTCCCACATCCAATGTTGATCCCGTCAACGATCCCGATCCCCGCGATCCCGATCCCATCCAACGTCCCAACCTGCTAAAATTCGGCGCACTACCGCTCTACACCACCAACGAAACTCTGCGCTTTAGCAACGCCCGCGCCGCTGATCCTGACGGTTGGGACAATATCGCCCGGATCGATT
>JAAUPN010000296.1 GCA_012033105.1 Coleofasciculaceae cyanobacterium RL_1_1
CCTAGGCTATCGCGCCACGTCGGTAAATTGCGCTGGATTTGGACGCGGTGGTTTTGGTTGATTTTTGTCGCCAGTTTGACCCTAATGGCCGTCGTTGGTTTCGCCCAGGCAGCGGACTTGATGGCCTACGGTCTCCAATTGTGGGACGACCAGGGCGCAGGGCTAATCGTCAAATACATCATCGCCAGCCTCGTTGTCCTCAGCATTCACGAACTCGGCCACGCCTTTACCTTGAAGCACTTCGGTAAACCCGTCAAAAGTATGGGGTTGATGTTCATGTGTCTGTTCCCCGCCGCCTATACCAACAGCACGAACTCCTACGGTTTGCCGCGCTATCAACGGTTACTCGTCGTCGGAGCCGGTGTTTTGACGCAATTGGCGATCGCCGCGATCGCCCTTTTGGTTTGGAATGTAACGACGATCGGTCAGTGGCTCTACGAACTCAGCTACCTCCTGTTTAGTGCCTCGATCGTGACCGTTCTGCTCAACCTCAACCCCCTCGCGAAATTTGACGGTTACCACCTCCTCGTCGCCGCCACCCGGATCAATGGCCTACGCGGTCGTGCCTTTGCTTACTATCAACGCAAATTCACAGGTGAAACTGAAATCGAATATCCCCCCTTTCGCCCCGTTCTCGCGGCCTACGCCCCCTTGAGTTTGCTGTATCTCGTCGGCATTTTTGGCTTTCTCTTCAGTAAAATTCTGCACTTTTCCCTGATAACACTGCCAGCACCGATCGCCTTTGCGTTGGCGCTTTGGTTGGCTTACTACACACTGTGGGACGCTGAACCGTCTTGATTCCGATCCGTTTGACCCGCTTTTACTGCCGTTGCTCTACCCCAAGCCATGACCTCTTCCCCCCAACCCAACCAGGTTTCACCGCTCAAAGTTGTCCCCCCAGGAGCGACCCGCCCAACCCCGATCGAGGCTGCGGAGTCGATCAAGTCGGGTGAACAAGCGGTCTCGCCCGTGGTGGAATCCTCGGCGCGATCAGTCTCAAAGCGTCAAGTGTTTTACCTTGTGGTGTTGGTGGGGTTGGGGTTGGGATTCATTCCGTTGCCGACCTATGTGATGGGGCGGGCGGAAGTGGGGTTACAGGATGATAATCGGCAATCGGTGTCGATGCGAGAGGCGGGACGGCTGGAGTTGCGGGTGACACCACGGGCGGAAGTGCGGCGCGGTGATGTGGTGGCGATTATTGAGAATGATGAGTTAACGTCGCAGATTTTGGAGCAGGAACGTTTGGTGATGGATACCCAGGCGGCGATCGCAGCGGCGGAACGGCGGTTAGCGGTGGCACAGGCCGCAGCTATGCAGAACAATACGGCGGCTGATTTTGATCGCCAACTCCTCGATCGTAAACTGGCACAATTGAACGACATTGAATCCGGGGTCGGCAGCAGTGAAACCCAGCGTTTGGAAGCGGAGATTGCAGCACTGCAATCCCAAGCTGTGCGTCAATCTCTCGAACAAGATCGATTCCAATCTGAAGCGCTGGATCTGGCGGAACAACAGGTCAAAAAACAGGAACAGCTTGCAGAACTAACCGCTCGTCGGGATGAATTAGCGACACGATTTGCCATCTTCAAATCGTTAATAGAAGATGGTGCACTTGGGTATGCGAATACTTCGGTCACGACCCTAATGGATCAACAGTCGGAACTGGAGATTCGGATTAGTAGCACCGAAAGCGAACTGCAATCGCTCTCACGACAAATCGAAGAACGTCAGATTATGCAGGCCGGAGTGGGGCATGAAATTGATCGCTTTGCCGCCCAAACCCAAGCCACTCGCGCCCAAATCGGAGGGGTTGTCCGTGATCTAGAAACGGAAAGCCTGGAGGGATTGGGTGCATGGGAAGAGCGTCGGGCAGAATTTGACCAGAATCGTGAGGAGGTGAACCTAGCTCTGGTGGAGTTGGAACGTCAGGAACAGTTGACGATCGCCCATCAACGCACACTTCAGCAGCTCCAGGCACGTCGCGAGGCGCTGCACCTACGGGCGGATATCGACGGTATCGTCATTACGGAGGATCTGGATCTCAAGGATGGTCAATGGTTTAACCAGGGTGACACGTTGTTTGCGATCGCCCCGTCTGATTGCTATGACATCGCCGCTCGGTTCAATCAGGGGGATATGCAGTTATTTGATGTGGGCGATCGGTCAAAGTTTGTCAATGATACCCCTGGTGCGCCGACGGTGGCGGGTCGGGTGAAGGCGATTACACCGGTGTTGGATGATGAAGAAACCGCAGGGATAAGGCGGAATTGGCCGTGACGATCAAGCCGGATCAAGGGGAGAATAACCCAACGCTACGCCCGAAGGTTAAGGGCTATGTGCGGATTCGCAGCCCTAAAAATTTAAATACCTATCAAAGTATTGGACATCAAATCGGTAAGGTGGTGAACTTCAAACGTTATCCGCCGTTTATCTGGTTTGATTAGCTGGGGGTATTTTGTGGTTCTGTTTGATTGTGTAGAGAAATGTGAGGGTGGGTTAATCCGATCGTGACTTTTTAGTGTGAGGTACGGGGCGTAGGGTGCTTCCGAAGTCGCTAGATAGTCTCACCATACTGGAGCTAGACTGCATGTAGTTGACAACATCTCGCTTGGGGGTGTTATCCTGAATTCGCGATCTAAATATATAGCTTAGAGATAAAAATGGCTATGAGACACTATTTTCATGGAGATGAAGTAGAAGGCCAAGCTGGGCATTATTACTGCGCATACTGTGATTGGTTTGTAAATGAGAAGCACTTTTCAGAAGTTTCGCATTCAGGAACAGATAAGGAAAGATATGATCGTTCAGTGAAAGCCTGGAAGGTTCGCAAGAAAAACTCACAAGACAACCTCCAAAGACCGAATGGCGCACACAATCTTTTTTCAAGTATCCCCAAACCAAAAAAACCGAAGACAAGTCCTTTCTATCGCTGGCTGGTGAAGCAGCAAGATAGAGATGATCCAATCGGGGATTTATCGAAAGATGTACGACGAGACAATGGTTTTCCCTTAGAAAGCAGTTCATTAGAAATACTCAGAAATCGCCTCATTGGTAAATCTGCCTGCGATGAAGCAATTCAAGCTCTTGAAGAGGCACATAAGGAGTTTAAGAGCAACAAAACTACACGCTCCGGACTTTCTCTAGCTTTAAGGTTTGATGTCTTTCGTAGAGATGATTTCCGTTGCCAAATATGTGGTATAACTGCCTCTGAAGGGGGGCGGCTCGAGGTTGACCATAAAGTTCCTGTAGCCAAAGGAGGGTCAGATGAAATGAGTAACCTATGGATATTATGCTTCAACTGTAACCGTGGAAAAGGAACAAAAAGCCTCTAATAATCACATGCACTCGAACAGCAGAGCAAGGAATGAGCGGTGCTTTTTACTGCTGATGATGTGAGGCGTTATGCCGCTCAATTCTCGGTGGTGACGTAGTTGCTGGGGGGCATTGCCCACCTTACCCATCCGCAACATTCGTCCCCCGATACAAATCCCCGATCGCCACCTCCAACCCAATACTCTCAAACACCACCCGATCGCCCGCACCAAACCGCAGACAATCCCAACCCAAACCCCGCCGAAACACCTCCACTCGCTGCACCTCCTGCGAAATTAATACATACTCCTCCAACGACTTTAAACACTGATAATCCTCAAACTTTTGCTCCCGATCGAACCCATCCGTCGATCGTGACGTAACCTCCGCAATCAACGTCGGATACCGCTTAATATAAGCATCCTCAAAATCGCGCGGATCACAGGTCACAAACACATCAGGATAATAATAAAACCGTTCCGCATAGTTCAGCTTCACATCTCCTGAGAAAAACTGACAGCGATCGTCTGAAAAATGCAGATTTAACGCCGTCACCAAATTAATTGCAATTCGGTTGTGATTCGCACTCCCGCCCGCCATCGCATACACCGACCCTAACCGAAACTCATGGCGGATTGATGCCTGTTCTTCAAGCTGTAAATACTCTTCAGGATCAAAACCAGCCGGGATGGCAACCATTGTTCTAGGAAACTGTGCTGAACTATCTTGATCGTATCACCCGTAAAACCAACGCACGATCACCGATCGCCATTCCAAGCGACATCGATCCTGACGAATACCCGATAGGGTGAGCATTGCCGACCTTAACTATCCGCAACATCCATCCCCGATCGCCACCTCCAACCCAATACTCTTAAACACCACTTTTACCACCACCCATCAGATACAACAACGCC
>JAAUPN010000114.1 GCA_012033105.1 Coleofasciculaceae cyanobacterium RL_1_1
GCGGCCAAAGCCCGTGGCAAACAAAACAATATTTCCTTTTTTGCCTTCACCGCTACCCCCAAACCGAAAACCCTCGCCATCTTCGGACACCCAAACACCGCCGGAAACCCGAACCCTTCCATCTTTACTCCATGCGCCAAGCGATCGAAGAAGGGTTCATCCTCGATATCCTCGAAAACTACACCACCTACGAACTCTATTTTCGACTTTCTAAAGCCATTGAAGACGACCCCGAATTAAATAAGAAAAAAGCAGCCCAGGCGATCGCCCGCTTCGTGTCTCTCCATCCCCACAACCTCGCCCAAAAAACCGAAATCATCGTCGAGCATTTCCGCACCTGCGTTGCCCATCAAATCGGTGGCCGAGCCAAAGCGATGGTCGTCACCTCATCCCGACTCCATGCCAAACGCTACTTTGAAGAAATTAACCACTACATCCAAGCCAAAGGCTATGATCAAAAAATCAAAATTCTGGTGGCATTCTCCGGCAAAGTTAAAGACTCAGAATTTCCCGACGAAAAATATCCCGACGGCGTCAGCGAACCCCAATTAACGGGCGTTGGCATCAAAGAGCTACCCAAAATTTTCGAGCAAGACGACTACAAATTATTGATTGTTGCCGATAAATATCAAACCGGCTTCGATCAACCGCTACTCCATACCCTTTACGTTGATAAACCCCTATCTGGCGTCAAGGCAGTCCAAACCCTCTCCCGTCTCAATCGCATCGCCCCTGGTAAAGAAAGTACATTTGTGTTGGATTTTAGCAACACTCGCGAAACCATCCTTGAATCCTTCCAGCCCTACTACGAACTCACCACCCTCAAGGAAGAACCCGACCCCAATCACCTCTACGATCTCAAGGGACAGTTAGATCAATACCAAGTTTATTTGGCCTCCGAAATTAACGCCTTCGCCACCATCTACTTTGACCCTAAAACCAAGATGACCCCTCAAATTCAGGGGAAACTTTATGCACTGTTAGCACCGGCGGACGATCGCTACAAAGCCCTAGACACCGAAGAAAAACAAGACGAATTTAAAAAGAGCCTGCGGACATGGATCAATCTTTACGCATTCCTATCCCAGATCATGCCTTTCCACGATGCTGACCTAGAACAATTCTTTGCCTTTTCTAAATTCCTACTCACAAAACTACCCAAGCGGAGCCTGGGTGAAAGCGTCAAGCTAGTCGATGAAATTGCTCTTGAATATTATCGCCTCGAAAAAATCAAGGAAGGTGCGATCGAACTCATTCAAGGTGAAAATAGCGAGCTAGAAGGCGTAACCGAAGCCGGTATTAAACGATCAAAAGCAGAAAAAGTCCCCCTGTCAGAAATTATCGACAAATTAAACGATCGATTTAATACAGAGTTTGGAGAAGCCGATCGGCTATTTTTTGAGCAAATCGAAGCTGAGTTAGTGCAGGATGAATCCCTCAAAACTCAAGCCCAAGCTAACAAACTCGATACGTTTAAATTGGGCTTTGAACCCACTTTTATCGATAAGCTGATTGGGCGTATGGAGCAAAATCAAGCAATCTTTGAAAAGATTTTAGGAGATGAAGCTTTCGGTCGCGTGGTTAAAGAATTCATGGTGAAACGTGTCTATCAACGTCTCAATCACGACGAGGCGGCCTGAGTGATTTGGACGAATTGGCCGGATACGATCGCCAATCCCCGACAAATTACCCACACATCCAGCGAAACCCTGACTTGGCGATCGCCCGCTCAAACAGAGCCGTCGAAACCGACTGTTCCACCGTCCAGACTCCCGGCTTGACAATCCCCCCCGTCAACACCGCCGCCGCCACACTACCCGCCCCGATGCCCGCCGCCCGTGCCGTATCGTCATGGCATAGCGTCGCCTCCGCGATCACCGGCGGTTCAGAAGAATCATCCACAGGCTCGAAACCGCGATCGCTAGCCACCACCCGCGCCCGCATCGCCACCCCGACCCCACTCCAGCGATCGGTCACCTGGGTCATACCAAAGCTTACCCGTGATAAAAACTCGATCGCGGTTGGATTTGCAACAGCGCTGCCGGACAAAACCGGGCAACCGCCGCCGTTAAATAGTTGTAGAAATCAGGAGTCGAGCCAAATTTGGTCGTGACGCTGCGGGCGTTGAAGTGACGCGCCAGGGTGAGGGTTTCGGGGACGTCAAACCAGTAGGTGCCGATCGTGCCAAAGGGTAGGGGAAAGGCGATCGATTCGCGATCGCTGTAGGGGGCGACGGTGCGCCATTCGCCGTGGAGCTTGGCTGCGAAAGCGTGCTGGAGGGCGAGAAAGGTGGTACGCATGACCGTGACGCCAGCGCCGCCGGAACCGGAAACGGCGTAATTGAGGGCGATCGAGTCGAGTTCAATTCCTGGCTGTGTCTGCTGCTCGACCCGTTCAACGCAAGCTTTGACCAAACTATTCGAGAGGCCGGGAAAAACGCCGGTGTTGACGATCGCGACGATCCCCGCTGATCGAGCCGCGTTGTGTAAATTCAGCATCGCTTCGGTAAAGGCGCGATGGTCGCTGACATCGAGGTAGTGGGTTTTGCTGGCGATGCAGCGTTGCAAGACGCGATCGTCGCGATAGGCGAAGGGGCCAGCGGCGTGGATCACCAGATCGGCGGCGGCGATCGCAGTGGTCAATGCGGCCTGATCGTCGAGATCGAGCGTGATGGTGTGGGATTGATTGGGATTGGCATCGAGATCGCCAGTCTGAGCGTAAATGGGCGATCGCTGGGTAAGCGTGATGTGACACGCCAAGCCGATCGCCCGACAGCGATCGGCCAGATCCCGCGCGATCGCGCCACCAATCCGACCACCACCGCCCAGAATTAACACCCGTTTCATCGTCGCTGCGACCCCTTTAAACTTGGCTGGTCACGTCATGGCATGTCTACGCATCTTTCGGCCAGAGCAACCGCAGCCCGATCGTTGCAAAGCCGATCGCGGCGATCCCTTTCAGCAATTGCGTCGGCAACACCTGCGCGACCCCTTGCCCCAGCAACACCCCGACTAAACTCGCCAAGACCAACGCGCCCGCCGTCCCAAAAAAGACCGCCTGGGGCGATTTTGAACTGCCGCTCAGGGCGATCGCCGCAATCTGGCTTTTATCGCCCAGTTCGGACAAAAACACCGCCACAAAACTAACGCTCAGTAAATCCCAATCCATAGCTCACGTCCCTTCTGATTTAGCTCAGTCCAACTCAAAACCGCACGAAAAAATCGATTGCAACCAACATTCAGTACCCAACTGAAACCCAAAATGCGGCATTTTGTGATGTTGTACGGTTGCGGCCTATGGTCTAGGTCAGATCAAACATATCGCCAATCAGCAACACCGCGATCACCATCAACGCAATCCCCGCAGCCGTCTCGATCGCCGCTTCCGAAACCCGATTCGCCAACCATCGCCCCAGTAATACCCCCAGCAAACTCGTCATCACCAGCGCCGATCCTGCACCCAAAAACACAACCAGTGGCTTTTGCGATTCTGCTGTCATCAAAAGCGTGGTGAGCTGGGTTTTGTCGCCCATTTCAGCAAACAAAATCGTCAAAAACGTGGAGGTAAAAACACCGGTAAAGGTGGATTTACTCGCCTTGGTGGCGGCGGAGTCGGGTGCGGCGGCGGTGGGGATCGAAGGGTCGGGGACGGGCATGGAGGGCGACTGAAAAAGAAGGAAATCGGAATGGGTTGAGAGCGATGGTGATTAACCTTGGCGAAGGCTTGTCCTGCTCGGATGGTTACGATCGGCAAGACAAGCGCCGTTTGGCTGAGACCGTGTTTAGACAGTATCTCATACCGAACTTGCGTGCAGGTTGACCGGCGAATAGGGTCGATCGCGAATCCACAAAATAAAATCTCGCACAAATTGTTTGTGCGAGATTTTGATGAACGATTTTGAGACACCGATTGTCTCAAAATCGTTCGTTTTAGCTCGGTAGAACCCGAGAGAATCCCGAGATTACTTTTTGAAAGAATCCAGGAAACTGCGAATTTGTTCGGTGGCGATTTCACGACCACCTAAACCAAAGGCGATCGCCGTCGCCACCGCCAAAGCGCCCAGCAGCAGGCCAAACGCGAGATTGACGATATCCGGCGCGATGCCCATTTGTTGGAGACCCATCGCGACGGAGAGGACGATAATCGCCACACGAGCGATTTGACCCAACAGGTGTGCTTGACCGAGGCCAGACTTGACGATCAGACCAAAGGCCAAATTCGCCAGGTACAGACCGATCGCCAGGACGATCGCCCCTGAAAGAATCTGACCGAAGACCACCGTGAGACCGGAAATAATCGCATTCAGCTCTGAGAAGTCCAGCACATCTACCGCCGCGATCGTCGCGAACAGCATAATGCCGACCCAGATCACGATGCCGACAAATTCCGACGGCGTACGTGCGGCGCTGTTGGTCGGAACCAAGCTCGGATCGGTTGCGGTCGAATCCGGCGATGTCGGCGGGTTGATGCCCATCGACGAGAGGATGTTATCAAATCCGAAGCTGGTCAGCAGATTGGTGACGATTTCGGAGATGAAACGACCAATGAAGAAAAAGGCCGCGAGAATGAAGCTTGCCGAAAAGAGTTTTGGAATGATGTCCATCACGCTTTCGAGCATGGCGATCGCCGGTTCTGAGATCGCCTTGATGTTGAGGGCATCGAGGGCTGAAATCGCGATCGGGATCAAGACGATGACGTAAACCACCGTACCGATCGCCGCTGAAAGCGACATCCCCGACATCATTTGCGTCAGGCCAAACCGGTTGCCCAGGGTATCGGTTCCGGTGGCGGCCAGCAGATTGGTGACGACACCGCGAATGATGCGGGCCGCAAACCAACCAACCACAGCGATCGCCACGGCTGTGAAGACATTCGGCAAATAGCTGAGAATCTTCTCCAGCATGGCCTGAAGCGGCGTCAGCAGACCATCTTGACCCAGCGTGTCAAGCACGTTGGGCAAGAACAGTAGGAAGATAAACCAGTAGAGCGCGTTAGCCAGGGTTTCGTTCACCAAGAACGGCGACCCACCCGACTCCGCTAGCTTGTCATCTAGCTTAAATTTGGATAGACCCGTGGTCAGTAGCACCTTAGCTAGGGTTGCAACAACCCAAGCGACGCCCAACCACAGCGCAGCACCGCCAACTTTTGGCAAGAAGACGAAAATCTGATCCAGGAAATTCGACAATGGCGCCGAGACCATCGCGAGGTCAAGGGCATTGAGGAAGGCAATAATGCCGAAGAGCAAGATGACCCAGTAAATGACAGCCGCTGTCCATTTCTCAACGGGAAAACTGGACGGAGCGCTGCCGCTCGATAGCCAAGATGCCAGTTTATTGTCAAGCTTGGTTTTGCTGAGTAGCGTTTTAACAACGGAGGCTGCGATCGTTGCTGCAATCCAAAATAAAATCAGGATCGCGATCGCGCCGATCACGTTGGGCAAAAAGCTACCAACTTTTGAGCCGATCGAATCGACAAAACTAAAAAGTGGTCCTGCACTGATCTCAGACAGAGACAGGGCATGAATATGTATTGGTAGATTGGACGGGATATCCGAAATCTCGTTCATACAGTTTTGACGGTTTGTGTCATCGCTCCGTTGCCAGCGTAGGAATGGTGATGACCCAAACATGTCCTCCTATGGTTGAACAACTCACTTGACATACTCCCCCGCCGTTCAGCAAGGGGATTCTAAGCTCAAACAGCAAACGCAGGCGCAGCCTGTCTAACATCACCTCACTTAACGGTCGATGCCCCAACCGCTTGGATATTCTGATGGGTTAAAAATGCCGATACAGTTATTACCTGACCGAACACGCCCTTATCTTACCGATACACGCTCGAACCGTAGAGCCTTCCTGGCCTTTTATTTACGTTTAAGTCATGTTTTTCTGCGGGATCGCACGGTCTCGCGATCAAATACCCCCGAATACTGAGGCATAATGCCTGTGATTCTACGTGACTCAGCACGGTTAACAACCACGCATGATTAACGATGGACATTCTCAGGTCGCTGTCTCAGGCTCGCCGTCTCGGACCGTGGCCGGGATCAAGATCATCGGAGAGTAGGGATCGCCATCAGCTCGCACGTCTTCCCACAAATGGCGGACTCGCTTCAGAATGGAAAGGGTTAACGTTCTCTCTGCCTTCACACGTGACCTTCAAGCCAAATTCTCGCACCCGCCACTACGAAAATTCGATCCAGATCGATGCCAGTGCCACGATCGTCGAACAGTGCTTTACTGAGCTGGACTTGATGCATCGCTGGCTCAACCCGGCGCTTCGCTGTCGCCCGATCGGGGACTGGAGCACGGACATTGGCGCACGTAGCCGGTTTACGATCACTGTTCCGCTCTTGCAGCCGAGTTTGTACAGTACCGTGGTCGAACGGTCGCCGGGAATGATTGTCTGGGAGTTTCAAGGATTTTTTAGTGGACGAGATCGTTGGGAATGCCGCCCCACGGCGATCGGTACTCAGCTCATCAACCGATTTAGCTTCGAGATTCCCAATCCGCTCGTACGCTTTGGTTTTGATACCTTTGCGGCTCGCTTCACTCAAGCGGATATGCAGCAACAACTACGCCGCTTAAAAGCGGTGGCCGAGCGCGAATATCTGATCACACGCTAAACAAATGAACGATCGCCAGCCAACGATCGCCATCAACACAGAGCTAGATGCTATCAACTTAACGTTGACGGTAGTTCACATTACTGAGCGAAAGAAGCTGTTCCTCAAGGGCGGCGATGCGGTTGTAGGACGCCGTTAACTGAGCTGTCAAGCGCTGGATTTGTGCTTCGGGCGTCATTTTGGTGTCTTCGTCACCATGCCGTTCTGTACTGACCAGATCGCGATCGAGCAAAACATCTTGATGCTCGAACATCGCATCGAGCTTGCTGGTATCTCGCGATAGCATCCGCTCAGAGTCAACGTTATGGGTGTCGGCACCGTGGGCGCGGGTGCTGGCATCTTTGAGCAAGTAGTCCACACTAGAACTTAATCGCTCAATCAGTGTATAGAGTGCATCCACCTTATGATCGAGTGTCGCTATTTGTGTCTGGAGATGGTTCATATTACGATCCTCATAGTAAGGCGTTCACTAACCACCGTAATGGAGTAATCCAAAGAAACCTGTTTTTTCTCTCATTTATTTAACTTTTTCATGCTAAACATTGTGCGAAATAACATTGTGCGAACAAAAAAATATTTCTCGATACTCAATACATAAGAAACAAAACATCTCTTTACGGAAACATCTTGGGTTGTGATTAACGAATATAGCGATTCGCAAGCAATTGTAAATGAAGTACTAGATAGCTTGCTAGAGAAAGAGTGTAGCCATCTAAACCGTCGTTCTTTTTTGGCCTATGCGATTGGTCTTTCTGCTGCGACACTGCTGGGGGGATGTCAAGCGAAATCACAGAATTATTTAAGTATTCAGACGGTTAAAAAATCAGTTCCACGGGCATTAATTCAAGCCTTTCGTCGAGAGATCGGGGGGGGGCTGACGCTAGACTTTAATTCTGTTGCTCAACGGCAAGATTGCTTCGATTTGCTCCAAAAATGGCAGCGAGAAGCGGGTCAAAGTCATGACAAAGAGTCGGTGCAATCGTCGAGCCGATCGCCGTCCTCGAATGTGTTCTCTCGGTCTCAAAGAGCGTCGATCGAGCCTTCGCCGAGTTTGTGCCAGTTGGGGCATTATTGGCTCGATCGCGCTGTGGCGTTGGGGACGATCGCCCCGCTGAATCAGCTTCAATCGTCGTGGGCTAGCCTGGAAGCCCGATCACCGTTTGACTGGTCGTATCGTCCGTCTCTGCCGCCTGCGACTAACCCACCGGGCGAGGTGACTCCAAATTTAGCGAGCCGAGCGCTATGGGGTGTGCCGTATCGGTGGAGCAGTACGGCGATCGCCTACCGCACGGATAAGCTGGGTGACTGGCGGCCACGGGACTGGAGTGATGTGCTGAACAATCCCGATCTGCGCGGTCGCGTTGTTCTGCCTGATAGTCCGCGCGAGGTGATTGGCCTGGTGCTGAAGGCGTTGGGTGCAAGCTACAACACCGATCGCCCGGATCAGGTTCCGGGTCTTCTGGCGATGCTAGCGACACTGGGTGAACAGGTGCTGACCTATAGCTCGACGGAGTATCAACCCGCCTTGACCCTGGGGGATGCTTGGGTGGCGGTGGGATCATCTCAGGATATCGCCATGATGCCGGAGTATGGCCGGACGATCGCGGCGGTGGTTCCGGAGTCGGGAACGGCGCTGTGGGCGGATCTGTGGGTGCAGCCCCGTGCGAATGCGGCGGAGGCGAATGCGGAGCGCGATCGGCTTGCCCAGCGGTGGATCGAGTTTTGCTGGCGACCGGAGATTGCGATCACGTTGTCGCTGACGAGTGGGTCGGCGTCGCCCGGTTTGCTGGCGATCGATCGTGATCAACTGCCAACCGAGCTGCGAGATGATGCCTTAGTGTTACCACCGGATCGCGTCTTGGCAAAATCGGAGTTTGTGCAGCCGTTGACGTCACCGGAGGCGGTGGAGAGTTACCGCCAACTGTGGCGCACCTTGCGATCAGTTTAGGGGGGGGAGCGGTGTGAGAGACCCGGCGATCGACTACAGTTGGATAAGACTGTCTACCGATGCTGTACCGCTAAAGCCACACTGTAATGACCGCGACTGTTCCTGCTTCTGTTCCTGCTTCCAATGGCCTCCCGGCTGATCCTGATTTAACGGCGATCGCCCGTCGTACCCGCGAGGCGGCTCAGAGTTTGGCGATTTTGCCGACGGCGGATCGCAATGCGGCGATCGCGGCGGTGGCGGCGGCGCTGAGTGCTGCCGAGTCTGAGATTCTTGCGGCGAATGCGATCGACTGCCAGCAAGCCCAAGCTGACGGCATCGCCACCCCGCTCTATAACCGCCTCAAGCTCGATGCGGCGAAACTGAGCGGCACGATCGCCGGGGTGCGCGATCTGGGTCAACTGGCCGATCCCGTCGGTGCGGTGCAGATCCACCGTGAACTGGACACGGGCTTGATACTGCAACGGATCACCTGTCCGCTGGGGGTGCTGGGCGTGATTTTCGAGGCACGACCGGACGCGGCGATCCAGATTTCGAGTTTGGCGATCAAGTCGGGGAACGGCGTGATCCTGAAAGGGGGTCGCGAGGCGATTCATTCCTGTCAGGCGATCGTCACGGCGGTACGGGCGGGACTGACAGCGGCGAAAGTTGATCCGGACGTGGTGCAGCTTTTGACGACGCGGGAAGAAACCCGATCGCTGCTGGCGCTCGATCGCTACGTCGATCTGATCATTCCACGCGGTTCCAATTCCTTCGTGCGGTTTGTGCAGGACAATACGCGGATTCCCGTGCTGGGTCATGCGGATGGAATTTGTCATGTGTATGTCGATCGGGCGGCGGATCTGGCGAAAGCGGTGACGATCGCGGTGGACTCGAAGGTGCAGTATCCGGCGGCGTGTAATGCGATGGAAACGCTACTAGTACATGAGCGATCGCGGCGGAATTTTTGCCCCAGGTGGTCGCAGCACTGGAAGCGCAACAGGTGACGGTTCGCGGTGACGCGCTGACGCGGCAATACGTGAACGTCGAAGCCGCCACCGAAGCGGATTGGTCAACGGAATATAGTGATTTGATTCTGTCGGTGAAAGTGGTGGCGGATTTTGACGCGGCCTTGGATCACATCAACACCTATGCTTCGCGTCATACCGATGCGATCGTCACCGAAGACGCCGCGATCGCCGCTGATTTCCTCGCCCGTGTCGATAGCGCCGGGGTGTTTCACAACTGCCTCAACCCGCTTTTCGGACGGTTTTCGCTACGGTTTCGGCGCCGAAGTGGGTATCAGCACCCAAACCTTGCCGCCACGAGGGCCGGTTGGTCTCGATGGCTTGGTCACTTACAAATACAAAGTTGTGGGCGATGGTCATGTGGCGGCGACCTATGCCGGAACCCATGCCAAACCGTTTACCCATCGTGATTTGCTCGGATGAACATCAGCAAAATGTACAACGACGCAGTTCACGACACGATTCACGGATGGAGGTCTGCACCCCGTCGCCCTCGGTTTGGCCTGTTCTGGGTCTGGACGCTGGCGATCATGGCCGCTCACGGGTTAACCCCCAACCCCGCCGCCGCCACTTGCCGATCGCCCGTGCTCGATCGCCTCGGGACGCATACCGTCAGCACTGGCGAGACCTTGACCGAAATCGCCGATCGCTACGGCATTTCCATCTTTACCCTCACCGGCTTTAACGCCTCGATCCGCAGCGCCACCGATGCCACACCACCCGTGGGTTCCACCCTGGTGATTCCCCCCTACAACGGCGTGCGCGTCACCACCGAATCCGGCGACACCTGGCGAGATTTGGCCGATCGCTATAATGTCCGCGCCGACACCCTATTTGAACTCAACGGCTGTGGTGATGCGGTTCCTGCCACCGTTTTTATTCCCGGTGTCACCCGATCGCCGATTACACCACCGGCCCGCCCGACTCCAGAGGCCAGCGATCCCGACCCCGACGCCATTATCAATACCTATCCCCTCACGGCTCCGACGGAACCGATCGCCCGTTACGGCTGGGTGCTGTTCCCCGGCTTGGATCGCGTAACGTTCCATAGCGGTGTGGATTTGGTCGCCGCTGTGGGGGATACCGTGCGGGCGGCGGGCGCTGGCACGATCGCCTTTGTGGGCGATCGCGACCCCTACGGCACACTGATCGTGATTAACCATGCGGGTGGACGCCAAACGCGCTACGCCCATCTCGCCTCGACGACGGTAACCCTGGGGCAGCGCGTGACCGCCGGGGAGACGATCGGCACCGTCGGTCAAACCGGTCAACCCGACGTTGCGATCGCCCATCTTCACTTTGAGCTACGCTACAGCTCTGACCTCGGCTGGGTCGCCGATGATCCACAACCTTTTTTGAACGCCATCCTCGGACTGCCCCGATCCCCGATCGAGCCTGGTGCATAATGCTGGAGCGACGGTTTGTGGGGGCGGTTGTGCCTAGGTTTTCAGAATTGCAGCCGGTTGCAGCATGATTGCAGCACGATGGCAGCGCCAACCTTCTCGGATTACGGTATCCGTCAGCGATAATGTGATCGCTTGCCCAGGTTGATCCCTGCGTTTGTGTGCGCGGCGGATGATGTCGCACGGTTCGTTTACTCACTTCCAGTAGTTTTAGATTGATCGATGGCTGTTTACGCGCCCAGTACCGTCTTAGCTTGGAATATTGCTGCGATCGAAGCAAAGTCCGGTCATGCGACAGAAATCGAACCGGCGCATTTGCTGCTCGGTATTTGCAAGCTGTGTGATCTCGATATCGATCGATTTGTCCGAAGCAGATTCGCGATAGTCGCAACCAGCGCCAAGAATTTCAGAAAGACGTGCAAATTTTGCAGCAGTGGTTTGAAAACTGGGGGCTTGATCCAACCCTGTTTCGCCGTCGCCTGCGGACGCGCATGATGCGCACCGATCGCAACGTCATCCACGAGGGCATCATGCATCGTGATGCCCTCTCCCGCGATGTGTTCGAGCGAGCGGAGGAAATCTCGGCGCTTCAGGCGATCGATGAAGTGATCGTGCGTCCGTGTCATGTGTTGCAATCGCTGTTCGAGCGGCCGGATACGCCCTGGGATTCGCTGCTGGCGGATATGGGAATTTATCAGTTCGATCGCCAGCAGAGCGATTCGGTGGACTGGGAATCCCTGGAAATGCTACCCGAGGAAGCGGGTGCGGTGGCGATGCCGATCGATGAGGAGCCTTTCTTTCAGAATCCAGAAAAATCCAAAACGCCGTTACTCGATAGCTTTGGGCGCGATCTCACCCAACTGGCTCGCGAGGGTCAGCTCGATCCGACGATCGGGCGCGATCGCGAAATCCGCAGTTTGGCGAGCATCCTGATGCAGCGTCGCAAACGCAACGCAATTTTGGTCGGCGAAGCGGGCGTCGGTAAAACCTGCATCATCGAAGGACTGACCCAATGGTTAATGACCGAGGCTGCGCCCCAGGTCTTACGGCAGCAGCGCGTTGTTGAGGTGTCGATGGCGTCATTGCTGGCGGGTTCCAAATATCGCGGGGAGTTTGAAGAGCGGATTCAGGGGATTGTCACCGAGGCGAGCAGTAGCCACAACACGATTATTTTTATTGACGAAATTCATACGGTGCTTGGTGCGGGGGGCGCAGGGGCGAGCGATGCCGCGAATATTCTCAAGCCCGCCCTAGCGCGTGGTGAGTTGCACTGCATTGGCGCGACAACGGTGCGGGAATATCGCCAGACGATCGAAAAAGATGGAGCCTTGGAACGTCGGTTTCAAACGGTCTGGGTGTATGAGCCAAATCTAGAGGAAACGCGCCAAATTCTGCGGGGGTTGCGTCCGCGCTTTGAGCAGCACCACCAGCTCAAAATTTCGGATGCGGCGATCGATGCGGCGGTGTCGCTCTGTGGCCGCTACATCACCGATGCCTGTTTCCCCGATAAGGCGATCGACGCGATCGATCGCGCCTGTGCCAATGCCCGCCTCCAGATGGAAACCCCGAGCCTCTCGTTACCGACCAGCGCCCAGCCGCTCGATGAGACCGCTCGCCATCGCGATCGTCACAGTCCGAGCAGCCACCACCCCTTGAACACCGCACCGAATTCGATCGCGGACTCCTTCGAGGACAGCATCACCGAGGGCTTAGAGTTGGACGAACTCGACACCGGTGCGGACGGATTTAGCTCGCCGCTGGATTCGACCATCACCACTCTCAGCGAGCTAGATGTGATTCAGGCGATCGCCCAGCGTTGCCGTCTGCCGATCGAGCGGTTGAGTGAAGATGAGCGATCGCGGCTGTTGCGGATGGAGAGCTTTTTACGACGGCAGGTGATGGGTCAAGATCGGGCGATCGAGGTGGTGTCGGATGCGATTCGGGACGGCGCGATCGGGGTTGAAAGTGCCGCATCGTCCGGTGGGTGTGTTTTGTTCGATGGGTAAACCGGGACG
>JAAUPN010000007.1 GCA_012033105.1 Coleofasciculaceae cyanobacterium RL_1_1
GTCTCACCGACCTCGGCGGTAACTGGGCAGAACCGTTTATCTCTGCCCTCTTCGAGCGAGGCTACGTGAGCGGCTTCCCCGACGGAACCTATCGCCCCAACAACCCCGTTACCCGCGCTGAGTTTGCCGCCCTGATCTCGAAAGCTTTTGACGGCTCGCTGACCAGCGCGGCTAAAAGTTTTATTGATGTGCAAACCAACTTTTGGGGCTATTCCGCCATTACCGAAGCGACCCGTCTCGGCTTCCTGACTGGTTTTCCCGATCGAACCTTCCGCCCGAGCCAAAACCTGACGCGCCTGCAAACCCTGCTCGCCCTCGTCAGCGGTTTGGGGCTGACCGGCAGCGGTGGCACGGCGGCACTGTCGGCTTTTGATGATCAGAGCCAGATTCCCGGCTGGGCGATCGCGGCGATCGTCGCCGCTGCTGAAAATAGCCTCGTCGTCAACTATCCCAACCCGCGCCTGTTGCGCCCGAGCTACAGCGCCACCCGCGCCGACGTTGCCGCGACGCTCTACCAAGCCCTCGTGATTGACGGCAAACTTCCCGCCACAACCTCCAGTTTCATCGTCAGCCTCGATAACTTAGATAATCTCCGCTTTGCCGACATCGGCAACCACTGGGCAAAAGATGACATTCTTTACCTCAGCGAACAAAACCTGATCGGTGGCTACCCCGACGGAACCTTCCGTCCCCAGGAAAAAATGAACCGCGCCCAGTTCGCAGCCTTAATCACCCAGGTTTTTCGACCCCGTGCGCGACGAGCGGCCACCAGCTTTAGTGATGTCCCATCAACCTTCTGGGCGTATCAATCGATCCAAACGGCCTACCAAGGCGGGTTTCTCTCAGGGTTCTCAGAAAATACTTTCGGCCCTAACTTGAATGTGCAGCGGCTCCAGGCGATTTTAGCGCTGGTGAACGGTCTCGGTTTGGAAGGGGGCGATCTGAGTGCGCTCGGTCAGTTTGCCGATCGCGACGAGATCCCCAACTGGGCGCAACCCGCCGTCGCCACTGCTGCCACGCTGAATGTGATCGCCACGCCGCCGCCGGGGACGCACTTCGAGCCGAACCGCGACGCGACCCGCGCCGAGATTGCCGCGATGGTGACACGGGCGCTCAAGGCCAACGATCGACGTTAACGTCATCCATCCACATCCATCGATCGGTTTGCCCGTGCCATCCTGAAAATCCTTACGAATGCGATCACCCGGATTCGATGTTCGGGATGGCTGACCGAATGGTTGACATTGCGGCGATAGATGCCGAAAATGGGCGTCTGGCTATTTTTCTGTATGAACTCGATCGCGAGCAACACGCAGCAAAAAAAGCCGCTTTAACGCTCGGATCGGGCGGCAAATATCGCGTTTTCGTCGGGTTCAAGGCTGGCGAGAGTTGACGTCTGTGGCGTAGCTCGCGTGATTGCCCGTACGGCAACTATCTTCAAATATCTGTCATGAGCTACGCAATTATCGAAACCGGCGGCAAACAAATGCGCGTCGAAGTGGGTCGTTTCTACGAGATTGAACTTCTCGATGCGGAACCGGACGACAACGTGACGATCGACAAGGTGTTATTCGTCAACAACGACGGTGAGATCAGCGTCGGTGCGCCCTACATTGAAGGTGCAACGGTCGAAGGTACAGTGCTGCAAACCTACCGCAGCAAAAAGTGCTGGTCTACAAAATGCAGCCGAAGAAGAAAACCCGCAAAAACGCGGTCACCGTCAAAACTACATGCGCTTTAATATTGATAGCATCACGGTGGGTGGCAAAACGCTAACTGCTTCGGAAACCCCGGTCACGGCGTAAGCTTTGGCTTGTTGCGGCGAAAAACCTCGCTACAATAAGCGTCAGGTTTATGCTCAATCAAATCGCAGCCCGATCGCCGATTTATGGCCGATCGCTGCGAATGTGTTATTCATTTTTGGCTCGTTTTTCGAGAGGACATCATGGCTCATAAGAAAGGTACAGGTAGTACTCGTAACGGTCGCGATTCTAATTCCAAGCGCCTCGGTGTGAAGCGCTACGGTGGTGAAGTGGTCAAGGCTGGCAACATCCTGATCCGTCAACGCGGTACACAGGTCCACCCAGGCAAAAATGTCGGCATCGGCAGCGATGACACGCTGTACGCGCTGATCGACGGCGTTGTGAAGTTTGAGCACAAGAATCGCAGTCGCCGTAAGGTGAGCGTCTACGCGGAAGCGTAGATTTGGACGGATACGCGGAAGCGTAGATTTGGACGGATACGCGGAAGCGTAAGTTCTGCGGGATGCGATCGCGCTAGTTCAGCGTTCGTTTGACCGACCGAATGCGAGCTTAAAAAAAAGACCCCGGATGTTTACCATTCGGGGTCTTTTTTGTTGAATTTGGTTTGCACTGAAGATGATCTAACGATTATGCACAAGCGGATTTCGTATCACAGGTCTCGCTCCTCACGAGCCATTCAAGTTTTGACTTGGGCGTTAGGGACATTCGGGGTGTTTCGCACCCCGATCGCAAACATACTGCAACCCCGCACGATCGAGGCCGCGCACCTCCGAAAAATCGACCCCTTCCAGCCACGGCGTCTCGTCCGGCTCCGCCACCAACGACGCATCGTCTGATCGCGCCCAGATCACCCCCTGGACATTCGCCCCCGCCAGTCGCGATCGTCGCCAATCCACCGCCGACACATCCACCCCCGCCAGATTCGCACCGCGCAGATCCGCCCCCGCCAGCGTCGCCCCACTGAGAATCGCCCCCGATAAATTCGCATCGGTCATCACCGCCCCTGACAAATTTGCGCCGCTCAGGTCGGCATCCTGCCAATTCGATCGCGTCAGGTCGGCCTCTTCCAATTGCGCCCCGGCGAGATCCGCCTGAGTGAGTGTCGCATCCACGAGCCGCGCCCCGCGAAAATTGCTGGTTTTCAGATCCGCGCCCGTCAAGCTAGCCTGGTCAAGATCGCTATTTTGGAAATTCGCCCCGATCGCCTGGGCGCTACTAAAATTCGCCCCGATCGCCGTACTTTGGCTCAGATCCGCCTGACTGAGGTTGGTTCGCATCAGGTTGGTTTGGCGCAACCACGCCCGCTGTAGGTTCGCTCCGGCGAAGTTGGCATGACTGAGATCCGCGCCGCTAAAATCGGCGATCGCGTCGTCGTAGTTGCCGGGGCGATCGTCCGCACCGGGCGAGAAAAACACCGCTTGCTGAAAATTGGCGTGGCGCAGAATGCTGCCCCGAAACCGATTACCTGCGAGGTCGATGCCGCTGAGAACCAGGGTGAAATCAGCGCGATCGTTGCGGCCTAGATCCGTGCGGCTGAGATCCGCTGCGGGCATCTCGCCGCTGTAGCCGATCGCGATTTTGGCGATCGCTTGCTGGGTGGCTTGGAGGCGGCGGGCGACCTGGTCACGATCAGCGGGGCTACGCTGGAGCGCGTCGAGTTCGTTACGGAGTCCTTGATTGAGGCGGCGTAACCCATCGATCGAATCCGTGCCGCGACTGACCAAAGCTTGCTGGATCGCATCGATTAAAACGGGATTGGTTTCCTGGGCGAGCAGGTCGAGCAGCAGGGTTTGGACGCGATCGTCATCTAGGGTTCCGAGGGCAAGAATGGCGTTTTTGCGCTCGTCCGGCGCTCCTGGTAATGGCGTCAGTTTATTCACCAAACTGAGATACAGCTCATTCGCCTGGGCGGTTTGCTGGCGCTGATTGGTTTGCTGCTGGACGTAAACCTGAGTTCCGGCGAGGGTTCCAAGCAAGAGAGCCACGCCAAATAACCCCAACAGTGCTAGCGCTGTGATCGGATTCGATCGCATCCACAGCCACAAACCGGGTACGGGCGGCGGCAAAAACGGATCATCATCGACTAAAATGATCGCCTCGATCAGCGCATCGGGATCATCCTGTGTCCAGTGGGTTTGATCGGGGCCACTCGGCCAAACATAGCTGCTGTAACCGTACTCGTACTGGAACATGTCCAAAACATAGGTTCCCGACAGCCGATCGTGCAGCGTGCGATGGAGCCGATCGAGCTGTACACACAAGCTATCGACCAAGGCGATCGCGCCCACAATGACCCACAAAAGACCGCCACTGCCATAACCGCCGATCGTCAACCAAAAGCCATAGCCCAGACCAAACGTCACCCCCCAACGCCCGATCGCCTCCCGCAACAGAATTCGCGCCATCCCAGCCGGTTCGCCCGTCTCGCAGACAATCCGCACCCCAAACCAACGCTTCGGATCGGTTAATCCGGTGATCCCCAACCGGTAGAGCTGCCACGCGCCAACCAACAGCGGCAAGATCAGCGATCCCGTCCAAAACAAGTTGGTCAGCGGCGAAACGTTGCGATTGGGCTGACGGGACGTGGTTCCAAAGGCGATCGCGACCCCATCACGAGTCGCCGACAGCAACGGACTCAGCGGCACAGGCTGACCAATTTCGCGTGCCTGGGCATACACCCCAAAGCTGTAGGGAACGATCGCGCTTCCGGCAATGAGCGACAACTCCACGGCAAACGCGCCACCGCGCCGAATCCACAGCGGGGCGGGCTTAATCTGGCTGTACCACCAACGCCACGCGCGGTCAGCCCAACGATTCAAGGTAGAGTGCGTCATAAGGTCGGTTAGGAGTCGAGTATGGGTGGATCGGTGGATCGTCCGTTGTCTATTCCATCATTTTGGGGTCGCAAAAGTCACGTGTGTCGGGATTCGCTGATGTACACCAGCCACCAGTTCTTACAATGGAACATAACGAACCCAGCGGTAAAGAACAGTGAAGATGGCACAGCGATTTTCGAGGACGATACACGATGATCGCCGCGCCGATCGGCGATGGTTGATTTCCCTGACGATCGCCGCCCTTGCGCTCTACACCCTCAATCTCGGTAGTGCCGCCCTCCGCGATTGGGACGAGGCCACCGTCGCCCAAGTCGCCCACGAAATCGCCACCGCACCGCACCACGCCCTGATCTGGCTCTTTCCCACGCTCCAGGGTCAGCCCTATTGGAACAAGCCGCCGCTGATGCACTGGGCGATCGCGCTGTGTTTTCGCCTGTTTGGTGAACAGGAATGGACAGCGCGACTACCGGGGGCGCTGTGTGGGGCGCTGACGGTTCCGGCACTGTATGCGATCGCGCGGGAACTTTGGCCGCGACGCTTGGAGGCCATGCTGACGAGCCTGGTGTTTTTGACCTGGCTGCCGGTGATCCGACACGGGCGATTGGCGATGCTCGATGCGCCGATCGTCCTCTTTTTCGTCATCGCGATCGGCTTGACACTGCGATCGCGGCGTGATTTGCGCTACTCCCTCGGCCTCGGCGCGGCGATCGGTGCGATGTGCTTGACGAAAGGGTTGCTCGGAATCTGTCTCGGCGGCTTGCTGTTGTGCTTTTTGCAGTGGGATACGCCGCGCCTGTTGCGACAGCCCTGGTTTTGGTACGGCATCGGAACCGGTAGCCTTCCGGCCTGGGCGTGGTATGCCGCGCAGGTTCAGCGCTACGGTAACGAGTTCCTCTGGGTGCATCTGGGATCGCAAGCGGCTGATCGCCTCGTGACCCGTGTGGAAAATAACGGCGGTTCGGTGGGCTACTACGCGATCGAGCTGTTGAAATACGGTTGGCCGTGGCTGCTGTTCGCCGTGCCGGGGATGGTGTGGGCGTGGCAAAACCGTAAGTTTGGCTGGGGGCGGTTGCTGATCGTTTGCGGCGGTGGCTACGGGCTGATCATCTCGCTGATGCAGACGAAATTACCCTGGTATATCATGCCGCTCTATCCGATCCTGGCGATCGCCGCTGGGGTTCGACTTGCGGATATGTGGCAAAGCGGCCATACGACGGGCGTACCGATCCCCGTGACGGAACGCTATCCACGCGTCTGGGTCTGGGGACTAGCGGCCCTGGCGATCGGTCTGGTGGGGGTCTTGAGCTTTGATGTGATCAACACTCTCTCCCAGCAGCCTCCCCTACTGGGTTGGCATCTCCAGGTTACGGTCTTTTGTTTGGCGATGACCTTCGGGCTGGCCGCATGGCGGATCGCGAGTTGTGATTCCCAATTTGTGCTGATCCTGGTCTGGGGAACCTATGTTTCGCTGATCTCGTTCGTTACGTCGGATAACTGGCTGTGGGAGCTGAACGAAAATTATGCGGTGAAGCCCGTCGCGGCGGTGATTCGTGAGATTGCCCCATCCGATCGCCCGTTGTTCATTGTCGATGCCTACCCACGTCCATCACTGGCCTACTATGCCCAACGTCCGATCGGCGCGATCGCCCCGGAAGAACTCGCCGATCGCTGGCGAACCGAGGCGAATCTCTGCGTGCTGGCTCCTGCTGCGGTCAATCTGACCAAACTCAATCAGGATTCCCAGCATCCGGGTACGATTACGACTAGTTTTTCTGGCTGGTCTGTGGCCTGCCGCACCCAGCCCTAATCTACGTGAGTTCGGGTTAAGCAAATTAGCTGAGATCTAGACGTTGTAAGGTTTCCCTTGAAGCTGACCATGCCCTCATCCCCCAGCCCCACTTCGACCAGCTCAGTGCATCGCCTCTCCCATTCTGGGAGAAGGGGAGCCAGATTTACAGCTCAAAGTCCCTCTCCCGCTCTGGGAGAGGGATTTAGGGTGAGGGAAAAGCCCTGAATGCAAAGGTTTCTTATCCCGAACTCACGTTGAACTTACGCCCGATACGCCTCCATCCCCACGCAGGAACAGACCAGATTGCGATCGCCAAAGGCACTGTCAATCCGTCCCACCATCGGCCAGAACTTATCCGTCTTCGTCCAGTCCACCGGATATGCCCCCAACTCCCGCGCATAGCTGTGATCCCAGTCGCCACAAATCAACGACTGCGCCGTATGGGGCGCGTGCTTCAGCGGATTATCGGCGCGATCGCTCTCACCCGCCTCGATCGCCGCGATCTCCTGACGAATGCCAATCATCGCCGCACAGAACCGATCCAGTTCTGCCTTTGACTCGCTTTCCGTCGGCTCCACCATCACCGTCCCCGCCACCGGCCAGGACACCGTCGGCGCGTGATAGCCATAGTCCATCAAGCGTTTGGCGATGTCTTCCACCGTAATATCGGCAGATTTTCGCACCGATCGCAAATCCAAAATGCACTCGTGCGCCACTAGCCCCGCATTGCCCTTGTACAACACCGGGTAGTGCGCGTCGAGTTGCGCCGCGATGTAATTGGCGTTCAAAATCGCCAGCTTCGTCGCCTCGGCTAAACCGTCTGCACCCATCATCGCGATATACATCCAGGAAATCGGCAAAATGCTAGCACTGCCCCAGGGCGCCGCCGAAATCGGGCCGATCGCGGTCGTCGTAGCGAGATCGCGCGACTGTGGATCGGTGACCGGATGACCGGGGAGGAAGGGAGCTAGGTGCGCCATCACGCCGATCGGCCCCACACCAGGGCCGCCGCCGCCGTGGGGAATGCAGAAGGTTTTGTGTAGATTCAGGTGGCAGACATCCGCGCCAAAATCACCAGGACGACACAGACCCACCTGGGCGTTCATGTTCGCGCCGTCCATGTACACCTGACCGCCGCGATCATGAATGATCTGGCAGATGTCCGAAATCCCGGCCTCGAAAACGCCGTGGGTTGAGGGATAGGTGACCATTAAAGCCGCGAGCCGATCGCGATGGTGATCCGCCTTGGTCGTCAGATCGTCCACGTCAATATTGCCGTCGGGATCGCATTTCACCGCGACCACCGTCATGCCGCACATCACCGCGCTCGCTGGGTTGGTTCCGTGGGCGGATTCGGGGATCAGGCAGAGGGTGCGATCGTGATTGCCGCGCGACTGGTGATAGGCGCGAATCGCCTGTAAACCGGCATATTCACCCTGCGATCCGGCATTCGGTTGCAAGGAAAACGCGGCGAATCCTGTAATTTCGGCTAACCAGGTTTCGAGCTGTTGGAATAGCAGACGATAACCCTGGGTTTGCTCGGCGGGTGCGAAGGGGTGGAGCTTGCCAAATTCAGGCCAGGTGACGGGGATCATTTCCGCTGTGGCGTTGAGTTTCATCGTGCAAGATCCGAGGGGAATCATCGATCGTGTTAGCGAGAGATCCCGGTTTTGCAGCCGCTGAAGATAGCGCAACATCTCCGTTTCCGAGTGGTAGCGGTTAAACACCGGCTCGGTGAGATAGCTGCTCGTGCGATGAAAGGCGTCGTGACGGATGAGCTGATAGCTCGAATGCACGGCTCGATCGCGCAAATCCTGCGCCGCCACCTGTGCCGTCTCTTCGTCTGCAAATAGCTCCTCAGCGGAAAACAGTTCGAGCAGGTCGCACAGATCGCGATCGCTCGTGGTTTCATCCAGGCTAATGCCGATCGTTGTCGTATCGAGCAGGCGTAGGTTGATCCGTGCCGCCTTCGCCACATCGACCATCGCGGCGGCATCATCCACCGTCACGGCGATCGTGTCGAAAAAGGCGATCGTTTGCACCGTATAGCCCAACTGTTCCAGGCCGATCGCCAACATCACGGCGCGATCGTGAATCCCCTGGGCGATTTGCTCCAACCCCACCGGGCCGTGATACACCGCGTACATCGACGCCATCACCGCCAGCAACACCTGAGCTGTGCAAATATTGCTCGTCGCCTTGTCGCGACGAATGTGCTGCTCACGGGTTTGCAGCGCGAGCCGTAGCGCCGGATTGCCGTGGACATCCTTCGACACGCCGACCACACGTCCGGGGATCTTGCGCTGATAGTCCGCCTTGGTCGCAAAGTAGGCTGCATGAGGACCCCCAAAGCCCAGTGGTACACCGAGGCGCTGGGTGGTTCCAACAGCAATATCAGCACCGAATTCACCAGGCGGGGTCAATAGCGCCAAGCTGAGAATGTCGGCGGCTACGGTGACGATCGCCTGATTTGCGTGCGCGGTCTCGACAAACTGGCGATAATCTTCGACCTGACCGCTCGTCGTGGGATATTGCAGCAACGCCCCAAACACGGCTCCGTTTGTCGCTGAAAACTCTGCAAAATCGAAGGTTTTCCAATCGCCGAGCATGACCTCAATGCCCAGCGGGATCGCCCGCGTTTGCACCACCGCGATCGTCTGGGGATGGCAGCCGCGATCGATGAAAAATGTATGGGCGTTTTTTGCCTTCGACACATCCAAACTCATGCTCATCGCCTCCGCTGCCGCCGTGCCTTCATCCAGCAGCGACGCATTGGCAATCTCCAACCCGGTTAAATCCATCACCATCGTCTGAAAATTCAGCAGGGCTTCGAGGCGACCCTGGGCGATTTCGGCTTGGTAGGGCGTGTAGGCCGTGTACCAGCCGGGATTTTCCAAGACGTTGCGTTGAATGACGGGCGGTGTGATGCAGTCATGGTAGCCCTGGCCGAGGTAGGAGCGAAAGATTTGGTTTGGCTGGCGATCGTGCGAAGTTTGGCGATCGCCTCGGTTTCGCTCAGGGCAGCGGGCAGATCCAGCTTGCGATCCAGGCGAATCGACGGCGGCACAATGCGATCAATGAGTTCATCGAGCGACCCACCCCAGGATGGCGAGCATATCGCGTACCTCCTGGGGGGTGGGGCCATTGTGGCGATGGGCAAAGTTATCGGTCGGAGCAGAGGTCGATGAAGTAGCGATCGTCTGGAGGTCGAGCATGACAGCGAAACGCGGATGATGGGCTGTGTTTTAGTCTATCGAGTTCCCTTGCATATTTCTTTTACCTCGTTGCATATTTCCGACAATTGCTCTTTCTCCGTCTAGAGCGAAACCAACACGCCGGATCAAGGTCGATCGAGGCGTCATGACAGGGCTTTCTCCCGCCATGATCAACAAAACTACATCAAGAAAATCAACAACGATTAAAGCTTCATTGCAAGCAGGTGACCGACAGCTCAAGAGAACCCAAGGCGGGTGCTAGCGTTGGGGGCATAACAAAACTCAAGCGCATCATCAGCCTAGGATTTCAACATGTATCAAAAAAATCTGACCGTGATCCCGTGGGTGCTGTGGTGACAGCGTTAGTGGGAGCTGGAGCTGCTACATCGTTCGCTGTAGCACGAGGTCAAAGCCCCTGGGTCGCGATGGGTATTACGGTTTTTGCCGCTACAATCGCCCTACTCTGTGACCGCTTCGGCTGGCTGTAGTCGGCGTGATCCCCAGGCTCGAAATCCAGATCGAACGACGCGATCGATCTGGAGGGGGTGCAAGTTGAGGATGGCCTCGCGTGGTCACTTGATCGCTGGCTGTCTGGGTTCAATCAAACACGAAACATCCTGACTCTGTGCTGCCCGACCATGAACCGCGTTTCGACTCTGCTCAACGCTCTCAGTCTGTTCTAAAAATGCTTGGATTGGTCTAACTTGATCGCTTATCCATCTGGCTGGAATTAACCCTTGGTTCCTGTTGCAGCTAAACCGCGTACAAACTGTTTTTGTGCTGCAACGAATAAGACCACGATCGGAATCGTCGCGATCGTCACCCCAGCCATCAGCAACGGCCAATCGTTCGTAAATTGCTCCTCAAAATTGGTCAGGGCAAGCTGGACGGTTTGCAGCTCCGGGCGCGTCGTAAATACCAGTGGCTTAATCACATCGTTCCACTCACCCACAAACGAAAATAGGCACAATGCCACGATCGCCGGTTTTGCCAGCGGAAAAATCACCTTCCACAACACTTGCCAGCGATCAGCACCATCCAGCATGGCCGCCTCCTCTAGCTCGATCGGAATGGTCGAGAAATATTGACACAGCAGAAAAATCCCAAACCCATTCACCGCCGTCGGCAAAATCAAAGCTCCGTAGGTGTCGATCAAATGTCCCGATTTCAACACCATAAAAATCGGCACAACCAGGAGTTGTAACGGGATCGCCAACGTTGCGAGAAACAGTAACAGCAAGCCTCGGCGTCCCCGAAATTTAAGGCGAGCCAGGGAATAGGCCGCCATCGTCGAGGTCAGCGCTTGCAGCAACGTCACCGTAATCGCCACAACCGCCGAATTGAGAAACGCCCAGCCCAAGTGTCCCTGTGTCCAAGCTCGGGTGTAATTTCCGAACGTCAAGCGTCCGGGACTATCGATCGTCGATCTCGCTTCGTGGAATGAGACGCCAGCGACGATGATGAGCGGCAACAAAACCATGATTGCTCCCGCGACGGTGACAACCCAGGCAATTTTTTTCGATCGCTGGGCTGGATCAATATTCGCCTTCGAGGCTATCAACATAACGGTTCTAGGGAATGGGCTATGGTTTAGCCGGTCATGCTAGGGGGTGAGGGTGTGACTCCCAACATCTTCACCAAGGGTAGCGCATTGCTGGTCTGCAAAAAATAACGAATCCTCAAGGTTTAGGCGATCGTCTACCTTCAAATTATCGATAAACTGCCGATAGAATTAGCACTTTAGGCGTCATGCTAATCATAATTTTGGTCAACTTTTCGTTAAAACCTGTAAAGTTATAAGGCATAAAGTCGCCGTAAGACATGATGGAGACTTAAAACGAACGCAGAGAGAAGGTTAGACTACCCCGGTAGCACATCTCATTGATGCGTTAAGCGTCACCGTTGCTTTTGCTCGGTGGAGATGTCAAACCCGCAATCAGCCCCATCGGTCTTGACCGTGGGACTATATGTCAGACAGAGTGGGATGCGAAAAGCTTAACGGTTCAACCGTCAAACCCTTCAGACATTCACCAATACACTGTTCCATCTCGACGAGAGGTTGAGGAGATAGGAAATTTATGCCGCAGTTAGAAGCCCCCCAAAAAACGGACTTTCAATCCGAAACCTATAAAGATGCGTACAGCCGCATCAATGCGATCGTAATCGAAGGCGAACAGGAGGCCTACGATAACTACCTTGCGCTCGCAGAACTTCTGCCGGACAACAAAGACGAGCTAATCAAGCTCTCCCGCATGGAGAACAAGCACAAGAAAGGGTTTGAAGCCTGCGGTCGCAACCTCGAGGTTGCGCCCGACATGAAGTTTGCTGCTGAGTATTTTGCAGAGCTTCACGGTAACTTCCAAACTGCTGCGGCTGAGGGAGATATCGCGACCTGCTTAGTGATTCAATCCTTGATTATTGAATGCTTTGCGATCGCGGCCTACAACATTTACATCCCCGTCGCTGACCCCTTCGCCCGCAAAATCACCGAAGGCGTTGTCAAAGACGAATACATGCACCTCAATTTTGGCGAAGAATGGCTAAAAGCCAACTTTGAGCAATACAAAGAGGGCGTCGAAAAAGCCAACGCGGCCAACCTGCCGATCATCTGGAAGATGCTCAACCAGGTGGAAGACGATGCGGCCATCCTCGAAATGGAAAAAGAAGCCCTCGTTGAAGACTTCATGATTGCTTACGGTGAAGCCCTCGCGAACATTGGTTTCTCGACCCGCGACATCATGCGCATGTCGTCCCATGGTCTACGTGCCTAGTCTGTCGCACGCTTCGATTTGCTGAGTGTCCGATGGTGCTGCCACTCGTGATGCTTTGACCCCACTATTAGCTTCGTGGCTGATGGTGGGGTCTGACGATCAGGAGGCTGGCGATCGGCGGACTATTACTTTAAAACATCGTTGGACGTAGACCCATCAAGATTTCAGCAGTTGAGCGATAAGCACGCCTGTAGTAACGTAAAATTTTATTCACAGTTTGTTAACCAATCGCAAAGAGCTAACCCTGGCTCGACGGCGATGTTCGGCGGACGCGGTTGTTTCGGAGTTGCCCATGTTTGGTTTGATCGGTCATCTCACTAGCCTAGAGCACGCTCAGGCAGCAGCTCGGGATATGGGTTATCCGGAGTATGCGGACGAAGGTTTAGATTTTTGGTGTTCAGCTCCCCCACTGATGCTCGACCAAGAGATCACAGTCAAAAGCCTCACGGGTCAGGTGATTAAGGGTCGTTACGTCGAATCGTGTTTTCTGCCGGAAATGCTGGCAACCCGTCGCATCAAGGCCGCAACCCGAAAAATTATCAATGCGATGGCTCATGCGCAAAAGCACGGCATCGATATCACGGCGTTGGGCGGGTTTTCGTCGATTATTTTTGAAAACTTCAACCTGAAGCAGATCGAGCGCATTCGCAACATTCGCCTCGAATTTCAGCGTTTCACAACCGGGAATACCCACACGGCCTATATCATTTGCCGTCAGGTTGAGCAGGCGAGTGCCAAGTTAGGAATTGATTTATCGAAGGCGACGATCGCTGTTTGTGGTGCGACGGGCGATATTGGTAGCGCGGTGTGCCGCTGGATGAATGCCCATACGGATGTGCAGGATCTGTTGCTGATTGCTCGCGATCGGGAACGTCTCAACGCGCTCCAAACCGAACTCGGACGGGGTCGCATTCTGGGTCTCGATGAAGCCCTACCCCAGGCTGATATCGTTGTTTGGGTTGCGAGTATGCCCAAGGGTGTTGAAATCGACGCAGAATCTTTGAAAAAGCCCTGTCTACTGATTGATGGCGGCTACCCCAAAAATCTCGATACCAAAGTTCAAGCGCCCGGTGTTTACGTGCTGAAGGGCGGTATTGTCGAACACTCGCTCGATATTGACTGGCCGCTGATGCAGCTCGTCAACATGGATGCGCCTGGTCGTCAGCTCTTCGCCTGCTTTGCAGAATCGATGCTGTTGGAATTTGAAAAATGGCACACGAATTTTTCCTGGGGTCGTAATCAAATTACGGTTGAGAAGATGGAAAAATCGGGGGCGTTTCGATCAAGCATGGCTTCAAACCGATCCTAACTGGCATCGAAGCGTAACCGGGTTAGCTCTCGCTCGCTTCGAGCAACCCATGTTCTAATCTAATTTCCCTACCGCCTGTTTCTATCGTCGTTACTTCACTATGCTGCTAGATTTCGAGAAACCCCTCGTCGAGCTTGACAAACGCATCGAACAAATTCGCCAGATCGCCAGCGAAACAGATGTTGATGTGAGCGAGGAAATCCGGCAGCTTGAGCAGCGATCGTCCCAGTTGCGTGAGGAGATTTTTTCGAGCTTGTCGCCTGCCCAGCGGCTACAGCTTGCGCGTCATCCCCAGCGACCGAGTACGCTCGACTATATCCAGGCGATTTCGGATGAGTGGTTCGAGCTGCATGGCGATCGGGGTGGGTTCGATGATCCGGCTTTGGTCGGTGGTGTGGGAAGTCTGGGTGGGATGTCGGTGGTGATGCTCGGCCATCAAAAGGGACGCGATACAAGGATAATGTGCGCCGTAATTTCGGGATGGCAGCTCCTGGCGGCTATCGCAAGGCGATGCGACTGATGGAACATGCCAATCGTTTTGGGATGCCGATTCTCACGTTTATCGACACGCCGGGAGCCTGGGCGGGTCTGGAGGCGGAACACCTGGGGCAGGGTGAGGCGATCGCCTACAATCTGCGCGAGATGTTTAGTTTGGATGTGCCGATTATCTGCACGGTGATCGGTGAAGGTGGATCGGGTGGTGCGCTGGGGATTGGCGTCGGCGATCGGATCATGATGTTTGAACACGCAGTGTATACGGTGGCGACACCGGAGGCTTGCGCGGCGATTTTGTGGAAGGATGCAGCCAAGGGGCCTCAAGCGGCGGAAGCGTTGAAGATTACGGCGCGAGATTTGAAGAATTTAGGAATTCTCGATCGACTACTACCGGAGCCGAGTGGCGGTGTGCATTCCCATCCGGTCGAAGCGACTGAAATTTTAAAACAGGCGTTGATTGAGGAAATTAATGTCCTGAACCAGTTAACACCAGAGGAGCGGCGTAATTTGCGCTACGAAAAATTCCGTAAAATCGGTGTTTTTCTCGAAGGCGAAGCTTCTTCGTAAAAGAACGAGTCGAGCGAAAAACTAGGTTTATTGGCATCGAAAAAAGTTATGCTTTTCGTATCAAAAGTATAAACAGGGTTTCCCTGTATTTTTACTGATATGAAATGGCCGATTTGGTTCCCCTACCCAAGTTCGTGGCTACGGGCATTGCTTGCAATTTTATGGATTAGCGCCTTTGGCTATGTGGTCTGGATGTTTGCCGCGTGGGGTTGGTTTCTGAGTGTGATTACGGGTGACCTATCCATACAGATCCTAAGTCTGCTGCTGGCGTTTATGGTTGGTGCTTGTGCTTATGGGAAAATTTGCGATTTATTGGTCTTTAGAGTTTCAAAAACCCAGGCAAAATTTGTATCTTGGCGAGGTTTCTGGGAGGGTTGTCTTGCTATTATCGTTCCGGTTTTGTCATTGATTAATACCGTGGTTGCGATCCTACCCATCTATGATCCACGGATACGCGATTTGTCAGAGGAACAGGCTTTTATCTTGCTTCCTTTGCTTTACCTGAGTGCTGTTTTTTTATATCAGCTTGAATATGTGCTGCGTCACTGGTTTCAGGCCAAACGCAACCAAGCAAAATTGACGCAACAGAAACAGAAAAAATATCAACGCTCACTACGTTCAAAGCCTCTACCCAAAGTCGTGAAAAATACTCCAATTAACTCGATCGAACACGACTTAAATAAACTCAAAGGCGAGCTGGGCTTAACTTCAATGGGTGATATTCGGAGGTCGAAATCAATGCCCAATAGCACTAAAGGTAGTGGTACACACCGCCCACGGTAAACGATCGCACAGAATCGAGTTGGCTAACCTCGATCGCCTGATCGCGATCTCCAAGATCTATGACAATACCAACATCCCCGCTCATGATTTGAGCGGAAGTCTCGATCGTCCAGCTTACTGAACAGAAAAGTGCTGAAATCCTTGACGGCGATCGAGTAGGATTCGGTTGGTGTGGTCACGATCCAGTACGGCAATGTCTGGCGATCGCGTCACCTCACCGATAATCGCCGCCCCATTACCCGCGAGTTGAACCAGCTCATGCGCCAATAGCGCCGGTAAACACAACACCAGCTCAAAATCTTCACCGCCGTACAGCGCCCACTCCAGCGCCCGTGATTCCGATAGATTCATCGCCATTAAATCCAACAGCCGATCGCGCCACAGGATCGCCCCAACACCACTCGCCCGACAAATCTGCTCGATCGCATCCGCCAACCCGTCGCTACTATCCATCCCTGCAATCGTGTGTCCGTCGCCGTAAATCTCCTGCCATTTTTGTAGGTGAGGCACGAGATCGAGGCGAGGCCGGGGGCGTTGGTGCGCTGCGATCGCCCGTTGTTGATCATTGAACTCCACCGATCGCCACGCTTCCCGCTCTGGCTCCAGCAACAGCGCCAACCCTAGCCGGGACAAACCATGCATTCCGGTCATGACGATCGCATCGCCCACACAGGCCGTCGCACGGCGAAGCTCCGATTCCGGTTTTACCTCACCAAATGCCGAAATCGACACCGTCCGCACTGGCGCTGAACACACATCCCCGCCCACGATCGGCACGGCAAAACCGCCCACCTGCAAGCAATCCGCCGCCCCACGATATAATCCCTTAACCCAAGCCACTGGCGTCGTCGGTGGTAATCCGAGGCTAATCGTCACCCCGATCGGCGTTGCTGCCATCGCTGCAATGTCCGATAAATTCGCCGCAATTGATCGCCAACCCACATCGTAAGCTGATGTTGTGCGATCGCTAAAATGCACCCCATCCACCAACATATCGGCTGTCACGACTAGCGAATATCCATCCCGCACGGCACACACCGCCGCATCATTGCCAATGACATCCGGCGGACAAAATCCCTGCACAAGCCGCAATAGCCCCGCTTCGCCGATCTCTTGAATTAAGATTTTGGCCTGTTCCATTGTTAATGTTTCCGTTTGCTTGCGGCAGACATTCCCATCTATTTGCTCTTTGAAGAATATAGACTCACATCGACCCACAATGCTCGACCCCACCGGTCAACTCCACCGACAACCCCACCTCGATCGCTTTCGCCTCGAAACCACCGCTGATGGCTCGCAAACCTTCTTTTCTAGCGAATTCAACCAGCTCTTCCATAGCCACTTCGGCGCACACCAGGAAGCCGACGCCAAATTCGTCCAGGTTACCCGTCTTGCAAAACGCGCCGCCCGTCGATCGCACCTTACCCTAATCGATATCTGCTACGGTCTCGGCTACAACACCGCCGCCGCGCTCACGGCCATTTGGCAGGCGAACCCCCAGTGTCGCGTTCACTGGTACGGCCTCGAAGCCGATCGCGACGTACCCCGCGCTGCGATCGCCGCCAACCTCCTCAACCCCTGGCCGGACACTGTTCGCCAAATGCTGACCGACCTCGCCGACGCCGAAACCCTCGATCGCGATACCATCCAAGCCCGCCTGCTCATTGGTGACGCCCGCCAAACCATCACTCAACTCTGTCGCGCTCACATTCAAGCTGACGCGATTTTTCTTGATCCCTTCGCCCCGCCCGACTGTCCCCAACTGTGGAGCGTCGAATTTTTAACCAACGTTGCCCGCTGTTTAGCTAGCGATGGCTACCTCGCAACCTACTCCTGTGCTGCCGCCGTGCGATCGGCGCTGATCGCCGCCGGTCTACAGATTGGCTCTACGCCACCCATTGGCCGCAACACCCACGGAACCGCAGCCCGCTGGACGCCCGACAGTCTCACTCCGCTCGATCGCCGCGCCCGTGAACACCTCCACACCCGCGCCGCCGTCCCCTACCGTGACCCCGACGGCACGGACACCGCCGATAGCCCTCCACCGCCGCCGCCGCGAGGAACAGGCGCGATCGCCCCTCGAACCCACAACCCACTGGAAAAAACGCTGGCAACCGCCGCACGGTGTCCGTGCGATCGATGAGGTCACCCCCGCAGACGACAGAACGATCTGATCGAAGATTCGCTAGACATTTACCAGCGAGACAAATCCCTGACGCACGGCGAACAGTAACCGATCGATGAGAGCGCGATCGGCTTCCTTAAGCTGTTCTCCGAGCAATGATTCTTGCAAAATTGCGCGAGCGCTCAGTGTCATCGTTTCCGATTCCCACACCTGAAAATAAACATCGGGTAGGGTAATTGATCTGCTGCTATGAGAAGAAGACATAATACGCACCATGTAAGCCTGTACTTACGTCATACTTTCTCCCAAAATAGGGGGTTATGGCCGTGATGGGTGACACCCCTGATACTGACCTCAAAAATATTGTTACAGAACTTGATGAATTAGGTATTGACAACGTTGATAACGGGGATATCGTCCGATCGTGGGAGAAGATCGTAATCGCTCGCCGTTGCAGTTTAATTCATTAGCGCAGAAGCCACCCTAGGCGATCGTTTCTGAGGTTTCAGCGTTGGAGTTAACGCCAAGGTAAATTTCGCAAATGTCGATCGGTAGGGTGGTTTCAAGCTGGGCGATCGCCTTGGGAAGGCGTCGAGCGACCTCGGCAGCGGAAATTGGGTTGCCCTCGGCTTGGAGATAGGCTGCGATCCGTGTTTCGCTCCAGCGGAAGGTTTGGGACATGACGACGATCAGGCGGGCGAGGGGGTCGAGTACGTCTAGGGCTTGCTGGAGGTAGCACCAGAGCGGCGGTGGCGCGGTTTCGAGTGAGTAGTGGATCGCTTCAACGGGGGGTAGCTCGCTTTGATTAATCGCGATCGCCGTCACGTCAATCAGCCAATTTTGCAAGGTTGCGGGTTCGCCTTTTAGGTCATCTTGCTCGCGCAAATTCAGCCCTCGCATTTCATAAAAGACATGCCGCCAGATCGAGGCAAACAGATAGTCGGCCTGGACGGGAGACTTGGCCATATGACGCACGAGGGTATAGACGATCGCGCTGTAGCGGCAAAAAATCGCCGTGAAGTATTTGCCCGCTTCGGGGTGTTGCTGATAAAGCGCGAGCAAGTCTTGATCACTCTGATGAAACAGGGTTTTGATCAGAGGATGGTTCGCTTCGGTAAATTTGGGAATGTTCACGGCGCGATCGGCTCACAGCAGTTGAAGTCGCTTCTAGAATACCAGTCTCAATTTGCGCTCACGTGTTCGATCGTCGAGGGTTTTCCCATGATTACGTGAAACTGGTACTCACAAACTGACCCGCTAACTGAGCCGACGAGAGGTTATTCACAAACCCCAGGATGGCATTGCCCGCATTGGCATCACGAATTAGCGTCCCGCTCACACCGTTTAGCGTTGTGTCTTCTAGCGCCTGCACCGCGCCCGCTGACAGGCCAATGCGATCGCTGCCGAGTTCAAAATCCGTCACGATATCCGCCTGGGCGGTGTCCGTCGTCGCCGTTGCCGATCGCAAAACAAACGTGTCGGCTCCCGTGCCGCCCGTCAATGTATCTTTCCCAAAATCACCGGACAGCGTATCATCACCCGTTTCACCGTTCAGCGCGTCGTTACCCTGACCGCCGACCAGTAGATCATTGCCGTCACCGCCATTGACCACATCATCGCCAAGATTGCCGCTAACGATTTGATCATCACCGCATCGCCGCTGACGGTATCGTTATCGCGCCCGCCGACGATAAAATCGTTGCCGTTACCGCCGCTGAGAACGTCGATCCCCTGGTTGCCGCTGAGGACATCGCTGCCGTCATTGCCCGCGATCGTGTCATTCCCGGAGCCACCAAACAGAAAATTATCCGAGGCATTGCCGACAACTTCGTCATTTCCCCCCGTAGCAAGCAAATCCTCGATTTGCATATCAAACGCAAGGCGGATACCGAACGCATCAACCGGATAGGTGACGCCCTTTTTGGCTTGACCGGGCTGTCCCGCGTAGCTGCTGGCATTGCGAGCGCTTTGCGCCGTGAGGATGCCGCCGGGATTGAGATCGAAATAGTAATTATCTACCGGCAACGACAGGGCGTTAATTGTGTCCTTACCGCCGCCGTCCCAGATCGTGCGCTTTCCGGCGAGATTGAGGGTTGAAGCGGCCATGTCAACCGCCGCCGGATTTTCCAGGGCAGTGGCGTCTCGATTGAGGGTATAGGTGGTGTCGCTGTTGTTAAAGCTGGTGTTCGTGCCGTAGAGAAACTGTAGGGCGCGAATGTCGTAGGGCATTAAGGTCGTCGCCGTCGCATTGTCTGCCTCGTTTTCGTTGTAACTCATGATCGTGTTCATGACATGATCGTCGGCGATCGGCAAAAACGGCCCCGGAGCATTGGGATCTGGGGTAAACCCGGCGTCATAATTGCCGGGATGATTTAAGCCCAGCGCGTGACCCAATTCATGTACAACGGTTGAATACAGTTCTTCGTAAATACTGCCCGTATTGCCGAGATCCGTCCCAAGCTGCACATCGCCACTGTCCGGCGCATCTCCGGGAAAATTCGCCTGACCGCCGACATCGCCGCTAAATTTTCCAGCCACCACACGGATTTGGCCTTGCGTTGCGATCGTGTCGGCGACTTCAATAAATTGCAGCGGGATCACGGCTTCAAACTGTCGTTTCAAACTTTCACGCACTGCCGTTTGCGCGATCGCGCTCAGAACTTTGGGCGTGGGTGAGTTGGCACTGGTGGGGTAGGCTTGGACGGTTTCAGCGGTGGGAAAGCTAAAGGTGATGGAGTTGCCAGACCATTTGGTGGTGTTCGGAAAGCCCTGGTCTCCTTCCTCGGTACGGATTAAAGCGCCGATGTTGGTGCGATCGGGTTCTTGAGAGGGAGGAATAACAAGTGCGGTTGCCATAATTGTACGGGTGGAGTTCTGAACGATCTGAAATTCTGAAATAACGAACGGAAGCGCTAGAACACCCTATTAATGAATCTGGTCTCATCTGCTGTAACCATGATGGTATCGGCCACGGATGCGACGGCTTGCGACCTCTATTGTTGCACCTAGGTCTAATTACGTTTCGATAAGTCCTGTGTCGAGATTGATATGTTTCGTGGGTGGATCTTGCCAATCTGGCTTAAATCCGCCGATACGATATATCGATCGCCGAAAATCTGGTGATGCCGTTAGCTGATTGCCTGTTAAGAGTTAACCCACCATGCACCTCGCCTTTTTATTTGAGTTTGATCCCGATCGCCCAACGCGCGATCGCTGGCCCGCCGCGAAGCTGGGGCATTGGGGGCGCTGTCTGAGGATGGCGGCGGCGCTAGAGCGTGCGGGTAACCGGGTCACACGGATCGGTGGTCTCGATAAAACCCGCGAGCTGCGATCGCGTCGCGCCAAACTTCGCCGACGCTTGCACGCATGGCAACAGGAACACTACCTCGCCTGGACGGAGCCACGTTTTAACCAAGATTACGCCTCTCAAATCGCCCAACAGCTCACGGCAAAAGGTCACGATTTTGACAATCTTCGCCAGCTCGCGACCTATGACGCGATCGTCACACCGGACACCAATTTAGTGGCGTACCTGGGGACAAATCTACCGATCTTTTTTGGGCAGATACCACCTATGCAACGCTGATCGATGTCTATCCCGGTTTTCGTGATCTGTGTCAACGATCGCGCCGTCAGCTTCAGGATCTCGATCAACGCGCCTTGAAACGCTGTCGGCGGGCGCTGCTGGCGTCGGACTGGGCGATCGATGGAGCCATCGCCGCCTATGGACTTGATCGTGATCGGTTTCGCTTGATCGAACTCGGTGGCAATCTCGAACCGTTCGACTCGGCAGCGATCCCAGACGCGATCGAGGGGCGCGATCGGCAAACGTTGAATTTACTGTTCGTCGGTACGGACTGGCAGCGCAAGGGCGGCGATCGAGCGATCGCCCTGGTCGAACAGTTGCGCGATCGGCGGATTCCCACCCGGTTAACCACGATCGGCGGTCAACCGCCTGCTGATCCCGACCTAATTCACGATCTGGGACAGCTCGACCCCACCAAACCCACCGATCGCGCCCAGCTTGAAGCCGCATTTCGGGCGGCACATTTTCTAGTGTTGCCATCCGAGGCGGAGTGTTTCGGGCATGTGTTGTGTGAGGCGAATGGGTTTGGTGTGCCGGTGTTGACGAGTGATGTGGGGGGGATTCCGAGCGTGGTGCGATCGGGGGTGAATGGGTTGGTTGCACCGTTGGGAGGACTGGGCGACGGCGATCGCGCCACGGGTAGCGGATCTCTGGCGCGATCGGTCGGCCTATGAAACGTTGGCACGATCGGCGCGGCGAGAATACGATCGACGCTTGAATTGGACGATTTTGGGTGAGCGGGTGAGTGCGGAAATTGCACGCAGCTTGGCGATCGGCTCGTGATCTTTCCCCTGTCGATATCGCAAATATCGATTGAGTTAAGACACCTCTCAACATCGACTCCATGAGCGTTGAGCGGAGTCGAAACGCGGTCTTTGACAAAGACGATGTCTTAACCCCGTCGGGTGCTGCGATGTAGCATTACCCTTTTGATTAAGACACTTTTGTCTGAGCTAAAAGCCGCACTATTCGCTGCGCGAAGGCTACGCCAACGACTCCGCTCAGTGCTCTCAGTTTTTGTAAACGTGAGCTACGCCACGCTTTTCTCTTCCACTTTTTCCGTTACCGGCGTCTTCACCTTCACTGGAACCAGCGACGCTTCACCCGTAATCAAACGCGCCCCGCGTCCCCGCGTCAGGTAGCTCCAGCCCCACTGCACCATGACCAAGAGCTTGTTATCAAACTCGATCAAGTAGTAGATGTGCGCCACAATCCAGATAATCCAAGCCAGGAAACCGGAGAAGCGGACAAAACCCAGATCCGCGACCGCTTCATTTTGACCAATCACCGCCAAGCTACCGAAATCCACATAGGTAAAGTCGGCGATTTCTTGACCCTGAAGCTGTTTCTGGATGGCCGTCGCGACGTACTGGCCTTCCTGCATTGCCACTGGAGCCACACCGGGCAGGGGACGCGATCCTTGGTGGGCGAAGTGAGCCAGATCGCCAACGACGTAGATATCATCGTTGGTTGGGAGGCTCAGTCGCGGGCTGACGATAACTCGACCGGCCCGATCGAGTTCAGCTCCGGCGCGATCGGCCAGGACGCGACCAAGTTTCGAGGCACGAATTCCCGCCGCCCAGATTGTCGTTTTGGCGTTGACGTGGATCTCTTCATCGTTGCAGCGAATCGTCAGGTTATCGCCATCGATATTCGTGACGAAGCTTTTCGGCTGAATCGTAACGCCAAGTTTTTCAAGCGATTCCTGAGCTTTAGCTGATAGATCCGGCGCGTAGGGCGGCAATACGCGATCCATGCCCTCGATTAGCAGGATTTTGGCCTGGGTAGTGTCAATGTTGCTGAAGTCGTGTTTCAGGGTTTTGTGAGCTAGCTCGGCGATCGCCCCGGCCATTTCAACACCCGTCGGCCCCGCGCCAACGATCGCAAACGTTAGCCACGCCTCGCGTTGGACGGGATCATCGCTTTTTTCTGCCGCTTCAAAGGCTTCAAAAATCCGGCGACGAATATCGATCGCATCCTCGATCGTCTTCAAACCGGGCGCATCCTCTTGCCAGTGGTCGTTACCGAAGTAAAAGTGACTGGCTCCGGTGGCGACGATAAGCGAATCGTAGGCGATCGATCCTTCCGTCAGCGTGACGGTTTTCGTTGCGGGATCGATGTCGCGCACTTCATCGAGCAACACGTGCGTATTTTTCTGGTTGCGTAACACCATCCGCAGCGGCGACGAGATTTCCCCCGGCGAAAGGCTACCCGTTGCGACTTGGTAGAGCAGCGGTTGGAACAGGTGGAAATTACGCTTATCGATCAATGTGACATCGATATTGGGAGCTTTCGCAAACGCTTTTGCGGCGTAAAGTCCACCAAAACCGCCACCAATAATTACGACGCGGTGGGGAGCTGTTTTCGTCTGGGTCATAGCCGAGGATAGGGTGATTGGTGTTAAGTGTGGGCGATCGAGCAGCAAGCGACCGGTCTGTTGATCAACGATGCGCGACGTTGCCAAATCCTTAACAATTGTTTAGGGTCAAAGCTTAACTTATATTAAGTCCGATCGCGAATTTAAGACCGTATTAGAAAATACGAAGGCTTTCATTACAAGTATTAACGTTTTGGTCGTTTGATGAAGTCACGTTAAGCCGTTGGCTGTTCTCTTCTCTCTCATCAAGCGCGACAATCCGGGCGATCGCTCTTTTTTTCTGGCTATGACTCACGCCATTTCCTCGATCCCTCCCGACCGTCAGGCCGCCCTGCGCCGCTTGATGGCGCGGGTTCAGTTAACGAGCTGGCGATCGTTAAGCGTCGCATCGGGGGTGTCCATTCGGCAAATTCGAGCGGTGCGTCAGGGTGAATTGGATCGTCTGACGCTGGGAACGATGGATCGTTTAGCTCAGGCGCTGGACTGTTCTCGTGCGGAGTTTTTAGAGGCGTTGGCATGGTTGGCCGGATCGGATCAGTCGCTCGCAACACCGGATCAAACCCCGGTTTTGCAGGCGGAATGCGATCGGCTGCGCGAGGCGTTGGATCAGCAAGCGACAGATTTAAACCACCGCTTCCAAGCCCAGACGATCGATCAGCTTGAATCCTTCCTCACCTTTTGGCCGGTGGCCGCCGATCGCGCCCGTCGCGATCCCAGCTTGCCCGCGATCAAACTCGTGCCGCTGCTCAAACCCATCGAGGTGCTGCTCGCCTCTTGGCAAGTCGAGACGATCGGCGCGATCGGTCAGCTTACCGAGTTTGACCCGACGCAACATCAACCGATCGGCGATCCGCTCAATCACGGCGATCGCGTGCGTGTCACCCACTGCGGCTACCGTCACGGCGATCGGCTGCTGTTCCGCGCCAAAGTCTGCCGCGATGAAGGGGATGATTGAGCCTGTAGACCACCGTGATGATCGTGAGGATTCACACGCGATCGGTGTGTCCCTCAGCCCGACGGCACAAGCTACGTTAGGTCGCCATGAAGCCTGGATGCAGCAGGCGATCGCGCTGGCGATCGAGGCCGGATCGCGGGGCGAGATTCCAGTTGGGGCGATCGTAGTGAATGAACAGAACGAGGCGATCGCCACCGGGATGAATCGGCGCGAAACCGACGGCGACCCGACCGCCCACGCGGAGATCGTGGCGTTACGCGCTGCCGGTCGCGCTCTGGGATCATGGCGGCTCGATCACTGCACCCTCTACGTCACCCTCGAACCCTGCCTGATGTGTGCTGGGGCGATCGTCATGGCGCGGCTGGGTTTGTTGGTCTACGGAGCCGATGACCTGAAGGCGGGAGCCGTTCGATCAATTGTTAATATTCCCGACTGTGCCGCCTCAAATCATGCCGTACCGACGATCGGCGGCATTCTCGACGCCCCGTGCCGTGAGCTGTTGCAACGCTGGTTTCAGGAGCGACGGCGATCGTCTTAGTTGCCCGTTTCGTTGGAACTTTCGGGCAGATTTAAGCCATCAACGTCGGGTTCTGGTTCTGGTTCTGGTGCGGGGGATTGGTCGCGATCGAGTTCAGGACGATAGATCGGGTCTTTGAGAATTTCGCTGTTCATGTCATCCGTTGAGGGAGGAGCTTCACCCTCGATCGCCGGATCGGGTAAATCCAGTTCAGATTCGAGCGGTTGGGTGGCGTCCCAGGCGGTCAGGTCACGATCAAAAGCGTTAATGAAATCGGGCGGCAAGAGTAAAACATCAAGCTGGGTGGCGTCGTCGGGTGTGTTGAGCAGGGCATAGACAAAGGATTGGGTGAAGTCACGGCTGCCGATTTCGAGGATGTGGCGCGTGCCATTTTTAAGCTCGATCGTTAGGTGTAAGGTCGGCGTGGTGAGACCATACTCGGCGCGACGATTGGCGGGCGCGGCGATGCTCCGATCGCTCGATGCTCCTTCGATCTCGTTAAATAGATAATCGATATAGGCTTGGCGGGCAGGCGTTGGCTCATCATCGCTTTGAATAGCTTCAGGAGATTCTGAAGGTTCGGGAGATTCTGAAGGTTCGGGAGATTCTGCATCGTCCGACTTCTCAGCCGGATCAAGGCGGATAAATTGCCAATCCGTCGTCGTAAATTCGCCATCCTGATTCAAGGGAACATTCAGCGGTGTTTCGAGCCGATCGAATTGCAGCACCTGATCGGACGTTTCAATCGTCACACGCTGCACCTCCGCCACGTCAAACGCGAATAGCCGATCGCCTTGCTCTTGCTGCGCTTGACGTTCCGGCGCGATCGTCCCTTCATACACGGCAACCCCGGTTCCCAGAATCAGCGCCGCAATTAATAATCCTTGAGTTGAACGTTTTAGTTTCATAGGACGCGCAAAAGATCACTCAAATCGAGAAGAATGGAGCTATCGTACGACGAAGATTTCCGAATCCCTTGACTCAATCACTTCGCTCAAACCATCAAACTTAAGCTTAAGCCGGAATCCCGATGAGACCAAACCGATACGGGTCATCGGTTTCCAGGAGATTTCATGGAGTTTAAGCAGGGTTGATCATCGCTGTAACCATCATTTCCCTCATCATTAACTCGTTGGAGCTGAAGTTTCGTGATGTTCAATCACATGGTGTGCCAGTCCGCTGGGGGACAGCCGATCGCTCCACGTGCCGCACAACTTTTGATCACCACCTTTGATACATGGTTGCCACATCAGCACTCAAACGCCGCCGATGACCTGATCCAGCAGGCCATCGATCGCCAAGATTTGCCCGCCGAAACCCTGCTGCTGCGTCATCTCCCCGTGGACACTGCCGCCGCGTGCCTGCCAGTTTGTCACTACATTGAACGCTTCGAGCCCCATGTCATTCTCTGTTGCGGCATGGCCGAATCGAGATCGCGCCTGAGCCTTGAACAACAGGCCACACGCAACGGCCAAACGCGCCAAACCTCGCTTCCCCTCGCTGCGTGGTGCGAGACGCTCCCAGTTACCGACCTTAGCCATGACGCCGGACAGTTTGTTTGTAACGATTTGTACTACCAGGTTTTGGGGTACAGCTCAGTACCCGCAACGCCGTCGATGTCGAGACAGACTTGTCATGCGGTATTTCTACACGTTCCCCCGCTCACCCTAGCGAACCGTCGGCACTACGCCCACGATCTAGCCGCGATCGTCAATGCTTGCATAGCGGTCTCCCTGCGTGGGGACAGCAACTATGGCAACCAGCAAGGCCTAGACTTCAGCAAGTGAGCCGCGTCATCGGCTGGCAGAGGACGGGAAAACCAATAGCCTTGACCAAACTCACACCCCAACTCGGACAACATACGATAGTGTTCCTCGGTTTCGACCCCTTCGGCAATCACTTTCATGTTTAAGCTATGAGCCAGTGAAATGATGGCTTTCACGATATTGCGGCTATCGGCATCTTGGTGCATGTTTTGCACGAATGATCGATCCACCTTGAGGATATCGACGGGTAACCGGTGTAGGTAACTTAACGAGGAATAACCCGTTCCAAAGTCATCAATGCTGAGGGGAATTTGGCGCGATCGGAGCTTTTCGAGGACATTGGCCACCACCTGCTGGTTATCCATTAGGTGGCTTTCGGTAATTTCAAGTTTCAAGGACGATCGAGCCAAACCCGTTTCGAGGAGTGCCTGATCGATTTCGTCCACCATCATTAGACGCGCAAGCTGCTTCACCGACACATTCACGCTAATCGTTAACTCTGATCCCCACGCTTCTTGCTGCCATGCCTGCATCTGGCGACAGGCTTCCTTCAAAATCCAGCGCCCCAAGGGCAAAATTAAGCCCATATCTTCCGCCACGGCGATAAACAATTCGGGGGAAATGCGTTTTCCGTCAGGACGTATCCAACGGATTAACGCTTCAAAGCCCATGATCTTTCCGGAAGCGAGCGTCACGATCGGCTGGTAAAATAAACGGAATTCTTGACGCTCTAAGGCTTGACGTAAATCGGCTTCCAGGTGCAGGCGCTGCATGGTTTGCTCGCGCATGGCATCGTTAAACACCGCATAGCTAATGCTCATGGTGGCCTTGGCGGAATACATCGCCGTATCCGCATCGCGTAGCAAATCTTCCGGACGCTGGTAGCGATCGCTACCGATCGAGATGCCGATACTGGCATCCATAAACATCTGGCAGTCCTTGATCTCAAAGGGTTTGGAGAGGGCTTGCTTCAGACGATCCGTTGCTTCGATCGCGTCATTGGGTGACACGATCGGGTCAAGTAATAGGGTGAATTCATCGCCCCCCAAGCGGAACAGTCGTTCGGTGGGGCGCAGGCACGCATGAAAACGCCGCGCCACTTCGCACAGGATGCGATCGCCCTCAAGATGCCCAAAGGAATCGTTAATCAGCTTAAAGCGATCGCAATCGACGAACAGCACCGCAAAGGTATAGCCCGGAGTTTGCTTGGCGCGATCGAGTGCCTCCGTGAGCTGTGCCATTAGAAACGTGCGGTTTGGCAAATCGGTCAACGAGTCATGGGTGGCTCGATGCTCGCGATCGAGCGCTTCCGTTTCAAGCTGACGATTGATTTTTCCAGTTCCTCTGTTCGCTGCCTGACCCGTACTTCCAGGTCTTCATTGAGCGATCGAACCTCCATTTCTGCTCGCAAGCGGATCTCAGCTTCCAGTTGTAACCGCTGATTCTGAGTCGTGAGTTGCTGTTGGAGATCCCGAATCATCAGTTGATTTTGAACCCGTGCTAGCACCTCTTTAAACTGAAATGGCTTGGAAATGTAATCGATTCCACCCGCTCCAAAGGCTTTGACTTTATCGAGTGCATCATCGAGCGCACTGATAAAAATAACCGGGATATCACGGGTTGCCTCATCCGCTTTTAGGTTGGCACATACATCGTAGCCATTCATCCCCGGCATCATGATATCGAGCAGAATCAAATCAGGGGCGCTAAACTGAGCGCCTTCAATTCCCGATTTACCATCCACGGCAACACACACTTCATAACCTGCACGAGTCAAGATCGTCTTGAGCAGTTCGAGGTTAGCTGGAGTATCATCAACGACTAGAATCGTTCCTTTTGAACCACAAGGTGGACGACTGCTCATGAATTTGAAATGACCCACCGCATTGGCGGGAATGAGTGCACTAGAAGGCGGACAAAGTTGGTGAAGGAGGGATCTGCGAAGTACCTATGTATACCACTCAGTACACACTAGTTTACTGAGTGTCGGGAGAACGAAAAGACGAGATTCCACATAAGTTTGTGGAGTGGGAGAGTGATGCATCCGACAGATGAATATATCTTAGCGGCATATTCTTAGGGAATGAAGTCAGGCCATTTGGCTCTTTATTAAGGTTTTTTGGTCGGTTTCTGTTTAAAATCCCGTTGGGATTCCTCTTTCTCTCCAAACTAACCCGAATATTTTAGACGGGACAGTGATCGAGATCGCGGCAAACGACGTGTTTGTTTATCGGTTGTATCGTCAAGATTGATTGTAAGTGCTGATGAATGTTGGGTTTCTTTACAACATATGACGGCGAATTAATCGATCGGCTCGATCGATCTATGTCATCAAAGTCAGACCTTATGTTGTGCTAAACGTTTAGCAATTTCTAAGTTGTAAGCTGATAAACGCTATCCCTATTGGTTCGTGACTTGTGAATACTGCTGAAGCAACGCCATCTATTAATCCTCCGTCCTCGATCGCCAATCCGCTCGCCACTAACCCGGAGTCGATGCGTGATCGCTTTAAAATCACCTTTGCGCCGCTTGATCTAGCGGCAGTCTACCGGTTGGCGGATACTTCGGCGAATGGGGCGATCGTCGTCATGAGCGGTATGGTGCGCGACAACACCGACGGACGCGCGGTCACCTATCTGGAGTACCAAGCCTATGAGCCGATGGCGATCACGGTGTTCGAGCAGATTGAGCGCGAGGTGCGGCGTCAATGGCCAGGGGTGGAACGTGTGGTGATTCATCACCGTACGGGACGGTTACAGATTGGTGAAATCAGTGTGTTGGTGGCGGTGGGCTGTCCCCATCGGGGTGAGGCGTTTGAGGCGTGCCGCTACGCGATCGATACGCTGAAGCACAATGCGCCGATTTGGAAAAAGGAACACTGGGCGGATGGTGCGAGTAGTTGGGTTAGCATTGGCGATTGCGATCGCTGAGGTTCTGTGCCGTTGTCGCGATCGTAGGGTATCGAAAGAATTTGCATCGTTCCTGCGCTCTGCGTAGGAACGATAAATAAAAAACGATAAATCACTGGGTCTGGGTGATGTCAGGTTTGGTGGTGTCAGGTGGGTGGGTTGTTGATCGGAGTGATCGCTCAAAGCCCAGCACCACCAAAATATTTGACAGCGTTAGAAAAATTTCAGCGCTACCGTGCAGCCAATCCACATTTGCTAGCTCTAGGCCGTACACATTCCGGGCGTAAAGTCCGGCGGGAATCGTGACCGCCACAAAGATGAGCAATGCATAAAATCCAATCAGTGCGAGCTTTGGGGTTTGGCCGGATTTGGTTAAAAACCAGAGAAATCCGAGGTAGGGAAACAGAGAAATCGCAAAGAGATTTTCTTTTAGCATGGGTTCGCCGCTGGCATCCACAGGAACGGGATGCAAAAATAGTTATGCTCGATCTTAGCCCGGTGTCGCGACCAACCCGTGACAAGCAAGCCGCGACAGCATCCGTTGTCAGGGCAAACGCATACTCAAAATGTTTCTACTCAAAGTCGGCAAGTCGAAGGCTGAGCGGAGTCGAAGGCTGAGCGGAGTCGAAGCCTGGGTTTCTCGCGAAAAGTGGCCGCACTATCTGCTTCGCAGACGCTACGCGAACGACTCCGCTCAGTGCTCGAAATATCGTGTTTAGGGCATTGAAAATTAGTATGCGTTTGCCCTGCATCCGTTGTATTTCGTTAAATTAACCTTAACGACCTGTTGTTAGGATCTATAAGCACGTGAATAGTCAGGATCTTGCCCGCTACATCGAGCAAACGGATGGCGTATCAAAGCCTTGGCTGCTGGCTCAATTGCGGCTTAGTAAGCTCAAGGAGCGGCGCGATACTCTCTCTCCGGCTGAATATATCCAGGCACTCGATGATATCCAGGCGGATTTGATGCAGCTTGGTGAGTGGTGGATTGGTCGAGAGGCGGAGGTGTTTGGGTTGGGTCAAAACCGCTCAGATAGATCAGATCTCAATGATCGCGATCGCGATGCCTGATCGTCTTCCAACTCGTGATATTTCAACGCTGATGTAAATCTGATGTAGATCACGACTGACCATCGTGCGCTCCAATCACGCATCCCAACGTGCATCCCAACTATCCATCGCTACGCACCATTCCTTCAGGGACACCATGACCGTCAATTCGGACTCCTCTTCTAGCTCAAAATCACGCCGATCGCCTTCGCCGCGATCGCGCAAATCAGCGGAGCCGAATCCCCCTGCTAGTGATAAGCCAGAGATCTCGAAGAAAGCGCCATTGCAGGATAAGCAGGATAAAAAACAAGGCCAGAAAGCCAGCGAGTCGGGAGCTGAACCCGTCGCGATCGACCTTAAACAGCCGCAATATTATTTCAACCGTGAACTAAGCTGGCTCGAATTTAATGCTCGTGTTTTGCATGAGGCGATCGATGAACGGACGCCATTGCTCGAACGGCTCAAGTTTTTGGCGATTTTTAGCAACAACCTCGATGAATTTTTCATGGTGCGCGTGGCGGGGTTGAAGCAGCAAGTCCTTGCGGGCGTTTCCAAACGCACTGCGGATGGGCGATCGCCCGAACAGCAACTCCAAGACATTCGCCAGCGACTGCAACCGATGGTCGAGCAGCAGCATACCCACTTTCAGCGAGACTTACGCCAGCGCCTCACCGAAGTTGGCGTCTACCTGCTCGACTATATCGACCTCGACACCGCCCAGCGCGACTACCTCCATACCTACTTTCGCGATCAGCTCTTTCCAGCACTCACCCCGTTAGCGGTTGACCCGAGCCATCCCTTCCCCTTCATCTCCAACCTCAGCCTGAATCTCGCCGTTGTCGTCCGCGATCCCGAAACGCAGACGGAATATTTCGCACGAGTCAAAGTGCCGAAGATGTTTCCGCGTTTTCTCAAGCTGCCGGATCATCTTAGCGGTCGTCGGACGGGAGCCAAGAGTACCGGCGAAGCGATCTGGACGGGGGTTCCCCTCGAACAGGTGATCGCTCACAATCTCGAAGCGCTGTTTACGGGGATGGATATCCAGGAGTATTACCCGTTTCGTGTGACGCGTCATGCGGATCTGGCGGTGGAGGAAGACGAGGCCGATGATCTGCTGTTGGCGATCGAGCAGGAGCTACGCAAGCGACGCTGGGGCGGATCGGCGGTGCGGGTCGAGGTTCCGTCTGGTTTACCGGATAATGTGCGGGCGATGCTGATGCGTGAGCTAGAGGTGGAGGCCGACGATGTCTATGACGTGGACGGCATGTTGGGGCTGAATGCCTTGTTTGCCTTGACCTCGCTGCCTCTGCCAGAGCATCAAGATGAGCCTTGGAGTGCGGTGGTGCCGCAGCGGTTGCGACGCTTTTCGGAGGGGATTGATCCGTCCGAAAATGTGAGTGACGGGGATTTGTTCGCGGAAATTCGCGATCGGGGGGATCTACTCGTCCATCATCCCTACCACTCGTTTTCCGCCACGGTTCAGCGCTTCATCGAAATCGCCGCCCATGATCCCAATGTCCTGGCGATCAAGATGACGCTCTACCGCACCTCCGGCGACTCGCCTGTGATTCGTGCCTTGGTCGATGCCGCCGAAAATGGCAAACAAGTCGCGGTACTCGTCGAACTCAAAGCCCGCTTTGATGAGGAAAATAATATTCTTTGGGCGCGAAAACTCGAACGTGCAGGCGTTCACGTGGTCTATGGTTTGGTTGGTCTCAAAACCCATACCAAAATCTCGATGGTGGTTCGCCGTGAAAAGAACATCATGCGCCGCTACGTCCACATCGGAACCGGCAACTACAACCCCAAAACGGCCAAACTTTATACTGACCTGGGCTTACTCAGTTGTCGCGAAGACCTTGGCGCCGACCTCACCGATCTGTTTAACCATCTCACCGGCTACTCGCGTCAAACCGATTACCGTCAACTCTTGGTCGCACCGGTCAATATGCGATCGCGAATGCTCTCGCTGATCCGCCAGGAAATCGACCACTGCCGCCACGGTAAAACCGGGCGCATCGTCGCTAAAATGAACTCCCTGGTCGATTCCGAAATCATCGCGGCACTGTATGAAGCCTCTCAGGTGGGCGTGCAAATTGATCTGATTATTCGTGGGATCTGTTGTTTGCGTCCCGGTGTCCCCGGTGTCAGCGATAACATTAAAGTCGTCAGTGTCATTGGTCGTTTTCTCGAACATTCACGCATCTTTTACTTCCATAATCTCGGTGATGAAAAGCTGTTTATTGGTAGTGCCGACTGGATGCCGCGCAATTTAAACCGTCGCATCGAGGCGATCACGCCCATTCTCGATCCGGATCTGGTCAAAGATTTGCAGGAAATCCTCGGCATTATGCTGTCGGATAATCGCCAAGCCTGGGAGTTGCAGGCGGATGGATCTTATGTTCAGCGTCAGCCACCCGCTGCCGATGCGGAGCAGTCCTCCCAAAAAACATTGATGAAACTGGTGCAACAGTAGGGCGATCGCCGGTTTAACGGTTCACCGGTTCGCTAGCTCGGCATCGCTGAAAACGGCTCAGAAATCGCTGAAGCGCTCGATCGCGGTGGCTCGAACTTCACGCAAAACACACTTGATCGGTTCATAGGTCAGGCGATCGAACGTCTCGTGATAGTTCCCCCAGGCATAGGCGCAGATTTCCTCCGGCTGCACCGCGACGGTTTTCGTCCAGACCCGCGCCGGAAAGTAGGTCACCGTTTTGTCGATGATCCGCTTGCGTTTTTCGATGCGATAACGTTCCTGGAGACACGGCCCCGGCAACAGCAAAAAATCGGCGGAGTCTATGCCCGTTTCTTCACAAAATTCACGGCAGGCCGCCGCTTGGGGTGCTTCGTCTGCTTCTGCGTGTCCCTTGGGAAAACCCCAATGACCCGCATGATGTTGCACGACCAAATACTCGAAGTAGTCGATATCTTCGATCGTGGCCGCCTCTGGAATAAAAATCGGGACAATCCCAAACGCTGCATCCTGCTGGACGGGTTTGTTAAACTGAGATGGGGAGCGGCTCATGTCGAACTCTAAATCGTAAGGTCAAGCTAAAGCTAAACATCAATAATTCAGTGGGGTCTAGTCTTCTCTACTGGGCGCGTTGCAATTTCAAGACATCACCGGCTGGATTAATCACAAAGAGATTGGTATCCGTGACGGTGTAGCGGAAGGTTCGCGCTTCACCTGTGGCTTTATTGGTTGCGATAAAGGTCGTGTCTTGGAATTCGACCGTACCGATCGATGATCCAGCTTCAACGCTGCCATCTTCGCCAAACTCCCAGGATAAATCTGCCCGTTCTTCCTTCGGCAGTTCAACCAAATCCATCTCGACGCCATCCGGTCGCACGTAGGCGATCGGCTCCCATTTCCCGATGAGCAGTGCCGGATCACCGCCCTTGGCCTCGCTGATGTTGGTCTCGCTGGCGTTGGCCTCCGCGCCATCGCTGGGCTGATCGGAGCGTTCAGCGGCTGGGATCTCCGGCTCTGACTCGGCTTCGGTGGGCGAAATGGCCTCGGGAGTCGGAGCAGCGGGATCATCGAGAGCGGGATCGGCGCTGTTCGTCTGCGTGGCGGTCTCGGCGCTACAGGCCACGATGGACAGAGACAAGCAGAGGATAAGCATCCGTCGGATCGGAGAGATATCGATCATGGTGTTCAGGGTTTTGGTTTCTGGCTGATATGGTCAGATCTAAGTCTGGCAGGGTAGAGACATCGGGTATTGATCGCGCTCGCGCTTGATCGCCATCAATCTTGGTTCCATCAGAGTGTATCTAGTTCAGACAGAATATCTGCACGAACAATGCAAACAACGCAAAAAAAGAAGACATTCATGATTTGAATGTCTTCTTAAATTCCAGTCAAATTCTGGTGTGATGGGATCTCGCTGAATCAAATCTAGGTGATCTCAATCGTCTGGAAAAGTTACGATGCCGCTGACTTGAAGTGTTCGATCGCACGGTCAACCCCGGAGCGAAGCTCACCGAAGGCCGCTTCAAAACTGGAGTGCAGATCCTTCCAGGCGTCATCGCCTGCCGCTTGGAGTCCTTGGAAGTATTCGATCGCTCGATCGCGTTGGGCTTCGAGTTCGGACGCTGTTTTCAAGCATTCCGCCTTGGCCTCTGCCTTCGCAGTATTCGCCTTGGCTTTGACTTCCTCAAGACGCGCCTCGATGAGGTCAAGCTTTGCCTTCGCTTCCTGCTCTAACGTGGCACGAGTATCTTGGCTAATTTGCTCTAGTGATGCCGGTTTCGATTCGTTGGTGGGGTTTTGGGTTTGGCTACTCATAAGAATTGAGTTCTCCGTGTCGGGATGAATATTTCGATCGCGTTGTCGCAATTCGTGTAATTCGTTGGCGTTGCTGACCGGATCTATACCGCGCCGACTCCTTTGCCTCGATCGTCGGCTTCCATAGTCAACTTGCCGGTTTCGTTCGTTTCCGGAACTTCACGGCGTTTGTTCACCCGATCATCCTCGATCGCTTGATTGCGTTCTTTTATATCGCCCGGAACTTCGGCGTAAACTTCCGGCTCGATCGCATAATTGTTCGCGAGTCCTTCTCGGTCAACCGTAAAGCCATTCGTCGTCGCGATGTCGCCTTCAGACGCGTCACTGTCTGAATAGAGAGAATGATTACTCTACGATTACTCTGTGCCTTGGTCGTGATGCACTTGTTTTAACTCGATGTACCTAGCTTACTTTCTAGATCTAGGTTTATGTGTGCGGTCATAGGTCAAAGTTTCCTCACTTGTCTGCTGATCATTGAAAAATGAAGAGGCTCAAATCCTTTCCCGTAAAAGGTTATAGGCTTTATCTAAAAAGTTATTTGCAAATGAAAAAGTGTGGATTCAGCATAAAAGAATGAATGCATAGCATTGTAAAATTCGACAAATCCAGATCGTGTGGGTGTCTTGATCGCAATTCAGCACAAGGCTTGTGCTACCTGGGGTTTAGCTTTTGTCTCACGCTAAATTTACACGACCCATAACATCAATTTCGTCCACAACCTACAACGATTTACCTTTCGGAAATTGGGGGTGATACGGTTCGTCTGGATCAGGGTTTAGTGTCGGGATAGACCCTAGCTACAGCGGTAGACGATCGCGAGGTTCGTAGGCGATCGGGTCGATCGCGAACCATGAGCCGTCTTGATCGCGATATTCCAAAACCAAGCCATTGCGGACAAAATCGATCGGGATCTCTTGGACGCGCGTGTGGGGGTGCGTGTGAATCTGTCCGAGGATGAGACGCTCGGCGGGCGAAAGGCTGAGGCTAATTTGGGCGTGTCGCTCGGCGATCGCAGCCCGCAAACCCGAGGCCGAGAGCGGCAAACGTCGTTCTTTTTCGATCCAGCGGTGCAGCAAACGCAACAGATTACGCAGATGGCCGCCACTGGCAAGGCAGAGTAAATCGATCAGTGCTGCATCATCGCAAAATTCAACGAGGCGATCGCGGCGTTGGTCGGGCGGCTCCTCTGGAAAGATTCGACTCAGGACGATTTGACGGAGCGGATCGAGACCGTCTTGATTAATCTCGCCGTTGCGCTGATAGAGCGGAACGAGGGGAATGATCATCGGGTCGGCATCAAACCGCGCTTGCAAGCTGCCAATTTCTTTGGAAAATAGCAATTGAATCGGGATGGTATAAATCGTGTGACAGTCAAACTTTTGCAGCCACTCGCCCCGATCGATAAACAAATATTCCGCCTGAACCCGTCCCCACGCCTTCGGATGATTCGTCAAACGATCCAGGTTATCGACCAAAATCACGATCCCTTCATCGCCCGCTGCACGTAATCGAGTCGTGCTAAAGCGAACGAGATCGGTGGCGATCGCCGTTGTGATCGCGGGCAGTTGCGCATCAAAAAATTGGCGTAGCTGCGTCCGTTGTAGGGGATATTCACGCATCCGCTCAACGCACTCGGCCAACTGACGGTGCAGTGACGATCGCGAGATGATCGGCAACGAGGTCGAAATCTCGCGATCGGATGGGAGCATCATCGTTTTGGCGCGATCGAGAATCGCCTCAAGCGTTGGCGATCGCGCTTCAATCTGCCAACGAGCCATCATTCGCGATAACTCACTCGCGATCGCCAAGATCACATCCACCACATCCACATCGCTCATATCGAGCAAGCGCGACGCTTCGACATAAACCGTCCGAAATTGACGTTCACTGAGCAGCGCTTGCAGCCGAATCAGCTCAACGGATTTCCCGCTGCCCACCTGACCGGAGAGCAGATGGCACGTGGGAACACGGGGTGAAAACAAACTGATCGCGGCTTCGATATCACCGATCGGATCACCACCACGAACGCGATTTAAGTCAATGTAGTAGTGACGATCCCGGTCGCGATGAATGTCCAAAACCTGACTAGGGTTGCACGCCTGATAAATTTCTTGGAGATTCGGAGGCATAAGCTCGGAGAGACAGAAAAGCGAATGACAACAAGGACGTACATTCGGTGGACTCAACTGGCGATCGTGACCAGTCGGGAGTGATCAAGGACGCATGTAATGACTCCGATCGGCAGTTCTCCGCGCCCCCATTTTAAAAGCCACTGCCCGCGATGGATTGATCAACACGCCAGATCCGGATCTCGACTCCGCAAGTCGGACAAATATTCCCATCCATGACCAAGGCGCGTTTAATCACAGATTCCCAACCACGTACATTGATCACTTTCAGTCGCACGAGCAACATGATTCGACGTTTCGGATGCATCACACACGCCGAGCCATTCACATTTCTCCGACTCTTCCGTACGAGCAGTACCAGACGGCGCCTGAGCTGCGTTGATCGGAACGCTAACTAGACCCCAAGATAAACTAGCGAAACTCGCTAAGGCCATCATCCGCGCGATCGCTCTGGCAGATTGTTGTAATGATGTGTGAGGGTTAGAGGAACTCAGATTCGTAAAAGACATGTTTGAACTTTCCATGATGTGAGATCGGCCATTGCATCGGTCGTTGTGTTTCCTTATTCACAACTCGATGCCCACAATCATGGAAGTTTTAAAAAGAGTTCTAGCTTTGCTCCTTGCCACTCGTAAAAGTGTGATCAGACACGCTCAAACCGACACCAGGACTGAACTCAATTTAGGCTCAGAGATCTAAGCTCAAAAGCTTATGAACCGGTCGACCTAGCGTTTAGAGATTGACTAAAACAATGGCGTAATCTGTCTAATGTATTGCTTGAGAGCGTGGACACTTGGTCAATTGTCCCTGCTCTCAAGCGACGTTGAAACCTCCAAAATGTCGCCCTAACTCCGGGTGCGATCGCTGGAACAAATCGTTTTAGCGAATCGATGGCATGGATCAAAAAGTATCGAAAGTAACAAAAATACCGAGGTCTTGATCAGACCTCGGCATTTGAAACCAATATGGAGGTTGAGAGACAACACATGGCGCTAAAGCCTGCCTCTCAAGCGATCGCTTGTTACGTTTAAGCGCGTTTACCCCGACGCATTCGACGCAACGATAGGGCGATCGACGCTAATCCAATTCCCACAGCAGGTTCCGGTACATCTTGCATATCACCATCACCACCGGTTCCCGAATCACCACCGGTTCCAGAATCACCACCGGTTCCCGAATCACCACCTGTTCCCGAATCACCGCCTGTTCCCGAATCACCGCCAATAATCTCATTAATATCTGTCAATGCTGTGAGACCGTCGCATCGCACAGCCTCACTCGAGATCACAGTGGATAAATCGCTGCTAAAAATTGCTCGATAGTCAAAGGGACTGCTCCCATCACATTCCATTGCCGTTTTATCGGCACGTAGCGGCGAGAAAAACGAAAGACCGTCAAATACGAGCTTGTCATCGACTAACGACAGTCCCGTAGGACTGATCGTATTTGTGCTACCGGAGGATAGTTTGGCATGTACAAAAGTCCCTGCTTCCGCACCACCATTGCTCGGATCAAGTTTTAAAAGGACGCTCGCCTGTGCCCCACCACCCGCACCATAGCTATTTAGCCAACCATTTTGCGTGAAGCGCTCTAATCCACCATCGGCTAGAGGTGCGCCACCGTCGATGGTCAACACCACATACAGATTCAAGCCATCCCAAACGAGTCCCCGTGCATCACTATCGGGACCTAAATTTTCATAATCAGCCTTGATCCAGTTAATCGTATTTCCAGTGATGCTGGCGATGATTGCATTCTGGTTGTTTGCGTTGGCTTGATGTGTTCCAACATAGATTGTTGTATCGCCATAGGTCATGGAAAAAGCACCGCTAGCGCTAATTTCACTCGCGGTGCTGTTGGGTGAAAATTTATAGGTATCTGAACTGACAGAGCCTGTGATTGTTCCCGCTTCGGCGATCGTCTGGTAACCGAGTGTCAGTATCAGAAAAGCCAAGCTTTGGCGTAGTAGAGAAACCATGAATTTTGATGGACTCAAACAGTAAGTTTAGCCATCAATCTAACATATCTTTTCAGGCAAGAAAAATTCACATTGTGTGTGTTGACACCTGAATGACGGCAATCAGTATTAA
>JAAUPN010000115.1 GCA_012033105.1 Coleofasciculaceae cyanobacterium RL_1_1
CGGTGTGTTGCGGCTACGGAAGATTATGGAAATGGCCGATAGTTTTGAATGGCTGTAACGCACTGGGGATGTTGCGGGAAAGCGAATATGGTGGTGGTGCGTTTTGGTCTAGTTTGTGTTGTGTTGGAATTGGCTGGTAGGGGTGACCGAAACACACGCTACCGTTTCAATTTAAAAACGTACCCTATAACTGAAAAATAGTGGAGTAGTATCAACCAGACCAGAGGTTTCATGAAGCCTTTTTCTTGCTGGAGCGGCGTTCCTTGAGTTCATAAATTCTTTTTGTAACGTATTGAGGGAAAAGCCTGTGCGATGCGACATTGTGATGGTGGCTCAGTCCATCATACGCACGCATTATTTCCGAAAAAGCCTGGTCATATGCTAAGTGTTGGACATCGTTAAACTTGGCTCCAAGCACACCGTTAACACTTTGTATTTTTAATGTGCGCTCTGATTCTGAGATCCCGACCTCATTCAATATAAAATCGAGGATTTCTCGCCAGCTCCTCAAATCTTCTCTTATATCTGGACAACGAAGCGTGCAAAACTCGAAATATTTATACGGCCTGCCATCAAGAGAGAAGAGACCTCGATGACTACTTGTTTTGACGAGGCTGTCTACCTCCTCTTCCGTTTTTCCTTCCAGCTCTCGGGTGGGAACTTTATCTGAAGAACGATATATCTTTTCAATAAATCCGAATCTCATCTCGCAACTTATGATAGGGATATTCACCACACTGTGTACTTTGATCAGTGTAGGCTTTGCTGTGGTTTGTGCTGCATGATGTATGTCTTCCACAAAGCTAGCGAAGCATTCTGACTCTTGATATTTTTTTGCAACCCATGTGGATGGAAGCAGAAGCTCGGCTGCGAAATAATTTGCTTCTCTCTCCATCAATCCATACTCACTATTTGTATCAGTGGCAGTTTTGAAGTTAGAGATGCTTCTGCCGGTATGCCAAGGAATAAAGATATGGCCTAACTCATGGGCCAAAGTAAATCTTTTCCTTTTCTCGGGCTTATTTGAGCTTGAGTTTATCAAAATGGTAGGACGAGACTGTTCCCCGATTCCAAGCGTTACTCCATCGACCTGGCCGACCTCAGAGGGGAATTGTATAAAATTCACATTTGCATAGTACTGAGCCAGAGATAAGAGATCATATGGTGGCTCTAGGTTGTGCCGCTTCAAAAGTAGTCTAGCGAATTTTTCTATCTCTTGCATGACTAAAAGTCCAAAGACTCCAACCACTTTTCTAGCTTAGATACTTCCTCTGGTTCTTCTGCTCTTGCTACTAATGGTTGGGGCTCTAGTTGAATTTCTGAATCTAAAGTTATTCCATTACGATGAGCTCTAAAAATCCATGGCAATATCTTTGGGTTATTTTGCCAAAGATAGTATTCTCTGGAGCTCATGCCCAACATCTCTTCCTGTGAAGAATATCTTTGGATTAAAGTCTCACTCCACACATCTAAGAAAATATCTAACTCATCTTCTAATGCATCGGCAGAAAGGCACGCAGAAATAAACGTTTTACCTTGCTTCTCAATTAAATCAAATACTTCCTTAAGTCGTTGAGATAAGTCGTGAAGAAGCCAAATACCCTCGCAAGGAACCCAACTTAAGACTGAGTTTCGCCGTGAAATGACCGTCATTATTTGAGTTATGCCATCAGAGTCAGAAAACTCTACCTCATAGGCTTCTCCAGGATGACATTCAATGATCGCTCCTTCATCTGCCTCTAATAGGCCAAGTTCAGGGAAATCACGTTCGCATCGGATGATATCGAATAGCTCTGGGGTTTGATGTGTCATGGCTCATTTATCTACGATATATGTTGTAGTTAATCGACCAACTGCCGGACGTTGTACCTCAACTATCCAAGCTGTTAAGACAAGTGCACGCATTTCTGGTTTCACACCTTCCACCTCTATTTTAACCTCATACCTCTGTCCATACTGGTCTCTCTTCCCAAAACTAGCCTCTGCATCCAGAACCTTAGCCCGGATCTGGTCGAGCAAAATCTGGTAGTTCTCTTGAGTGATCCCCAAAACACTCTGGAAGACGCGAGCCTTGTGGCGTCCTGTCTTGTTCTCAGGATTAAGAGAATATCCAGTGAGCTTCGCAGGGTCTATCTCAATCCGGCTGACAATTTCTTGAAACTTCATTGTAGTTGTTTAAAGAACCTACACTTTCAAGAATATGCTTTTAAGCAGAACAAAGCTCATGCGGCGTGCAGCATTGCACACACACGAGAACTTGTGAGGACCGGAGGCGTAAGGTGGGCAATGCCTGCCCCAGCACAGTTTAGCTAAATCGCGAACTATTCAGCCCCCTCGATCAACGCAAACCCATACCGCTAAACATTCCCCGTCACCGTACGCAACCCCAACCACTGATCGCCCCCTAAAACTCCCACGGATTCAACACATCCACACCGCATCCCTCAAAATCCTTCACATTCCGTGTCGCCACAACACACCCATGCACCAACGCCGTCGCCGCGATGAACATATCCGGCTGCGATCGCGTCATCCCACGCCGCCGTAAACTGCCACGCAACTCACCAGCGCTCGCGCAATCTCAAACGTGACTGGATACACAACACAACACCCCCGTAAAATCTCCTCAAAAACCCGCCGTACCGACTCCTTTGGACGCACCACAAGCCCAAACTCAGCCTCCTCGACAGAAACAGCACTGAGCGCGATCGTCTCACGCGCTGACATCCAGGCCGCCACTCTCGCATCTGGGCGTGGCCGTGATAGCTCGCTAATTACATTGGTGTCAACCAGAAAGCGGCTCACTCCTCCACCCAAAATTGAGGATCGCGATCGACACGTGACGGTATTTCCAACTCATAATCCTCTTCCTCGCAAACCTCACGCAGCTTTGCAAACAGCCCCGCCAAACTTGGGCGCTCCACCTCACGCTCCTCCAAATCATCCAGCAACGTCTGTGCCAAAACCTGTCGCTCCGATGGCGACAACTGCCGTGCCGCCTCTAAAACATCGGCCAAAACCATAAAATATTTCTCCATGTAAAGAGCTGCCGTAGGGTGGGCATTACCCACCCCATTAGTTTAGCTAAATCGCGAACTATTCTGCCCCTCAAAATTTTTCTAATTCAATTGGTAGATATTGCTGAAAATTTTCAAAATCTCGATCCATCGTCCAAATTGTTACCCCAAGACGCGATGATACAGCACAGATCAGAAAATCTGTATTCGAGCCTTGAACCCCCTTGCGACGACAAAGATTGAAATATTCTGCCGCGAGTTCATAATCCTGTAATGTCACACGAACATCCGTAAACCTCCGCAGCCGATCGCGTAACTTCTCAAACTGCGCTGGATTTCGGATACCCGATAAAATCTCCTGGCGAATCGCACCGAGCATTACGATTTCATTCGCCTCGATTAGCCGACTAAGACTGTGCGAAATCGACGTGGACGTATTCTGACGACGTAGCGCAATCGACCAAATACAAGTGTCAACAATCACACTCATGGTTTCTGGCGCTGCATCTTGTAATCAAACGATTCGTCATAATCGATCGTCCCAAATAAATCGACGATCTGCAAACGCTGCCGTCGATCGATATACTCACGCAGCGCCATCTCAATTACCCCATTCAGATCCCCCGCGTCGCTTAACTGCGTCGCCTGGGCGATTAAATCATCGTCAATATTGATCGATTGAATCATCAGTAAACCCTCAAAACTGTCAAAAACTGAGGGGTAGGCATCGCCCACCCCATCAGTTTAGCTAAATCGCGAACTATTCAGCCCCCTCGATCGGCGCAAACCCGTGACGCTGCACATTCTCCGTCACTGTGCGCGGCTCCAAAAACTGCGCCAGATAATCCGGGCCGCCCGCCTTCGAGCCAACCCCCGACAGCTTGAACCCGCCAAACGGCTGACGCGAAACGATCGCCCCCGTCGTACCGCGATTGATGTAGAGATTGCCCACCTCAAACTCAGCCTTGGCGCGATCGATATGCGACGGCGTGCGCGAATAAATCCCGCCGGTCAGTGCGAAATTCGTGCCGTTCGCCACCGTTAACGCCGTGTCAAAATCGGCTACGCGAATGACTGCCAACACCGGCCCGAAGATTTCCTCCTGGGCAATGGTGGCATCCGGCGCGACGTTGGTGATCACCGTTGGGCTGACGAAATAGCCGGTGTCGGGAACCTCCATCTCGATCGCCAGTTTGCCCTCGGCTTTGCCCGTCTCGATGTAGCGGCGAATGTTTGCCTGGGCGCTGGCATCGATCACGGGGCCGACCTGGGTTCCCGGTAGGGTCGAATCGCCCACATTGAGCGATCGCACCGCCTCCACCAGACGATCGATAAACTTGTCGTACACCGACTCGATAATGATCACCCGCGAACAGGCCGAGCATTTTTGCCCGGTGTAACCAAAAGCCGACTGGACGACACCGGCGACGGCTTGGTCGAGATCGGCGCTTTCATCGACGATGATGCCGTTTTGCCGCCCATCTCGGCGATCACCCGCTTCAGATGCTTCTGACCCGGACGCAAAATCGACGCCTCTTGGAAAATCTGACAGCCGACCTCCTGGGAGCCGGTGAAGACGATCGTATTGATATCGGGATGTTTGACCAGGTGGTTCCCCACCGTCGAACCCTTGCCGGGAACGAACTGGAAAACACCGGACGGAACACCGGCTTCGATTAAAATTTCCGCCAGTTTTGCGGCGATGACGCTGGAGACGGCGGCGGGTTTGAGGAGGGTCGGGTTACCGGCGACGAGGGAGGCGACGGTCATGCCGGTGGGAATCGCGAGGGGGAAGTTCCAGGGCGACACCACTAGGGTAATGCCGCGCGGTTGGTAGTGGTAACGGTTGGTTTCGCCGGGGACATCGTAGGCGGTTTCGCCGTCGAGTCGTTCCATTTCGTCGGCGTAGTAGCGACAGAAATCGATCGCCTCGGAGGTCTCCGGGTCGGCCTCGCGGAAGGTTTTGCCGGTTTCGAGCATCATCCAGGCGTTCAGCTCGTGGCGACGCTGTTCCATCAGTTCCGCTGCCTTGCGTAACACTCCGGCGCGTTCCCGTACCGGTGTCCGCTTCCAGTCTTTCGCGGCAGCTTTCGCGGCGGCCATGGCACGATCGGCCTGTTCGATCGAAATTTGCCCCACCGTGCCGATCGTCTCGCTAAAGTTCGAGGGATTGAGCGAATCGACCTCGGCGTCAGTTTCGACGTACTCGCCTGCGATCCAGGGTTTGTAGTGTTTGCCGAGTTGCTGACGGACTTTCGTGAGGGCTTGGAAGGCGGCGGCGCGACGATCGCGATCGGCGTAATCGGTGTCGGCGGCGTTGGGGAAGGGCAACGCTTCGGCGGCGACCTGGGGTTTGTCAGGGTCGGGAGTGGGTGCGCCGATAAGCTCTTCGATCGGGCGATCTTCCTGGCTTTGACGAATAAACGAGCTATTGGCGGTGTTTTCCAGCAGACGGCGAATCAGGTAGGACATGCCGGGAAGGAGTTCGCCGTAGGGACAGTAAACGCGGACGCGATGACCACGATCGGCCAAAGCTTTCGCCACCTTGTCGCCCATGCCGTACAGCACTTGCATTTCGTAGTGACGTTGGGGAATTTTTAGCTCATCAACGATCGCGCAGGCCAGGGCTTGCGATCGCACATTGTGGGAGCCGATCGCCGCGTAGAGATACTCGTGATTTTCCAGCAGCAGGCGGGTTAACTGCTCGTAGTTGGCATCGGTGGCCGCTTTGTCGTTAAACACCGGCTGCGTCCAGTGGTGTTGTTGAGCGCGGATCGTCTCACGATCCCAGTACGCGCCCTTCACGAGTCGCACCGTCACCGGTGTACCGCGTCGTTTCGCCCACTCGATTAATCCTTGTAAATCCTCTTGCGAGTCGCGCAAATACCCCTGGATCGTCATGCCGATATCCGAACGATCACGAAACTCATCTTCTAGCAAGATTTTCTTCAAAATCGCCAGCGTGATGTCCTTGTATTCGTACTGCTCCATGTCGAAATGGATCGCCGCACCGACTTTTTTGGCATGACGCAACAGCTCACGAGCGCACTCCGCGACCCGCGCCTCGCTGCCCGCTTCATCCAGCGCATCAAACTGCGAATAAAACGCCGTAAGCTTAACCGAGACTTGCACCTTGGGCAGGCTTTCACCATCGGCGGTGTCGATTTGTGCCACCGTACCCCAGCGTTTCTCCGCCTCGGTCAGGTCGTCCATGAGCTGCACGTATTTCGCGAAATACTGCTCTGCCTCGGTTTCGGTGATCACCGCTTCGCCGAGCAAGTCGATCGTAAAGCCCAGCTTGTCTTTCCGCAGTTGCTCCACGGTTTTGATCACCTGCTTGGCCGTTTCCCCGGCGATGTACTTATGCGCCAGGGCTTCGGTCGCCGTTAACACCGTGGTTCCGGCCACTTGACCGGTAACCGAATCGCCACCGCTAAAGCCGATCAGCTTCTTGAGCGCGTCGGGTAGTTCGACTTCTTCCGTAGTCAGGTATTCCTGAAGGTGGCTCGCGACTTCGGCTTTGCTGCGGAGTGCGGGCAAACAGTCGATAAAGCGAAAGAGCTGAACGCGCAAACCGGGGCTACTCATCGCCCAGTCGAGCATTTTGTCATCCCAGCGCAGATTGTCGCGCATTTGGGCGAAAAGATTGCCTTTTTGCTGAGTTGCGGCGAGTAATTCGCGGGCGATCGCCTGGGTTTGCGTTTCGTAAGGATTGTGGGTGCTTGGGGCGTGCGTAACCAAGGGATTGGCTCCAGAGATCGAAATTATTAGAAGTTGACTATTTTAATTTGTCTTGATGGTCTTTTGAAAGATTAATTTGAAATAGAAAGGAAAGCCGGAGCTTGGTGTTTTATGATCGGCTCGGTCGGGGAGTTTCTCCAATATTTTCAAGCCACTTGAGTTTAAGTCTTTCATCATGCATTTTTGTAGCGTGAAATCCAGTCACTAAAGACACCCCGATTCGCTCAATTAAAAAACAAATCAAGCGAAGGAATTGAGACCTATTAGAATTTCAGAAACTCCAAGAGTCTGGCGTTAGGAGTGAAGTTTTGATACTTGAGAAAGTTTTGCTTGAAAACGGCGAGCATTTTCACGAATACGCTGTCGATCAATGTCGGAAATTTTACGCAATTGTGCCAGGATTAAATTCATACGTCCTTGGGATTTCAGCCGATCGTAATGACGATCAAGAAAGTCCCAATAGAGATAGTTAAAAGGACAAGCATTCTCCCCCAGCCGATCACTGCGATCGTACGTACAGCCACGACAATAATCGCTCATTTTGTTGATATAGTTCGCCGAGGCGCGTAGGGTTTGCTCGCCAGTTTGCCCCCGTCGGCGAACACACCCATCCCCAAAACATTGGTCTGCATCACCCAGTCATAGCCGTCAATGAAAGCTGCGTGAAACCACTGCTCGATCGCCTGGGGATTGATGCCCGCAATCAGGGCGAAATTGCCAAGGATCATCAGGCGTTGGATGTGGTGGGCGTAGCCGCTGGCTTCGAGTTGTGAAAGGGTACAGCGTAGACAGTTCAGGTCGGTTTTGCGGGCGTCCCAGAAGAAATCCGGTAGCGGTAAATCATGCTCAAAGGTGTTGGATTGGGCGTAGTCTTCGCCGAAAACGAGGTAGAGGCCGCGCATGTATTCGCGCCAGCCCAGGATTTGGCGGATGACACCTTCGACACTGGCGAGGGGTAGCTCGCGATCGCTGCCGATCGACTCGCGGTAAGCGGTTTCGATCGCGGTGACGACTTCCTGGGGTGAGATGAGACCGAGATTGAGGTAGGGCGAAAGCAGTGCGTGCCAGAGGGTCGGCTCGTCGGTGAGCATGGCGTCTTGGTAGGGGCCGAAGCGGGGGAGGCGTTGGGTGAGGAAATCATCGAGAACTTGCAGGGCGTGCGATCGCGTCACACCCCAGCCGAAGGGTTCGAGCTGTCCGTAGAGCGAATCGCCGAGCGCGGCCACCTGTGCCATCACGTCGCGGGTGATGCTGTCCGGCTCGAAGGTGAGCGGCGGCGGCGGGTTGAGCTTGCCTTTGGGTGGTTTGCGGTTGTCTTTATCGAAATTCCAGCGATCGCCGATCGGTTCTGCGTTGCCGGATTGATCCGACGCAGGCGTCATCAACACCTCAAAGCGCTTGCGACTGTAGCGATAAAAGTCTTCCATCAGCAGCCGTTTACGACCCGTTGCCCAGGCGATAAACTCGGATTCTGACCAGAAAAATAGATCATTCGCGACCCACTCCAGGGTGACCGTCCCTGGTAGGTTGATCGCCTCGATCGTGCGACGAAAGGGAAAATCGGTCGGATCGAGCAGGCGCAGGGTGGTGATCTGGCGATCGGTGATCCAGTTCAGCAGCGGTGTCGCGAAGTTGTGGGCGGGATTGGCGGGATTGACTGGATCGGCGCAGATGTAGGTTACGTCGGTGTAGCCGCGATCGCGCAGGTCAGCGGCAAAGTGGCGCATCGCCGACCAGACAAGGACGAGTTTTTGACGATGGTAGGGGCGCGATCGGGCGTAATCGAGAGATTCGATCAGGATAATCGGCTGATTGCGGGCTTGATCCGGGGCTTGATCTGGGGCTTGATTTGGGGCTTGAAGCTGGAATAGGTCACTATCAAACGTGAGTTGATTGCCTAAAATCCAAATTCCAGTGGTCATGCAGTCGCTCCTGTGGGTGGATTCAATCGGTGCGGGAAGGGGGCTGAATTGGGGACGGCATGGAACGAACAGACGGGGGAACGATCGCGAGTTTGCGTCAATTCTATGATGGTTTTACAGGGGTTCCCCGGCGATCGGGTGCGACATCCTCAGCGTGTATGTCAACTTGTATTTAGAAAGAATCGAGAGAACACGGCACGACTCTGATACCCTGCAATATGGGTTAAACACGTTGTCACTATCGGTGAGCGTTATCTTAGCCGCGCGATCGCCGCGTTGCGGGCTAGTTTATTTGTCCCTGCCGTGCAGACCACCAGTTCAGAGAAGTCCTCAATGCGTATTTTATTCGTCGCGGCAGAAGCAGCCCCCCTCGCGAAAGTGGGTGGCATGGGAGATGTGGTTGGCGCACTCCCCAAAGCGTTACGAAAACTCGGCCACGATGTCCGAATTTTCATGCCGTACTACGGTTTTTTACCGAATAAGGTCGAGATCCCCAGCGAGCCAATTTGGTGGGGTCACACCATGTTCCAAGATTTCGCGGTGTATGAAACGCGCCTGCCGGATAGTGATGTGCCGGTGTACCTGTTCGGCCATCCGGTGTTTATGCCGAATGCGATTTACGGCGGGGATAATGAAGGGTGGCGGTTTACCCTGTTTTCCAGTGCGGCGGCGGAGTTTTGCTGGAATTATTGGAAGCCCAATTTAGTCCATAGTCACGATTGGCACGCGGGCATGTTGCCGGTGTGGATGCATCAATCGCCGGATATTAGCAGCGTTTTTACGATTCATAATTTGGCCTATCAAGGCCCTTGGCGATCGCTCCTAGAGCAAATGACCTGGTGTCCGTGGTACATGGAAGGTCACAACACGTTGGCGGCGGCGGTACAATTTGCCGATCGGGTCAACACCGTTTCGCCGACCTACGCCCAGCAAATCCAAACGAAGGAATACGGCGAACAGGTCGAAGGGTTGCTGTCGTTTATGAGCGGCAAACTGAGCGGCATCGTCAACGGGATCGATGACGAAAGCTACGACCCGGCAACGGATACGCAAATTTATCAAACGTTTGATGCGGATAACTTAGATCGGCGTGTCCCGAATAAGATCGGGCTGCAAAAGGAGCTGGGTCTAGAGCCGAATCCCGAGGCGTTTGTGATTGGGATGGTGTCGCGGATGGTGGAGCAAAAGGGGTTTGATCTGCTATTGCAAATTCTCGATCGCTTCATGGCCTACACCGACGCGCAGTTTATTTTGCTGGGGACGGGCGATCGCTACTACGAAACGCAGATGTGGCAACTGAGCGCCCGCTATCGTAATCGGATGTCGGTGTATTTGCTCTATAACGATCGGTTGTCGCGGCGGGTGTATGCCGGTAGCGATGCATTCCTGATGCCGAGCCGGTTTGAGCCGTGCGGAATCAGCCAAATGATGGCGATGCGTTACGGCAGCGTGCCGATCGTGCGGCGTACCGGCGGCCTGGTGGATACGGTGACGCATCATGATCCGATGAACAATAGCGGGACGGGGTTCTGTTTCGATCGTTACGAGCCGTTGGATTTGTTTTCGGCGATCGTTCGCACTTACGAAAGTTTCCGCTACAAAGATAAGTGGCGCGAGCTACAACAGCGCGGGATGCGTCAGGACTTTAGCTGGACGAAATCGGCGATGGAGTACGACAAGCTGTATCGCGAAATTGTACCGGAATAGTGTGATTTGCCGATCGTAACTAGAGGCGGCCAGTCGTTCCGTAAAATTACCTGCGTTGTGTGTTGTCGCGATTAAAATTCACCTGTTAGGGTGAAGTCAGCGCGATCGCGTGGGCGATCGTTGTGCGAATCAACGTAAATCAATCTAGTTTGAGATTGTGTTTTAGCTATGGTTTTTCAGCGACATTTAACGGCACTGATCGGCGGAGCGGCGACCGCGATCGTCTGTTCCTTGCCCCAAAGCGCAGCGGCGCTGACGGGCGCTCAGGTGAACAATATCGCCCGTGAGGTGACGACGCTGATCGTGTCGGAATACCGCGACGGAACCGGTCACGGTTCGGGTTTCATTTTTTCTAATAATGGCGACGAATATTACGTCCTAACCAATCGCCATGTGGTCGAGGGTGCGGAGTCGATCATCGTCGGAACCTACGGCAACCAAGCCTATGCGGTGGAACTCGATGACGTGATGATTATGCCCGGTGCGGATCTCGCGGTGTTGAAATTTGTCAGTGAGGATCAGCACAAGGTGGCGACACTGGCTCCGGGGGAAACGACGGAGGGTCAGGATGTGTTTATCTCAGGTTGGCCTGCGCCGGGGAATACGGGACAGCTCATCCGTCAGTTTACGGATGGGCGAATTTCGGGTTTCCTCAATGATCCGGTGGATGGCTATCAGATGATTTACACCAACGTGACGCGGCGCGGTATGAGTGGTAGTGGTGTATTTGACTCGGCGGGTCGTGTGGTTGGGGTGCATGGCATGGGTGATTATGCCTCGCCGGAGGAGATCCAAACGGAGGGGATGACGGATGAGGAAGCGGCGAGTATTTCGCGGATGATCAAGCCGGGATTTAATTATGCGATTCCGATCGGGACGGCGATGGATCTGATGGCGAGTCAGCGGATGTATCTGAGCATGGATGTGGATATGTCGCCGTCGCCGGATTTGGCGGAGCCGTATGTGGTGAGCGAGCCGACGGAGGCGGACACGATCGACAGTCTCGATTCGATGCTGAATACGTTGGAGCGGGTGGGCAATGTGATTCGGGTGTTCGATCGACTGTTCTAGGGTTGATGATCGGGTTGGTTTTCGGGTTAATGCTTGAGCCAATCAAAAGCCCCCGCTTTTTTTGAGTAGAAGCGGGGGCTTTTTGGCGAATCGATCGTGGATCGTGGGCGACAACGACGGATTTACAGCGGGGTGACGTGAACTTCGACTTCTGCCGTGACTTCAGCGTGTACTTTCACTTGCACCTTGTAGATACCAAGCTTGTTGATTTCGGGCATGGTGATGCCACGACGATCGAGATCTTGGCCGGTGCTGGCGAGGATGGCTTCGGCCATTTCGCGATCGGTCACCGTACCGAAAATTGAATCGCCTTCACCGAGGGGTTTTGCAATTTTGAAGCGACCCACCGATTCGAGTGCTTTTTTCCGATCTTCAGCCTCTTGTTTAATTTTGGCGAGACGTTCGGCTTCTTTGGCTTTCCGACGTTCGACCTGCTTGAGGATTCCCGGCGTGGTGTTGACGCCGAGGTTTTGGGGGATCAGGAAGTTACGGGCATAACCGGGAGCAACTTCGACGACGTCGCCTTTGCGACCGAGTTTACTAACGTCCTGGTTTAATAAGAGTTGGATACGCTTTGCCATTGTGATTTCAGTTCTTTGCTAGGGGGTTCACAGCTTCGACCGCATGTGACCGGGGTGCGATCGCTGTGACTCACGCGTGTAGTCCCCAAGTCTGCTTTTAAAGTCCGATCTTCTAGGGTAAACTACGCTGCTAATTCTTACCAGATTTTTTTTCTAAAGAAAAGGTCAGGTTTGGGATGAATTATTTTTTCAGTAGCGTGATCGCCGCATCCAAAACCACCTGCGTCGAATCCCCCAAAAACTGCGGGTTGATCGTCTCCACCGTATCACTCGAACGATGGTAATTCGGATTCCGAAAATTCGCCGTATCCGTCACCATCAACGCCCCAATCCCCTGCGCCCAAAACGGCACGTGATCACTCCGCAACAAATTCGGCGAAATCGCCAATAACGTCGGAACCGCCAACGTAATCACCGGGGGATGTTCGGCACGATCGCGATCGGTGTCGCGGGCTTGGCTCATCGCATTAAACGGAGCCAACAACTCCGGCGTTTCTGCGCTACCTACGACCCCGAGAAAGTTACCGCGATCGGGCAACGTAATCGCCAGCCCCGATGGAACCTGCTGACAACCGGGTTCATCGCAGGCATAGCCGATCATCTCCAAGACGATCGCACCGTACAGCTCACGATCGAGCTGCGCCACATGATAAAAACTGCCCAACAAGCCGAACTCTTCGAGGTCAAACCAAACGAGCCGCAGCGTACGCGGGAAAGCTGGGAGTGCTGCGGGGTTGGATGGGTCGGGTGAAGCGAAGAAGAGGTCGGCTAGCTCCAAGAGTGCGATCGAGCCGCTGGCGTTGTCGTCCGCGCCGGGAGAGCGATCGCTGACGGTGTCGTAGTGTGCGCCAATTAACAA
>JAAUPN010000116.1 GCA_012033105.1 Coleofasciculaceae cyanobacterium RL_1_1
GTTTCAACAACCACGGCACGCTCGACGACCTGAAACTGATCAACTGCTCGGCTGCGTCTATTCCGCCCCGGACTTCACCGACCAGCACCTGGTCATCAACGGCGCCTCGGATTTGCTGCACGAGCTGTACGGCAAGGAGGGCGACGGGTACCACGCGCGCAGCGCGCTGGGATTCGCGGCCCTGCGATCTCTGACCACGACACGATCGCGGGTTGGGATGAGGCGATAGCGGCGGGCGATACGGTCGGGGTCGAGATTGTCCCGGCGGTGGAGCTGAGTACGGTGTATAACGGGCGATCGCTGCATATTCTCGGCTTTTATCCCGAGCGTGACCAGATTGAAGCACCCCTACGCGATCGGCGCGACGGACGACACCAACGCGCCCAGGAGATGATCGATCGGCTCGCAGCTTTGGGCTATCCGCTGACGCTTCCAGAGTTTGGCGAAGGCATCGCCCCAAGCCGTCCCCACATCGCCAGCGCGATGGTTGCCGCTGGCTACGTGCGCGACAACAACGAAGCCTTTGCGCGGTTTTTGGGTGACGATGGCCCCGTCTGTGTCGAATATCCGAAATTTTCCGCCGCTGACGGGATCGCGCTCATTCGAGACTGTGGCGGCGTTCCCGTTTGGGCGCATCCGTATTTGTTTCGCGGTGGTTGGGTGGATGAGGTTTTCCCAGAACTCCATCATGCGGGTTTAATGGGTCTGGAAGTTCATCACCCCCACCAGGGACGTAAGCAAATCGCCCATTTAGCTCAGCTTTGCCAAGATCACAATCTGATCGCGACGGGCGGCACGGATTACCACGGCCCCGCTCCCGGAAAATCAACGCACTACCCAGCTCAGAATGCGATCGGGCTTGATGTTCTCGATCGACTCAAACCGGCGCGGGTCTCGTGAGCTGCGATCTCCGAGACAACTCCGAGACAACTCTGATCGCCTAGGTGCGGTCTTCCGCCCTGCCCGTCGTCACAAGCTCGTTACAATCTTTACAATTGGTAACATACCGTTTGGAACTGCCCATGTCCGTTGATCTCGCCCGCGTTTCTGCCCAGCTCGACAGCGAAGATGCCAAAGTCCGGCTGCTCGCTTTGGTCTCGCTGCGTGATGTTCCGGCTCAGGATGCCGTACCGCTGATCAAAAAAGTGCTGAAAGATGAGCATGTGCCGTTGCGATCGATGGCGGTGTTTTCCCTCGGAATTAAGCAAACCGAGGAATGCTACGACATTTTGATCGATATTCTGCAAAATGAGCCGGATTATGGCATTCGAGCCGATGCCGCAGGGGCGCTGGGCTATCTCAATGATCCGCGTGCTTTTGAGCCGCTGGTGCGAGCATTCCACGAAGAAACGGATTGGCTGGTGCGGTTTAGCGCGGCGGTGTCCTTGGGAAATTTGGGTAATCCGGAGGCGTTTAATGTGTTGATGAAAGCGCTGGATGCGCCGGAGGTGGTGTTACAGCAAGCGGCGATCGCGGCGTTGGGAGAAATTGGTGCGATCGATTCGGTGGATAAAATTTTGACGTTTGCCCAAGCGGAAGATTGCTGGTGCGTCAGCGTTTGGCCGAGGCTCTTGGTAAGCTCGACACGCCCAAAAGCCGATCGGCACTGAACTATCTCGCCAAGGATGCCCATCATCAGGTGTCCCAAGCGGCACGCCTGTCGATCGAAGCGCTGGCGATGAGTGATCATTCTTAATCGAGCCTAATCGAGTTATAAGCGGCGATCGCGGCGTTCCGGTACGATTTCGCCGTCGATCGCGATCGCGTCGGCTTCATCATCGAGCCAGGGTTGACGGCGTTTGAGCGGTACAATCGCCGTCAGATCAGGGAGCGGTTCAAGTTCGGGGTCGATGGTTTCGAGCTGGCTTTCGTCGAGCGGGCGCGTGAATTGAGCTGCGAAAGCGATCGCCTCGGACCTGTCCGGCATCGGCTCGATTTCGGGTTCAACGATTTCGGATTTGTTAGTTTCAGGTTCGCTGGTTCCGGGTTCAACGGTTTCAGGCTTAAGGGTTTCAGGCTTAAGGGTTTCAGGCTTAAGGGTTTCAGGCTTAAGGGTTTCAGGGTTGACGGCGTTGAGTTCAACAAGTTCCTGTTGATCCTTGACCGTCAGTCTTGTTTCATTGAACGTTGATGGCGATACCAAAGCCCACGGTTGCGCCAATTCAAGCAAACGATCAATCGGTGCGTTTGGCTCAATAAATGAAAACAAATGACGGTAGCGCAATTTACCATCGCGATCGAGCAAAAACTGAGCGGGCAGCGGTGCGCCCAAGGCTTGACCCACCTCATAGGCGCGAAAAATATGACAGCTCGGATCACTCAGCAGCGGCATTTTAAGCCCCAAATCCTGCACCACCTGCCGACTTTGAGCGCGATCAGTACTCGTGACCAACAACACCTCAAAACCCAAAGCGCGAAATTCCTCGTAGCGATCGCTCAGTTCGAGGAGGTGGGGAAAACAAAACGGACAGTATTGTTTTTCGGTGAAAATGCGCGTAAAGGCGAGCATTAACGGCGTTTGTTCGCGATAATCCCGTAGTTCCACATCGCGATCGTGGGTGACATCATACAGTTTGAAATTGGGCGTACCAACGTCAAAATAAAACTGATTTGTCGCTGGAAACGGTAAAAAGTTTGCCCAAAAGCGACGATTGACAACACCGCGAAAATCAGTGGAGGTTAGCTTAAACGAAAGAGCCATAACATGCGCGGGCGATCGATGAGGTGGATCGAGTGCAACGGGAACGCGATCAAAACGTGGTCAAGATTTGGTGATGCGCTGATGGAGATAGAAGTATGCCAACATCTCCCGGTCTAGACCCTAAATCTAGATCGCCGCAAAATATTCCTTCGATCCAACCGGATCAGGCTTCATTGTTTTCGCTCCCGGCGTCCAACCCGCAGGACAGACTTCCCCCGGATTGTCTTGAACGTACTGAATCGCCTGCAATGACCGCAGGGTTTCGTCTACGTTGCGACCAAAAGCCAGGTTATTCACCGTCATGTGCTGGATGATGCCTTCACGATCGATGATGAACAAACCCCGCAGCGCGATCCCCGCTTCCGGCTCTAGGACGTTATAGGCGGCGCTGATTTCTTTCTTGAGGTCTGAAACGAGCGGATAGTTGAGATCACCGACACCGCCGGATTTGCGATCAGTCTGAATCCAGGCCAGATGGGAAAATTCACTATCTACCGACACGCCTAATACTTCAGCATCCAGGCGGCTAAATTCATCGTAGCGATCGCTAAATGCTGTCACTTCCGTCGGACAGACAAAGGTGAAATCGAGCGGATAGAAAAACATCACGACGTACTTCCCTAAATAATCAGAGAGCTTGATCGTTTTGAATTCTTGATCGACCACCGCCGTTGTTGTGAAAGCCGGGGCAGCTTGGCCGACGCGCAAACATCCGTCCATGATTAATGACTCGTAGGGTTCGTAGGGTCAGCTCGCTCAATTCAAAGCACAGCGCACTGACCGCGTTGTTGTGAAGCGTTTGGCCTCGTGAAATGGTTAAGGTTGTTCACAATGCCAAGCTTTCGTTACATTTTGCCTCAAGACTAACACTGAAGCGTGATGAAGTGGGGCGATCGCAGCTTTAAATCCAAAAGCATGAATATGCCCCACAATACGGTTTTGTTGGGACAATTTCAGCGTGACACCTCGTTTCTAGCATCGCGACGCGAGAGTGTAGGAACGCTAGCAACGATGGATCTGTCTGTGGGACACTTCAATGCAAAACAGCAGAGCGTCATCAAAACTCTCTGCTGCTACTGTCACGACATAAAACGATGTACGTAATCGTGACGCTATTTGTCTAGGATTTGGCTAGGTATGCGGAACCCGGGACTTGAACCCGGACAGGATAACTCCCACTAGAACCTGAATCTAGCGCGTCTACCAATTCCGCCAGTTCCGCTTATGTTCAACGAGTTGCAAGTTTTTAAGCTGCATCGCGTTGGGTGGCGCTTTTCTCCGCCACGGTTTACCAATGTAGAGGCTTGCAACGAATTCGTCAAGCGTTTAACGTCATTTCGCGATCGTCCAGGCTCAACCGAGATCATTGGTCGGTCAGAAGTCTGATTTCTCAACTTCTGCCGACAATCCAGAACGATGACGAATTTAGTCCTAAATTGATAATCTAAACATCGAACTTCTGGGACTTTAAAATACGATGCCAACAGTACGAGCCAACGGACAACAAATTAATTGTGCCGTCGGAGCAAATTTACGTCGGGTGTTGCTCGATGCAGGCGTCGCACTCTACAACGGCAACGCCAGCCTGATTAACTGTCGCAGCCTTGGCACGTGCGGAACCTGTGCGGTCAAAATCGACGGTGCGCCCGGTTGCGTCAGCGAGGCCAATTGGCGCGATCGCACCCGGCGATCGCTCCCGCCCCACGTTAGCGATCGCGATCTGCGGCTCGCCTGCCAAACCCAAGTGCTGGGCGATATTGCCGTAACTAAATTTGATGGCTTTTGGGGACAGGGCGATCGTCAGGTGTGGACGCCGGATCATGCCGATCGCTGAATCGACGAAATCGACAAAGTGGATCGCGGGCTACGCCACCTTGCGCTCAGTCACGCAGGTTAAAGTCATGCAGCCGCCGAGCTGATCGTAATTGCGCAGCGTGCGTATCCGCAGGGTCGGCGAAATCAGCCAGCCCGCTTCGAGGAAAAAGGGACGATCGCGCGGAATCGAGAGCGGAACATTACACGATCCGCCGTCGGGCAACAGCAGAATACGGCGGTCGGGTGCGCCATCGTGACCGACAAAATTGAGCCGGTTACCGGCGATCGTGGCACTGGTTTCGAGCTGGAATGATCCCGCGCTCAGGGTTTGGCGTAGACGATCGCCATCGCGGGCGATCGTGAGGCGGGATGTCTGCATCGTCGGTTCGCGGTAGTCCAAGTGATGCGTCACCGCTTCACCCTCCCACGTGCCGATCAGGTCATCCACACGCAACGGCGGACGATCGGCGGATTCCGTCCCGTCGCGCCGCTCGCGAATCAGGCTCACACTGGAAAACTGACCGCTCTCGTCAAATAATTCCACCAGTCGCAAGCGTCGATCGCCCTCGATAAAGCCAAACTCGCCCCCAAACGTCGAAAACGGCGCATACTGCATCGACCCCAGGGAAAATGCACCATTATCGAAAAAAATCAGACCGCGACTGAGGGTGGTGTATTCCAGATTGAGCGTGCTGGGCGGCGAACCATCGGTGGGGAAACGCTGGACGGTTTGCTTGATTTTGCGGTTATTGTCCTCGCCGTCGAGGGTCACCAGCGTGGGGGTATCGCCGACGATCGCGCCTTCGGTTGACAGGTTGGTAAATGATCCGCGCCACCAGCCGAGATGACGTAGGCAGTTTTGCCACTGGGGCGAGTTGTAATAGTCCGGCATGGCAAAGGATGAGGGGTGATTGGGGCGTTTGGTTGGGTGTTCGGTTAGGGGCGGGTGATCGTACTGGGTACGGTCGTATATTATGACGAAATATTAAGTTACGACAGGATCAACATGGCCATCAACGTCGGCGACAAAGCTCCAGATTTTACGCTCCAGTCTCAAACGGGCGCATCGGTTAGCCTGAGTGATTTTCTCGGCAAAAAATCGATCGTGCTTTACTTTTATCCAAAAGATGACACACCGGGCTGCACCGCAGAATCCTGCGCGTTTCGCGATTCCTACCAGGTGTTTCAAGATGCAGGCGCTGAGGTGATCGGCATCAGTGGCGATTCGGTGGGATCACACCAAACCTTCGCCAGCAAATACAGCTTGCCGTTTACGCTGCTGAGTGATGCGGGCGACACGGTGCGGAAGCTCTACGGCGTTCCGGCGGTGATGTGGGTGTTGCCGGGGCGGGTGACCTACGTGATCGACAAAGATGGGACGGTGCGTCACATCTTTGATTCGATGCTGGAGTTTGACAAGCATGTGTCAGAGGCGATGACGATCGTTAAAGGTCTGTAGGGTTTACGAATCAGCGGGTGCAGGCGAGAGTCTGCACGACGCATCCATCTTTGCTTTATATTCGACGCATCGATCGATCCGCTCCGATCCACTCTCAGCGAATCCGAGCGAATCCCACCGCAGCCTACGAATGCCCTATGCGTCTCCCTGGCGATGATGACCAAAATTTACGCATTGATCTGTTACCGGCGATCGATGTAATCTTTGCGATTTTGGCCTTGACGATCGTGGCGAGTGCGACACTCTCACAGATCGACGGTTTACCGGTGGTGCTGCCCCGTGCAAGCAGCGCTGACCCGCAGTCGTTGCCGGATATGACGGTGACGATCGGTGCAACGGGAGAGCTTCAGTTGGATGGGGTTGCGATCGAGCTAGATGGTTTAGTTGCTACCATCACGCAAGGTGAACCGCAACGCGAGCCGCGTCGGGTGATCTTGCGAGCCGATGAGCGTGTCCCCCACGGCCAGGTGGTGGCAGTGTTGGATCGGCTGCGGCAGGTGGAGGGGATCGAGTTGGCGATCGGGGTGGAGCCGAGACGGGAGCCGTAGCGTCCAGAACTCTGTTGGATGATGCTTCGAGTGTTAATCGATCCGAATCGCCCAATCTTCTGTCACTCGCGTTAAGTTTTGGCTGTAACAAGGATCATGATCGAGGATTTCACCCCACCGATCGCGCATGTAATCGACCTCGCCTTTAAACCGCAGTTGCTTCTCGATCGTGTCCTCTAAGCCACGACTTTTCGATTCATAGTGATACAACACCACATGGGGGAGATGGACGTTGCGGTAACCTTTCTCAATCAACTTCAGACAAAAATCCACGTCATTAAACGCAATTTGTAAGCGAGGTTCAAACCCGCCGATCGCCTCGAAGACCTCACGCCGACACATCAGACAAGCGGCGGTGACAGCGGAGTAGTTATTGATCGTCTTAAGCTGGGCAACGTAGCCGCCGGAGCCGTGGGGGAAGGTTTTGTGGCTGTGTCCAGCAACACCACCGATACCGAGGACGACACCGGCATGTTGGATGGTGTCATCGGGGTAGAGCAGTGTGACACCGACCGCACCGATCGATTCGCGCTGGGCTTGTTCGAGCATCGCTGTGATCCAGTCGCCGTCGATGACTTCGGTGTCATTGTTGAGGAATAATAGATAGGGGCTATGGCTATGCTCGACAGCGAAGTTATTGATTTTGGAGTAGTTAAACGGTGCGTCGTAGGCCAGGATGCGAAACCGATCGGGCTCTTTGGTTGACCAGCGATCGAACAGCTCGCGGGTTTTGGCTTCGACGCTGCCATTGTCAACAATCAACACTTCGTAGTTGTCGTAGGTGGTGAGGGTGAAAATTGAGCGTAGGCAGGTGTCGAGCACATCGGCCAGATCGCGGGTGGGAATGATGATCGTGACGCGACCGGGTTTGAGGATTTCGTAGCGGACAATCCAGTGACCGGAACCACTGGGCAGGACTTGACCGGGTTCGTGGCGGCGATCGAGGGCATCGGCGATCGATCGGTGGGCAGCATCGGTGGCGTAGTCTTTGCTCGCGAGATTTTGGGCGGTGGACTGGGCGTGCGATCGCCAGTGGTAAAGGATTTTTGGAATGTGGGCGATCCGATCAGTCTGGGCGATCTGCTCCGTAAACCGTAGGACAAAATCGTAGTCCTGAGCGCCCTCGAACCCCGCACGAAAGCCGCCGATTTGCTCGACGATCGATCGGCGATACACGCCCAAGTGACAGGTGTACATCCGCGAGAGGAACGAGTCAGGACACCAATCGGGTTTAAAGAACGGATCGAAGCGGCGATCGCCTGCGTCGATTTTGTCCTCGTCGGTGTAGATCATGTCGGTGTTGGGGTAAGCGTTGAGGTACGACACCACCTCATAGAGCGCGTGCGGCGCGATCGCGTCGTCATGATCCAACAGGGCGACAAATTCCCCGGTGGCGAGTTCTAGCGCGGAATTGGAGGCGCGGGAAATATGACCGTTTTCCTCACGGAAGATCACCTTAATACGTGTATCGAGTTCCTGGTAATGTTCCAACACGTCGCGCACGTGGGTTTGACTGGACTGATCATCGGCAAGGCACAGTTCCCAGTGGGGGTAAAGCTGCGATCGCACGGAGTCGATCATCGCTTCGAGAAAGGCGCGATCGGGGTTATACACCGGTACGACAAGACTAATCGTCGGCTGATAGCGGAACTGTTGCCAGTCGCGTTTCATGCGAACCAGATCCGCAGCGGTGGGTTCATTTTGGCGCTGCCAGGTGGCGTAAACATCAGCGGGAGGTTGAGCCGTGAGGGGAACGTAGTCGGGGGCAACACCGAGACGTTCAAGGGCGATCGCCACGGCATCCACTTCGCTAGGTCGTCCCAGTTTATTTGCCAGAGGGTTGCGGATGGTAAGCCAGCAATCGCGCAGTTGCCAAAATTTGCTCGTCCGCATCGCACCGATCGTGTCCCGTGCAAGCTGACGCACCAAATTATTTTCCGCATCCAGACGGGTCAGCTCTTGAGCCAGTTGGTTGGCTTCGTGTTGCAAGGCATCCCGTTCCTGTTGGTGGTGTTCACTGGCGACCGAAACGGCGTGAAGTTGGGCGTGGGTAACTTTCAGCTCGGCGCGAAGGTCATCGATCTCAGCCCGATCAGCCTGGTGTTGCGCTTCGAGGGGTAGGAGTTTGGCTTGGGCGGTGTGAAGCTGAAGGTTGGTGCGGTGGAGGTCGGCGGCGATGCTATCGAGTTCGGCTTTTTGGCGATCGATTTCGGCCTGTAATGCGGTTTTGTCGCGATCCAGTTGGGCGTTATGGTTACGTTCGGCGAGCAGTTCGGCATCCTTGAGGGCAAAAATATCCGCGAAATTGGTGGTGTATAAATCAATATGTTTCGCACAAAAATAGTGCATAAGCCGCTGGCGATTTTCCGGGATATTGCAGCCCGACACCATCGAGTTATTGCGGACGCGATAGTCAAATAACACCGCTGGTTCATGGTGAAATTTCCAGCCTTTAGCCGCTGCGGTTAACCATAAATCCCAATCTTCATAGCCCAGCCGATCGGGGATGCTCGTATCGTAGCCGCCGCAATCCTGCCACAGCTCGCGCCGAATCACCGCGCAGGCATCGATATAGTTACCGACACAAAGGCGGTTCAGGTCAAACTCGGGGACTTCGAGCGTGCCGGTTTTATCGCCGATGTAGCGCACGTCGCCATACACCACCCCGATCGCCGGGTTCGCGTCAAACACCGCGATCGCACGGGTGATATAGTCCGGCTCGATCCGATTATCAGCATCCAGCGGCAACAGGTAGCGCCCGCGCGATCGTTCAATGCCGGTGTTTCGCGCCGCCGACAGCCCACCATTCACCTCACGATCAATCACGTTCAGCCCCTTCGATCGCAGATAAGCCAACACCTTCAAGGTCAGCGGATCGGTGGACACATCGTTAACGATCACAATTTCGTACAGTGGTGTCGTCGCATCTTCACCAAACTCGGGGCAACGCTGCACACTAGCGATCGCCTCTAGGATAAATTCGCCCTGGTTGTAGCAGGGAATGACGACGGAAACAGTGGGCGGGTTGGTGTGGCCGACCGTTGGGGTGGTGGCATTCGTCGGGCTTGGGTCGGTGCTTAAGGAGGGTGTTACGCTCGGTGTTACGCTCGGTGTTACGCTGGCTGGGACAGGCTTCGGAATGGGAGTGACGGAGGAATTGGAACAAACAATGTCCGGAAATTGGCAGGCGGATACGAGGTCGATCGATCGCTCCGGTGGCTGTGCGATCCACTGTTGCCACTGAGCAGCGCGATCGCTTGGGAGGTCGGCAGTCTGTTCGAGATCTGCGAGCCAGCGTAGGTGTTGCGGTGTACGGTGGTGGATGCTTTCGACGAGGGGATGGGTGTCGCTGAGGCTGTGGAACAGTTCGGGTTTATAGAGGGTGGCGACGCGATCGGTGGTGAGGGGTGCGGTGATCTGGATGCCGAGTTTGGTGGTAATCAGCTCGGTGAAGCGATCGGGATGGTCAAGACAAGCCTGGGTGCTGACGAGCAGGCAGCGATCGCGGTGGCGTTGGTAAAAGTCGAGTAGGTGGCGGTTGTAGTACGCCCAAATTTGTAGCACTATGTGGGGTTGACGATCGAAGACACCACTTTTAAGCCGGACGCAGGAATCTACCACGTCCCACGGTTCGCGGTAGACCAACACGTAACGCGCGTTAGGGATCAGCGCATCCCAAAGGTCGAGCATCAGTGCCGTACGTGGGTCTTTCCAGCCCCAGGTTGTGGCCTCCGCAGGACGTGATCGGGCTTGGCGGGCGAGCAGTTCGCGGGCGGTGTCGTGGTAATCGGCGAATTTGCTGCGATCGAGCGATTCGCGTTCTGTCCAGCCCCAATCCGGCCAGCCGCCATCGTTGGGATCGCAGCAGTCCGTTAAGATCCGTCGCTGAAAGGTGAGGAAGTCTTTGTCTTCAAAGTATCCCGGTGCGTTGGCTCGATCGCCTGCCAGTAGCCGATCGCCGACGTGAACGCCGATCGCTTGCAGCAGCGAGGTCATCAGCGATGTGCCGGAGCGGTGCATTCCGGTGAGGATCAGGGGTTGAGCGGGGATCTGAGCGGGGATCTGAGCCATGGTTTTCGTGACGGGATTGGCGCTCGAACCAATGCCGATCGCTTGACGAAAACTGTATCACTGTCGGGCGATCAGGCTGTACTGTTACCGTCAGGAGGTTAAAGCCAGGTATCGATCGCGAGGTCGCTGAGGGGTTGGAGTCGGGCGAAGTCGTGATCGGCGGTTACGAGAGTGAGGTGGTGTTGGATGGCGGTGGCGGCGATCCAGAGGTCGTTGTCGCCGATACCGAGGTTCCCGATGCTTGTCCTGCGGCGCTGTTTGCGGTCTTTGGGGGCGTAGCGATCGAAGACGGCGGCTTTGAGTTGGCCGTAAATTTTGGCGGTGTCTTCGTCGATGGGGTGAACGATCGTAGGGTCTATCAAGGCTTGAACGCACTGGAAGTTTGTACGTTGGCGTTCGGATTGCGCCGCCATATGAATCAGTTCTCCCATGATGATTGAACAGATTGTGATGGAGTCTTCAGGATGCTCCGCTAGGCGATTCAGCACTGTCGGAACGCCGTTCAGGATGGCACTACAGTGATTGGTATCGAGTAAAAGCATGATTAGTCTTGCTCATTCTCTTCTAGTTCAGCCGTCTCGCAAGGATTAATGCGGTTGTTGAACATAAGCGGACTGCGGGAGTTGATCACAATTTCAAGGCATTCTTCTAGATCGTCGCCAGACCAGCGGTTTTCGGGGTTCTGGAAATAAGTGGAGAGGTTTGATCCTGTGTGTGTGAGTTTGGGAGCGGTTTGTTCGACGGTTTGTGCTGCGTTAGCAAGGGATTCGACGATGCTGAGAAGTGCCGGGAGCCGATCGGCGGGGAGGGTGTCGATCGCGAGGAGGAGTTGTTCTTTGATGGTCATGGTTGGTTTCGGTTTAGGTCGTCATCGAGGCTGTCTGAGATGCCGAGGTGATCGATCGCGATCGGGTCGTTGGCGCAGATGCCGTAGGGCTGGGCGAGGGAGATGGAGTTGGTTTGCGGGATGGGTTGATCAATGATCGTGATTTCGAGTTCGCGATCGGCGATTCCGGTGGGGATGTGTAGGTGCAGGATTCCGTCTTGTCCGACGGTTTGTTGTAGTTTGATTTTTTCCATGATTTAAGGTTTTTGGGGAGGGGTTTGTGGGGTTCGGGGTGGCAGGTTACAGAGGGCGCGATCGGCGTCGGTGGTGTCGCTGTTGGGGTTTTGTAGCCAGGGGGTGAGGGTTTGGCAGGCGCGGGTCAGCAGTTCCTCGAAGCTTTCGACTTTCCAGAGCTTGATGGTGTTGTCCCAGGAAGCGGAAACCACCGTCTTGCCGTCCGGGCTAAAATTCGCGCTATTAACCGAGTCGGAATGACCGTTGAGGGTTTGCAGTTCAACGTTTTCTAAGGTGGTGTTGAGTCCGTCGGCAGCGTAAGCATAGAAAGACTGGGTGGGGACATGGCCTGTTGTTGTTACCCAAGTTTCATTAATCATTTTTGCTGCCCTGAGTGCCTGCATTGCTGCCTGATGTTTGGCAAAGGAACTCTCTGGAGCTTTGTTTTGTTGCAACGCATCCTGGATCATGTCATCTGTTTGAATCAGCAAGTTCCATAAATTTGCCGGTAACAATTGCTTTTGCTGATTGCGGTACTGGTTGCGGTTTAAGGCGGTCTTCCGCTCATTATTCAGGCGAACCCCTGCGATGCGAACATTTTCTAGTGCTGTTTCAGCTCTTTGCTGACTCTCCTCCGCCTGCTGCGTCGCCCGACGCGCCGTCACCCCCAAAAACCCAGCCAAAACAACCGCGAGACTCACACCCACGATCGAAACATTCCGAATCCGCGTCGCCACCTGCTGAATCCGCGCCAGCCGCGCCTCCTGACTCGCCGTCAAAAAATCATAATCCGCATCGTCCAGCCGTTTCCCTTGTGCCCACTCCCGCGCTGCGGCCAACTCCTTGTCTAACAGCAATTTTTCTTCCAATCTCTTAGCCTGCTTCTCATTCGCTCTGCGCTGCCTGCGCCGTTCAAGCCAGCCTCTTTTTATCACCTCGGAATCTGTATCGGGCTGTACGGCCTTTTGTACTTCTGCCCGAACAACCTGCCACGCCTCAAACTTCTCTTGATAAGGCCGTAACTTCGCCTGCTCCTTCGCCGCCCAATCTAAATTAAACACCTCCCGATAAATCCGGTTATACACCCGCACCCGACCCCCATCC
>JAAUPN010000297.1 GCA_012033105.1 Coleofasciculaceae cyanobacterium RL_1_1
ATAATTTCAGTCTTTCAGGACTTCTGCCGAAGTGGGGTTGGGGCATGAGGGGCAAGTTGCATAAACGGGATGCTCCCTAGAAATTGAACTGATACGTCTATTTTTTGACTTGATTTCTGGATTGATTCCTGGCCTGATCTCCGCTTAGATTTTCGCCCTAATTCACGACCTAAACTGACCTACTCTAGATCAAACTCATGATTCAAACACTCATTGATCGCCTGTCTGGAAAACGTGACGATCGCATCCGGGCTGTGATCGAAATTTATACCTGGCAAACCTGTCCCTACTGCATCCGTGCCAAGTTGCTGCTGTGGTGGAAAGGGGCTACATTCACGGACTATAAAATCGATGGGGATGCAGCGGCACGACAGCGCATGGCCGAACGCGCTGCCGGTCGCCGATCGGTACCGCAGATTTTCATCAATGACCAGCATGTTGGTGGGTGTGATGATATTCATGCGCTCGATGCACGCGGTGAACTCGATCCGCTTCTCGCCGAGCCCGTACCTTCGGCCTAAGGTTCCCTATTGATGGAGTTTGCCGTGTTTGTCGTTAACTGTCGTTTGTTGTGTGTGTTGCGATCGCGTTTACCTCGCGAATCGGCGATCGCATTGACGATCGCGTTGCTGCTATCGTCCTGTGCTGGGTTACCGGGAAGTCAGGCGCTTCAAGATTCCTTAAGTGCAGACCCGTCACTGCAAACACCATCCGAGATGGCGGCCTCGCCTGCTCCAACACCGAGTGCGACATCACCGAGCGGGACATCACCATCGGAGTCGGCGAACTCTGACGCTATGGCGGACAGAGTCGCGACGGTGTTGCCCGACAACTTCCCGATCGCACTCCCGCAATACCCCGAAGCCACCTTGACCGGCGTGATCGCCCCCGCTTCTGCCGCGTCCGACGCGACCGACCTTACGCCAGCCCCGGACGATTCGCCCACAGAGCCATCCCCAGATTCCACGGTGAATCTCGAAGTTCTCGATGCGCTCAAGCTCTCTAGCAATTCGGAGCCGTCCCTCTGGCAAACTCGCTGGACGACCCCTGATCCGATCGAGACTGTCCGCAAGTTTTATCAGCGGGAGCTGAAACGCAAGGCGTGGACAACGCAGCAAATCATGCTCAGTCAGGCGGAGTCGAGTTTTACGGTGCAGCAAGAGAATATCAGCGCGATCGTGCGGATCGTGGCGGGTGAGGCTGGTCAGCCGACGGCGATCGCGATCGATTATGCGATCGCGACGGACACGGCAGCCGATACCGACCCGAACACGGCAGCATCTCCCAAACCCAACGCCACCCCAACCACAAAACCCGACACCAGTGCCACCGCCTCCGCTACAACCCGCTTTAGCGATCTGGCGAATCTTGAGGCGATCGCCGAACCGTTGCGATCGTCCGTTGTCGATGTTGCGAAACTCGGTGTGCTAACCGCGAAGGAAGGTGATCGCTTTGCACCGAGCGATCCGGCCTTGCGTCGCGATTATGTTCGCTGGCTATTTGCCGCGCACAACCGCATTTACGCCGATCGCCCGTCGGAACAGATCCGCGCGATCGCGCCCGAGAGTAGCGGCACGATCGCCTTTCAAGACGTACCGAAATCCGACCCGGATTTTGCCATTATCCAAGGGTTAGCCGAGGCGGGCATCCTGCCGAGTTTGCTAAATGGTAACGATGCGACGACACAGTTTCAGCCGAATGATCCGCTAACACGCGAAGCCCTGGTGATGTGGAAAGTGCCGCTCGATCGGCGTCGCAGTTTACCGACAGCCACGATCGACGCCCTGCAAAATACCTGGGGATTTCAGGATACGGAGCAAATTACACCACTGGCGCTGCGGGCGCTGTTGGTGGATTTCCAAAATGGCGATCTGTCGGTGGTACGACGCACGTTTGGTTATACGACGTTGTTTCAGCCGAAGAAGGTGGTGACACGGGCAGAAGCGGCGGCGAGTTTGTGGTATTTCGGCTTCCAGGGTGAAGGGCGATCGGCGAAAACAGCGCTGGAGTCGCCCTAGGGTGAAACACTGCGCTCAGAACGCCGATTAGAATATCTATCACATCCGAGAATCCGATTCGTTCGACTGGAACCATGCCCCATTCACTCTTTCACCCGAAAACTCTACGCGATGCGGTGAAAGCGTTTCATTTTCCCGCTGATTTAGCTGCCAAACAGGCGATCATCTGTCAGTGGATCGAAACATTAACGGCGGGAACGTTAACGCACATCAAGGAAACGTCGTTACACGGCGAGTTTTTGAGTGATATTTTTCGATCGGTGTTGGGCTATCGGGGCATCGTCGAAGCGGGCGGTGTGGCCTGGGAACTTCACCCAGAGAGGAATATCGGCAACGGGGGCGGGTTTGCGGATGCGGCGTTGGGGTTATTTACGTCGCAGATGAACGATCGAGGTGCGGCGAAACTGGCGGGGCGAATTGTCGCGCCGATCGAGCTAAAAGGAGCGGCGATCGATCTCGATAAAAAGACCCGAGGCAATGAAAGCGCCGTTGAGCAGGGCTGGCGCTATGCGAATTACACCGAGGGGTGTCGCTGGGTAATTGTCTCGAATTATCGCGAGTTACGGCTGTACTGCACGGTCAAAACACCACTAGATTACGAACGATTTGAGTTAGCGGATCTGGCTGATTTAGAGACGTTCAAAACCTTTTATTTTTGCTGTGTCGTCCAAATTTTTGCCAGAATCAATCAATGCTTCTACAACAACGCGGATTGATCGATTACTCACGGAATCTGACGAACGCGAGCAGGAAATTACCGATCGGCTGTATGCGCAATATAAAGACGTGCGGCAAGCACTGGTAACATTTTTTCGAGCAAAAGCACCGCGTCATTTAAAAGATCGGAATACGGCGATCGTCTCGGCAGCACAAAAAATTCTCGATCGGGTTCTCTTCATCGCCTTTTGCGAAGATAAGGGCTTATTACCCCGTCAAACGCTGAAGCACGCGACGGAGTATAAAGATCCCTATCATCCTCAAGATACGTGGCTCAATTACACAGCAATTTTTCGCTGGGTGGATGTGGGGCATCGTCGATCGCCGGTACAAAATCAGCCGATACCGGGCTATAACGGCGGATTATTTGCGAGCGATCCGCTGGTTGATGAAATGTTAACGGTTCCCGATTGGCTGTGTGAAAAATTGAGTGGTTTAGCCGATTACGATTATGAATCGGAAGTTTCGGTTAATATTCTGGGTCATATTTTCGAGCAGTCGGTGACGGATCTCGAAGAGTTGCGGGCGTTTGCGGAAGGGACGATTGATGAGTTTGATCCGAAGCAGGGAAAACGTAAGCGTCAGGGGGTATTTTATACGCCGGAATGGGTGACGCGCTACATGGTGGAGACGGCGTTGGGTGGGTATCTTGATCGTCAGTTTGTGATGTTGCGCGAGCGGTTTGGGCTGGAGGAGACGTTGGCGGGGGCGAGTCGAGAGCTGGAGATCGAGCTATGGCGATCGTATCGAGACGAGGTGTTATCGACGGTGCGGGTGCTTGATCCGGCCTGTGGTTCGGGTGCGTTTTTGATTGCGGCGTTTGAGTTTTTGGAGTTGCAGTATCGTCAGGTACGATCAACCTTGGTGGAGCTAGCTACGGGTGAGACGGATGATGCAAATAATCCAGAGTTCGATCGCACATTAATTTTGCGTAACAATTTGTTTGGTGTAGATTTGTCGGCAGAGTCGGTGGAAATCACCAAGTTATCGTTGTGGTTACAAACGGCGGAACCGGGTAAGAAATTAACGGATTTGGATCATAATATTCGAGTTGGGAATTCGATTATTGCGGTGAAAAAATATGACAAAAAGGCGTTTAAGTGGGAGCAGGAGTTTAGCAAAATTGTATCGACGGGTGGGTTTGATGTGGTGTTAGGAAATCCCCCGTATGTGCGTCAGGAATTTTTATCAGTGTTTAAGCCATATTTACAAAAGCAGTATGAATGTTATGACGGGGTTGCTGATCTTTATACCTATTTTTACGAGCGGGGTTTTAATCTGTTAAAGCCCGGTGGGGTGTTGTCGTATATTGTGACGAATAAGTGGTTGCGGGCGGGGTATGGTGAAGGATTGCGGCGTTTTTTTTGCGGAGCGATCGGAGCTGGAGCGAATTATTGATTTTGGTCATGCGCC
>JAAUPN010000117.1 GCA_012033105.1 Coleofasciculaceae cyanobacterium RL_1_1
AAGCTGGCGGAACGTGCAGCAGAACGTCATATCCCGGCGGAGACGGTCTATCGGATTGGTGATCCGGGGACGTGGATTTGTGAGCTAGCGCGATCGACGGCGAGTGATTTGATCGTGATGGGACGGCGTGGGTTTGGTGGCCTGAAAGAGGTGTTGCTTGGAAGTGTGAGTAATTACGTGATGCACCAGGCGCATTGCTCGGTGATGGTGGTGCAGGGAACTCTCAGTCCCGACCCAAAAGCGGAAGACGCCACCAGTTAAATGTTGTTATAGTCATTCGCCTTAAGCCTGAGACACTGCAATAAGCACTGAGCGGCGTCGAAGTGCGGTTTTGGATAAACACAAACCAGGTCTGGGTATCTCATTTTCAAGGGCAACGACTGTAAGTCCTGATGGATTTAGTCGGCGTTGGGGTTTGCGATGCGGTATTCGATATTTTCAAAGGTTTGTAATAACAAGCGTTTTGCTTGAAGCTTCCAACCTGCGCGTTGAATTGCGATCGCCGCTGCACCACCGCCCAGCACGGCAATAAAATCGAGGGGTTGCGAGAGCGAAATTCCGAATAATAGCCCCAGTCCGGCGATGCCCCAAAATGGTAGAGCTGCGCTTTGGCGTTGGGATTCTAGGATTTTTTGCCACATATTCCCGGCGGCCATTTCAGCGTCAAGCTGCGCTTTGATGGCTTCTTGCTCGTTGCGCGAGACGGATAGCCGATTTTGCGGCGAAGTTTTTCGATTTTACGAGCCGTTGTGCTGTATTCGGTTAACTCGTCTTCTGCCATCAGCAGCAAGCGTTCGTATTGGGACATGGCGTTTCGATCGGCACGATGGATTGCTGACGATCGCGTCAAAGTTTGGCGATCGGGATTAGCCCTTTAGTGTACGCGATTGCGATCCCGCCGTATCGACGATCGCGCCTTTCTCGGCCAGTTGATGACTCAACGTCGCGGTCAACCCTTTCGCACCGCGCAGATCGCACCCCTCGACGATCGTTGCATTCCAGATGGTTTGATTCAGGGTTGCTCCGCTGAGATCCGCCTGGGTGAGGTCAGCGGCGCTGAAATTGGCGAAAATCAGGTCGGCATCGCACAATTTTGCACCTTTCAAACTGGCGTGATGCAGTTGCGCCCGAATTAGGTTAACGCTGGATAGGTCTAGCCCCGAGAGATCCATGCTCCGTAGATCCGGGAATTTGACGCGATCGGGATGGGTGAGGAAGCGAGCGACGCCGGTGATGTTGGCGGGGGTATTGGCGAGGTGCGAGAGTAAAGGGATGTAGCGTCCAAGCCCAAGGGCGTGGAGCCAGTGGCGTCTATTGTCGGGTGTGGCCTGGAGAAAGGCGATCGGGTCGGTGTTCGGTCGGGTCTCTGGATTGGTTGAGGAGCGTGTCATCGCTTCAAGTTTATGAGGTATGGGTTGAAAGCATGACCGGGTTTCGCCAGTCGAAAATAAAGATTGACGATTGACGGCTCGTTATACGGACAGCTTTCGGGACTTATGGACAGTTGCGCAGGGTTGAGCGCTGCGTTTCGGGATTGATCGCGAGCAAATAACCACGATTACCGATGCTATCTTCGATTTCGTGCCACAGATGAACATCGCCATCAACACCACTCTGGTTCGCGTTTAGCAGTGCCACTTGCTCGCGATCGAACAGTAACGTGATGGCATTGCGATCAGTTTGAGCGGGTTGAGCGGTTGGGGTTGAACGGTTCGAGTGGGTGGATGGCGGGGGTGAATCGGGCGATCGGTGGGGTAGCTTCTGGGTGATGCTCGGTCGAGCGTAGAGGGTGAGTTCGGCAGCATCGTGGGTCGGATCAATCGCGATGATGCGGCAGGTGTCGCCGACACGATCTCCGATCTGCTGGGCGGTACTGGGCGTTCGGAGGCTCGCGATCGCCAGAATGAGACAGGCGATCGTCATTCGTCGAGGCAACATAAGCGCGGCAAAGATGAGAATTAAGCTTGAATACGTGCTAGATAGTTTGGGGTGGATTGAGCTTGCGGTGAGATGACTCCATACGTTACGGCTTGAGCTTGAGTGAGGTCGAGTCCGATCAAGTGCGGGCGCATCAGGAAGTTCTGACCATTCTAGGGTAGGTCTCAAGCCCCGGACTTGGAGTCCGCATCTGGCCTCTGTTTTGTTAGAGTATACGAAGTCGCTGGGGGATACTCGGAGACTCAAAACGAACGTGGAAGGCGCATCCAACTAGCTTGCTAGCCATGCCCGTTGAAGCGTTAAGCCAAAAAGTAGAGCCGCAGCCTCGCCTGTTCGCCTAGCTTTAGAATCCTTGGGCTTTTAAGTCCGGGGAGCATGTCAACCCCCGATCGTCTAACTGTTGATTGAAATTATGGCTGAAGACACAAGCAAAGAGCCAACCGCGACCCCCGCAAAGGCTGCGGCCAAACCGAAGAAAGAAAAACCGCCTGCGGTCGAAGACAAGCCGTTTGCTGACTTCATGCATCAAGACTATCTCCCAGCGCTCAAAACGGCTCTGGAAGAATACGGCATCGAAGATCTCGAACTCACCTTTGAAAAACAGCGTGTTCCCCTACTCGGCCCCGGCAATGAATGTTGGCAGACGATCGGCACTTGGAGCGGCGGTACGCGACGATTTAACATCTACTTCCCGAAAGCGGATATCAAAGGGCCGCGTGCGTTTTCCTGTGTCGCGAATGGCACACGCCCTAGCACGATCGAACCGTTTTTGATGGATGAACGCCGCATTACCTTAGGTTTGCTGGTCTACGGTGCAATTAAACGACTGAAAGCGCAAAAGTGGATCGATCAAAACTAACAAGTACAAGTGCTGAGTGAGTCCGAATCACCCGGCAGTTCGGATCAATACGGGAAAGACACAGACACCGTCTCAATCCATAAAATAGCGAAAGGCATCATGACTCATGCCTTTCGCTGTTTTATGTTGAGGCGTACGGTCTAGAATCGGTCGTCTAGGATTTGTAGTGACGCGCTCGATCGGCGATCGCACTGTCGAGTGGCGTTTGTAACGCCGCTGCTGCCGCCAGTTCCGCTTCACGTTCTGCCACTTCTTTATCCAGCTGATCGAGCGTAGTCCACACCTCACGCAGCAAACGATCCAACTCCGTACGCGCCACCGCCGAAACGGTAAAGATCGTCGCCGCGCCAGACTGGGCTTGCAGGTCGGTCACCAGCGCATTTAGTTCCTCTTCGTCGCGATCGCACGCATCCATCTTATTCAACGCGACAATCTGCGGACGCTGATCGAGACCATGACCGTAGGCCAACAGCTCGCCTTGAATCGTTTGATAATCGGCGATCGGATCATCTGCCGTCACATCGACCAAATGCAGCAACAGGCGAGTCCGCTCGATATGACGCAGAAAGTCATGACCGAGACCCGCACCGGTATGCGCTCCCTCAATCAGGCCGGGAATATCCGCAAAGACCGTCCCGTCACCCGTCGGTTTGCGCACAACTCCCAGATTCGGGATCAACGTCGTGAACGGATAATCGGCAATTTTGGGTTTTGCAGCGGAAACGGAGGAAATCAGCGTTGATTTACCCGCATTCGGCAGGCCAATAATTCCCACCTCGGCTAGAAGCTTTAATTCTAGCCGTAGCTCGCGTAGCCGTCCCGGTGCGCCCTCTTGGCTATACTCGGGCGCACGGTTACGATTGCTGAGATAGTGACGGTTACCGTTTCCCCCCTTACCACCTTCGGCTACGCAGGCCATCTGCCCGTCCGTAATCAAATCACAGACCAGTTCATCGGTATTGAGATCGTAGGCGATCGTCCCGCAGGGAACATCCAGGATTAGATCCTCGCCCGATGCACCCGTACAATTTTTCGAGCCGCCCCGTTTGCCATCATCGGCCTTGATCACTCGCTTGTACTTAAAATCGAGCAGCGTTTGCAGCCGATCGGTCGCCCGAAAAATCACCGAGCCACCGTGGCCGCCATCCCCCCCCGCAGGTCCGCCCGCCGGGACATACTTCTCGCGCCGCCATGCCGTGATGCCATCACCACCCTTGCCCCCTTCCACTTCAATTTCAACCCGATCAATAAACTGCATAATCTTCCTACTAACTCGCGATCGATAACGCTCAAAATTTGGGATCAAGACCCAGAAACACACTCAAAGCTAGCCGTTCAAGAGCTAGCGTCAGACACTTTGAATACGACGAAATTGGAACACGACGAAACGATTACGAAATCAACGCTAGAGGCGCGGCCAAAATTCACTCCAAGACAATCCACTCTAAAACAAATTAGGTTGATTTGATCCACGGGTCAAATCAACCTAATCAAGCCTCCAAGCCATATTCAAACGCTGTACATACGCCACAGAACAGACGCGATTTGCAATTGCGGTCTTCGACAAGGCTCAGATTAAAGCAGACCAACGGAATGCAGAGGGCCAACGCCTGCAATCAGTTCCGCCAGCAGTGCCAGGAAGCCCACCATCGCAAGGCGACCGTTCCATTTCTCGGCATTGGTGGTCAAGCCCCATTCCCAGCGTTCGGGTGGGTAGAACTTTGTTTTTTCCGGCGGACGCACTGCCGCGCTGAACGGCACGCTCGGGCTATTGAGTGCCTCGATCGACATCTCTGCCAGATCGTTAATAAAACCGGGATGGGTGTTGAGGGCTGGAACTCGATGGAAATGTTCGATGCCCTTCTCTTCCGCAATTTCGCGGTATTCCATATCGATCTCTTGGAGCGTTTCAATATGCTCCGAGACGAAACTAATCGGCACAACGACCAGAGTTTCTACCTTACGGTCAGCCAGATCGGCGATCGCATCTTCGGTGTAAGGCTTGAGCCACTCGATCGGACCCACCCGGCTTTGATACGCCAAGGTATGAGCATTGGGGCGATTCAGCGTTTTCATGATGCCTGCGGTACAGGCTTCGATTTCTTTTTGGTAGGGATCGCCCGCCTCTTCCACATAGCTGACGGGAACTCCGTGAGCGCTGAAGAAAATATGAGCATTGTTAGGATCAGGGAGTTTATCAAGTTCCGTCGCGATTAGCTCGGCCATGGCGCCAAGGTAGCCCGGACGCTCGTACCAGGACGGGATCACCGTGTAGTTAATGCGCTTGAGGTAGGGATCATCGTTCCATAGCTCTTCGAGCAAACGAAAGCTCGAACCGCTGGTGCTGATGGAAAACTGAGGGTAGAGCGGGAGAATCACCAACCGCTCGATCGCATCGGCTCGAATCTGGTCGATCGCCTCTTCGGTAAACGGATGCCAATAACGCATTCCGATGTAAACTTTGGCGTCACACCCTTTGCTCTGCAAGCTAGCCTCTAGCGCCTCGGCTTGCTCTTCGGTAATCGATCGTAACGGCGAGCCACCGCCGATCTCTTTATAGTTATCTTCAGACTTCTTTGCACGCAGGGTTGAAATCAGCCACGCCAGCGGCTTTTGTAGAAGCGGGATCGGCAGGCGAATGATTTCGGGGTCAGAAAACAAGTTGTAGAGGAAGGGACGCACGTCCTCAAGTTTGTCTGGCCCTCCGAGGTTGAGCAATAAGACGCCAACACGACCCATAACAGCTACACGTTTTTATTTTTTTAGATTTGTAAGCAATATTAACAGTTGCATTGCGGTCAAACAAGGTCAAGAAGTGAGAATCACTCTCGATTAGCAGGCCGATTTTCGTTACAAATTTAACGTTATGCGACAAATTTTGTAACGAATAATTCACCTGACTTGACAAATTAGCCCATTCTGAAATGGCTCAAAATCAGATGCCGTAAGCAGCGCACGGATCGCGATCGTCCATGAGTTTCGTGACTGTGCGCCTGGGTGGTATTGCCCTACGGTCGCTGGTTCGGTTCGAGGCGTGATTGTTAACTAATCGCGACGTAAGTGACGGCGAATTCCTTCCGGGGGGGCAATATCCGAGGGAAGAATCGCCCGCTGAATCGTCATTTGTTGCTTTAGCTCTGTAGCGGAGGGGGGTGGCGGTGTTTCGTCGGCGGGGCGATGGGTTGACTCGATCGCGTCGCTGACCCAACTGATGCCGACCAGGGTTCCGGCGACAACGGTTCCGTAGGTGAGGTAGCGCGATAGCGATTCGGGGGGTGTCGATGGGTTCGTGGCGATCGGGGTCGAGGCGATCGGCTGGGCGCTAGTTGGGGGAACTGAGGTGATCGGGAGTTCGCTAGTTAGCCCGTCGGGGATACCCGTTGCAAGCCGAAAGCCATCCATCCCGAGAACATTGCCCCAAATCCGAATCATCCCCCAGAGGTAGCTCGGGTTGGTGGGGAGTAGGTCGAGCTGGCCGGATTCAAGGGCTTGCAGATGCTGAAGGGGAATTTTGGTTAGATGATGCAGTTGCGCGAGGGAAAAACGACAGCTTTGGCGTCGGACTCGGAGTTGACGCCCGATCGTCTGAATATAAACTTGCTGGCGCGTTGAAAGTAGGGTGCTATTACTGGCGGTCGGAGGTTGCGTATTCGCCACCGATCGCGCCTTGGGGCGTGGCGGCAAGGGGAGGGGGGGGCTGGCGTCGAGTGCGGGTGGGTGGCATGGCAGAAGGCCGCTGGCGTAGTTGCTTAAGGGTCATCCGAATGGCATGACGGGCGATCGTCTGGGCTGCGCGTTGGGTGGTGTGAGCATCGCGATCGGGCGTCACCGCCAGTAGATGCATGACATCTTGATAGGTGTGACTCTCGAACAGTTCGCGTGTGATCTCTGCCAACAGTGTCTGAACTTCACCTTCGGTGAGATTTTGGGCGGAATTCACGGAATTCACGAAATTCACGGAATTCGCGGCAAGTTTGGCGGTCGAAACGGAAGCAACCATAACGCAAGACCCAAGACAATGGCTTGTCTCTCTTTTCACGCTCTGAAAAAATCGATCCGGAGATTCACTCAGGCATTCACGACACATTACGCTCCTTGAGATCGCTTCTCCCTTACGACTCTTTGCCATTCCCTAAAATTTCTTGCGACACGTTGCGCGATCGCCCCTCACGGACTAGGCCAAATCGGCATGAATCGGTAGCTCGATCGTCAGCGTACATCCTTCATTCGGGACTGATTCGCAGGTTAGCTCACCCTCATGAGTCTCGACGACAATTTGATAGCTAACAGATAATCCGAGACCCGTGCCTTTACCCGGTGGTTTAGTGGTAAAAAAGGGATCAAAAATCCGTGGCTGGTGTTCCGGTAGAATGCCGATGCCATTGTCACGAATGGTGATCGAGATGTAATCCGGATCGAGGCGAGCTGTGGTGATGCTGATTTTTGGGTCGATGTCGGTCCGGTCTGCGAGGGCATCGATCGCATTGGTGAGTAAGTTGATAAAGACTTGGTTGAGCGCGGCAGGATAGCAGTGAATCGGCGGCAGATCAGCATAGTTGCGCTCCACCAAAATTTCACGGTGGAGATCGACCGCTTCAAACCGGTGACGGAGTAGCAAGATAACGCTGTCAATACCGCTGTGAATATCAATTCTTTTACTCTCTGCTTCATCGTGTCGCGAAAACGTACGCAGGGATTGAACAATTTGACGAATTCGCGTTGTGCCATTGTGCATGGAGGAAACAAGACGCGGTAAATCCTGGCGGATAAAGTCCAGTTCTAGCTCTTCAATCTCTTTCGCAAGGGGATTCACCGTATCCGAAAACTGGGCTTGATAGGCTTCGACGATGGCCATCAGATCTTCGGTGTAATCGCGAATGTAGCTAATATTGCCGTAGATAAAGTTGACGGGATTATTAATTTCGTGAGCAATTCCGGCCACGAGTTGACCCAAGCTCGCCATTTTTTCACTCTGGATGAGCTGGGTTTGAGTCTTTTGGAGGGTTCTTAAGGTGGTGGCTAGCTTGCGGGTTTTGATTTGGGTTTGTTCGAGCAGGTCGGCATGGTCGAGCGCACTCCCGATCGAGAGACCAAATTGCTGTAGCAGTTCGCGGATTCTGAAAGAGACGGGACGAGGATTGTGATAACAGGCGACCAGAGCGCCCCATGACAGATCGGAGCAGAAAATCGGAGTGACGGCAATCGAACGTACATCAAAGCGTTGGAGTTGTTCGATAAGTGTGCATTCAAGAGCGGAAGAGAGATCGAAGCGACACTGTGAGGCGGTTACACCGGAGACGTTTTCTGCGATCAGAAATGCAGCGTTCGTTTGTTCTGGCGTTGCTAAGACAGATAGATCATTGTCATCCTCGATCGCCTCTGCCACAAAACGAGCACTCAGCGATGTTTCAAACTGGACAATCATCACGCGATCGAGGCTTAGGTAAGCTAAGACCTCACGTACAGCCGCTTGAAGAATATCGGAACAGTTGAGGCTGTGGCGAATCCGCTCGATCGCACGAATAAAAAGGCGGTAATCCTGATGCTTGGGGACATCTACATCAGTCGATCGATGTTCAGCGTCATGTCCATCTTGCAGGAGCGATCGTATCTGATGAAAAGTTGCTTCATCACGACAACGTCCCCTCAATTCTTGGAGCCATTCAGCATCGATCATAGGTGACTAGGTGGTGGCCGTCAGTGAATGAAAGATTGGACATGGCTTCCCAAAGTAGCCTTCAAGGTCAAGACTCAAGGAAACCCTGTTTCTCATTTCAGATCAAACGTCTTGACTAGTGATGCGACGATCTGATGGGAACGCTTCATAGGATAACCCCCAGGCGTCAGACTTGGTGCTGTTACTGATACGGGCAAGCTCGGCAGACGATGATAGGTGTTAATGCATGTCCGTGCCATTTTGCCGGATGTGTTAGTCCTGCGGCAACATTGTAAATCGGCAGACGGAAAGCGAGATCGACACCTTGTACCGCTTAAAATTCCGTATCCACCGCTTCAAACGCGGGACAATAGCCTTCTGGACTGACCCGCCGATCGTGGAGAGGCGAGAGGGGATTACGACATTGCTGGCCGCGACAATATACGCAATTGGCACAACAGGCCACCTCCAGGGAAATGCCCTGGCGTTTATTGTCAAGCAATTCACTCGGCAGCATTCCACGAATCAGGAGATCTTCGCCTTGCCAACGTAGTTCGACAATGCCGGTATCCGCCAGTTTTTGCCAGCGAAGATCGGCTTGAATTTCGGCAGGCAGAGAGATGGTTGCCCGATCCCGCTGTTCATTGACCTCGCCTTCATAACGTGCGACGGGTAGAGGAACTGGCAGACCTGCATTGGAGTGGAGGGGAAAGGCCAGTAAGCGGTGTGCTTGAGGGCAATGTACCTGATAGCGATCGTAGAGTTCGTTGAGATTGCTGAGGTCGGCAAGGTAGTTGAGGGAACCATTGACCAACACGAGGTGTTGCGGACGTAGATTGTGGACGAGCTGGGCGGTTCCGGCGCTATCGCAATGCTCGCTCAGGTGGTAGGTTTCGCGGGGAATATGGCTGGGCAGGTTGGTGGGTGAGAGGGTTTGGAGGTTGGGCAGGAAGACAACGGGATCAAGTTGGGGCAGGAAGTATGGGGTCAGGTCAGTCGTGGCATCCACCAGGATGAGACGCGGCACGGGAGTATGGACAATTTGCTCGATCGCCTCAAAACGATGGACGCGCGGACGGATGCGATCGTCCCAAAATAAAGGCTGATGGCGGGCGAAGTTTTGTACGGCTGGCGGAAATGTATCCAGCAGTTCGAGATATAAATCGCAAACGGTGGCAATGGATTGATCCACCCAAATATCGAGATCGCGCCCGGTGAAATGATGATGGGCGCGAAACATGGCGAGCAGTTCCTGAGCCAGCCCGAGGGTCGGCACAGGTAACACGATCGTCGGCTTTTGTTCAAACCAGCGTTCGATCTGGGCGGCGATTTGGTTTTCTTGCGATCGCCGTCGATCGTAGCGAGCTGTGCCATAGCGACCGGTAATGATTGCCACATCGGGACGCGATCCATGCAGCGCTTCGAGATCCAGCCCGGAGGTCATGCGCGAACTGGAAAGCAGCACATCCCCGGAGTAGGTCAGCCGTAGGCGCTTCGCGCCGGTGTAGGTCAGTTGGGTGACGGCAGCACCGGGAAGATGACCGGCGGGGATCAGCTCTAGCCACAGGTTGGGGGCAATTTCGATCGGGCTTTGCCATGCGACGGTGCGGGGCTGCGGTGGACATCGTTGCCCCGGCCAGTTTAGGGGTAGCAGCTTGGCGGTTACGTCACTGGCGTAGATTGGACGGTTGGGTAGTGCGAGCTGGAGCGATCGCAGGCCACGGGCATGATCGCGATGGGCATGGCTACAGACGATCGCGTTGATCGGTCGCCCCTCGGTCATCCCGACCAGAACGGGATGGGGATCGTCGAGGCCACAGTCGAGCAAAATGCCGTAGGGGCCAAGCTTGACCCAAAGACATACGCCTTCATCAGCATGACCGACGGCATAGGGGTAGCACTCGATTTCCATAGCGGTAGTTCTATCGAACATATCGAAACTTGGGATCGCAGGGCTGGCGATCGACGCAAATCAGACTCAAATCAGGCTCAAATTAAACTCAGGAAAGTTAGGCTCAAACTAGACTCAGGCAAATCAGGCTCAAATTAAACTCAGGCAAAAGTCAAACAGGGTTTAAGCGCGACTTACAGTCCGTCCGACCTAAAATGACCAAAAATAATCTACAAGCTGACGGTCTAGCCCCTCCGGGAGCGGCCAGATGGATTCGCGATCGGCGTCCTGCTGGGCGAAGAATACCGAGGTTTGGACAAAGATTGCGGGATCGGCGGGAATCTGACGGGAGGGATCAAGCCCAGGGTTCTCAAGCTCAGGGATCTCAAACTCTAAGGGATTGACCTCAATCAGATCGACATCCTCCGACTCGCCGATCACCCGTCGCTGTACCCGGCTGGGAATGCCGAAGTTGTAGGCAATATGTCCACGTCCGGCGAGGACAATAATTTGCCGATCGGGATCGTCGCGGTACGCCTGGGCGATCGCCTCGGCCATCGTCTCATCCCACAACACCTGAGCCGCAAAAAAGCGATCGAAGCGATCATCGGTGATGAACGTTTCGGTTCGATCCTCCGAAGTCTGAGCCTGAGACGGGTCAAGCGAATCATGCTCCTCCAGCTCTGCGACAGAGTCAGAGTTCCCAGTTTCGTTGTTAAAGTCACCGGATTGTCCAGATTCGCCGGATTGTTCAGAATCGCCCGATTCACCCGATGCTCCAGAATCACCCGATGCTCCAGAGCGTACGTGCATGTGCATCTGAAACAGCTCGTAGAGCGCATAGCGATAGTTCACATCGTCTAGCCGAATTTCGGCCAGGGTGGCACATCACGAAAATCCTCACCACTGAGTCCCGCCAGTCCTGCCGCTGCCACCTTACGGGTGAGTTCCATCGGAGCGTTCGCCGCAATCACGGGAATACCCGCTTCACGGGCAAAGCGCAAAATCGGTGCATACAGTTCCCAAGGGTAGCCCCAGCGTGTTTCGTATTCCGTACGATCGATCAGATCCGTCTCGTCAATTTCACCCGCTAAATAGGCATTGATCGCCCCTTGAAAAGGCCGCTGAAACATCTCCATCGCGATCGTCAGTTTAGGATTGCGAGCCTGTAGCTCGCGGATGATTTCGAGCTGTGCTTGATGGTCGTAGGCGCGATCGTGGTATTCCCCGAGATAAATCACATGCGCGTCGGCCAGGCGATCGAGTAACGCGGTGCGGGTAAGGGGCGCGATGGATTCCGGTGGGCGTATATCAGACGTGACCTGGGAAGTCACCTCGGAATGGGCGATCGAAGCACTAAGGATGATCCCCAACATCAGCGAAGCGACCAAACCCAAGCGGGCTAAACCACCCGGTCGGCGCAACGGCGACGGATACACTCCAGACAACGAGGCGAAATCAGAAGATAAACTAGAGGAAACGGGCATGGTTGTTTGGCGAATCAGGGCGAATGCAGTTGAGCGCACGTTAACAAACTTCCAGAACATCAGTCACGTGGGGCGGAAATGGGCGCGATCGCGCGATCGTTCCGTCCGCCGCCTGTGACCAACGCAAGAGCCGATAGGCCGATCCCGGCATCGTATCCCAGATCGGCAAACCGATCGCCCGTCGTGGCGCGTGGGACACCAAATCGATCGCCCGCTCTAGATCGCACAATCCCCAACTCACAAGATTATCCGCACCAGCCAACAGCGGGCGTGTCGTCCCCGAAAGCGTCCCATCCCGGAGGCGAGCCGTCCCTTCGGTGACTATAATTTCGCGTTCATCCCAGGGATACACGCCATCCGGCAAACCTAGGGGGGAGAGAGCATCGCTCACCAGAAACAGATTTGAGGGATCAGCGTTAAGGAGAATGTGCAGCATCGTCGGGCAAACATGTTGACCGTCCGCGATAAAACCGGAATACACCCGCGAATCGACGATCGCCGCCCCCAATAATCCTGGATCACGATGGTGCAATCCCGGCATCGCATTAAAGGCATGGGTAACCATCGTCGCGCCCCGATCAAAGGCTTGATTGGCTTGGTCGGCTGTGGCGAGGGAATGACCGAGACTGACGACCCGGCCACGATCGCGCAGAGCGACGATTGTTTCACCTGTGGGATCAAGCTCCGGCGCAAGGGTGACGATCTTAACGAGATCCGCGTGATCCCCAAGGACACGATCGAGCTGATCCAACGTCAGAGGTAAGAGAAACTCTTCGGGATGAGCGCCTCGCTTGACGGAGTTGAGAAAAGGGCCTTCGAGGTGAATGCCGATGATCTGAGCTGCCGGGGTATCA
>JAAUPN010000298.1 GCA_012033105.1 Coleofasciculaceae cyanobacterium RL_1_1
TCGTGGCGGGTGTTGCCGATCTGGATATCACCGACTTTGTTAACGAAATCTCCAGCCCTGGCACGGCGGGTTCGATCGCCCTGAGCAGCGATGCCTACACCGGGCGCGAAGCCTTGGCGGGTGCGGCTTCACCGGAGCGGTTGACGATCGCGGCGGTGCGATCGGGGGGCGATACGGGCGCGGTGTCGGTGACCTACAGCACGGCGGCGGGGCGCGGGTCTCTCGCCGCTGCGGGGGGCGACTATACCGAGGTGAATAACGGCGTGATCCGTTGGGCGGACGGTGAGACGGGGACGAAGACGTTTGATTTGCTGTTGCCGCCGGATGGGGCGACGAATCTGTTTGAGCCGAATGAGACGTTTGGCTTGATGATCGAGCGGGCAACGAATGGTGCGGTGTTGGGCGATCGCCAGGGTGCGGTCATTACGATCGTCGATTCCTTGGCCTAGCGGCGATCGGGAGGACGTATCCGTATATACCGATTACATCGATCGACCCCCTGCAAATCCGAGTCTTCGGAAAATACTCCGGAATCGGAGGTGTAGCCCCGAAGGAAGATCCTAGAGTGGTGAAGTTTACAGTTTTAAGGCTGCGATCGCGAACTCAACTCGAATTCTATCTTATTTTTTGAAGATGATTTTTGATGTTCGGATCTCGCAAATTAACGAAGGGTTGTATTCGAACTAAATTCATAAAAATGGATTGAATTGGATAGTTCTCGGGAACATAAGCCACTCATCTAAAGTCTCTAGGTTCAGTATGTAACTCATTCATTGAAAATCACAAAATGTCCCAAACTTAACCGGCATTGGATCGATTTTTTGAGCTTACATTTTCAGTAACATTTAGATCGATCGCCGCGATCGTCGCTGATTCAAACCAGCTTGATCGTCGCCGAGTCGGCAATCCCCACGGGTGTTTTCTACCAAATGCGACTAACGCAACCCCTGTGGAGGAACACATGGCAAATATTACAGGTTCTCTAACCGCCGACGTAATCATCCCCGGCGCAGAGATTAACGGTACGATTCCCGATTTGACCGCTGACGACATCATTGATGGTCAGACGGGCGACGATATCATCGCAGCGTCTGAGGGTAACGACAGTGTTGTCGGTGGCCTCGGGAGTGACATGCTTTTCGGTAACACGGGCATGGATACGCTGGATGGTGGCGACGGCAACGATTCGATCTTCGGTGGTAAAGATGACGACAGTTTGATCGGTGGTGCGGGTAACGATTACCTCCACGGCGATCTGGGTGTCGATGTGGTGTACGGTGGCGACGGCAACGACGCGATCGGCAGTAATTCGGGTAATGACACGCTGTACGGCGGCGCGGGTAATGACACGTTTTTTGGTGGTAAAGACCAGGATGTGATCTACGGCGAAGCTGGCGATGATGTGATCTCGGGCGATATCGGCAGCGATGTGGTCTACGGCGGTTCGGGCAAGGATACGTTCATCATGGGACGTAATGCCGACGGTTCGACCACGGGTGGTGCGCTGACGGCGGATGCTGACAAAATCATGGATTTCGTCAAGGGCGAGGATAAAATCCAGCTCACGGATGACCAGACGTTTGATGAGCTAACGTTCGTCAAGGATCAGGGCAATACGATCATCCAAGATAAGGTCACAAGCGAGTTTCTCGCGGTGGTCAATGGTGTGACGGATATTGACGCGACGGATTTTAAGTCGGAAACGGCGACGCCGGGTGATGCGGGTATCATCCAGTTTTCGAGCGCACAGTATAGCGGCAAGGAGGCGGAGGCGGGTTCACCGTCGCCGAATCGTGTGACGATTACGGTGCAACGATCGGGCGGCAGCTCGGGCGCGGTCACGGTGAGCTATAACACCGCTGCGGGGGTGAACAGCCCAGCGGAGGCGGCGACGGATTACACTGAGGTCTCGAATGGTGTTCTGAGCTGGGGGGATGGTGAAACGGGGCCGAAGACGTTCGAGGTGCTGTTGCCGTCGGATGGTGCGGTTAACGTTTTTGAGGAAAGCGAAACCTTTAGCTTGTTGTTGCAAAGCCCGACGAATGGTGCGGTGCTGGGTGATATTCAGGCGGCGGTGGTGACGATTAATGATGGTGCGGATGCCGATCTGGGTGCTGCGCCGAAGTTGGTCGGGGCAGAGTTGTTGGTTGGCGATGCTGCTGGTTCTAGCCTTGGCAAGGTTACGGCAACGGGTGCGACCAGTTACAACATCAAGTCAGCGACGAGTAATGCGGGTGCGACGGTCGAGAACCCGATTACGGTGGACACGAATGGTAACTTAACGTTGACGGCGGCGGGTGCGACGGCGTTGAATGCTGTTAACTACCTTGATGTGGTCGTTGCGACGGATAAGGGCGCAGAATCGACGATTCGTGTTTACGGCAATGTCGATAATGCGGTCAAAGACCCGATTATCGGCGATGTCCTCGATATCAGTGATGGTACGGGTCAGAATGCGATCAAGGTGGGTGCTGGTATCTATGCGGAGGCGGTTAACGTCAACAAGGAGGTGCAGTTGCTGGGGGCTTCATCGAAGATCCCGGGGGTTGCGCCGCGTACGGCGGAGTCTGAGCTGACGGGGTTGATGACGATCGCCTCGGGAGCTAGCAATGCGAAGGTTGATGGTTTCAAATTCCGTGATACGGGTCGTATTAATGTCTCGGCGATCGTCGATAAGCTTGCGATCGAGAACAATATTTTCTCGAAGCAGTCGCAGTCGGCGATTACGGCGAATGTGGCGGCGACGAACATGACGATCAAGGCGAATTTATCGGAGGAGGCGACCGCGATTCCGATAAATTTGACGGGTGTTTCGACAGCGACCATTACTCAAAACACAATCAAAAATGTTCGTGGTTCGGGCGGAACCGTCCACGGAATGAACATCACAGACCCAGTATTGGGTTTGACTGTGAATAGCAATGTTTTGGAAAACGTTACCGCAGGTCGTGGTATCAATATCAGCACGGCTACTGGGAAACCGGGCGCTGTTTTGATTAGCCGTAACACGCTATCAAATGTCAATCAATCTGGTATTTACACCAACAACACTCTTGCTCTCGTAGCTCCTAGCGGAATTACGATTTCAGGAAACAAAGTCTCGGCTGCCAACTCTGGCAATACGAACCTTACAACGTTCCCAATCCCGGGAGAGGCTGGTATCACTGTTAATTCTGTTGCCGGTGCAGATCCTGTCGGCACGTTGTCAGTAACGGGTAACGATTTGACAGGCAACAATACAGCGGGTGTTCTGCTAGATGGTGTTGCAACAAACGTCACTGTCACAGGAAACAACCTTGCAGGAAATAACACTGTTTCTAATCCTGCAACAAATGGTGGCGTTGGTTTAGTTGTTGACTGGACTCCGGCTGCGGCTACAGCAGTGAATGCAGCTAGTAATTACTGGGGAGTGACGAAGCACACCGTTGGTGGTGGTTCTGCAACCCCATTAACTGCAACCCCATTAACTGCAACCCCATTAACTGCAACCCCTGGACTTGTTGGCGCCAATATTAACTACGGTGCAACTCAAGCTCCTACATCAACATTAACCGTTACAGGTTTGGCCTATGAACCAGGTGCACTTGCTCCATTCAGTATCTAGACCATGCTCGCCCTTCTCTCGATCGAACCAAACGAAACCTAACCGATTCGTCAACCCGATCGAGCCGTAAACCCAAACCGCAGGAACCGATCCCGATCAGCTCCTGCGTTTCCTCATGCCGACCAACCGCCAAAAAAACGCCAAAAAACGCCCAATCTCGCCAAATCGAATTAATATAAAAACGGCTTTCAGTTTTAACACCGCTAGGGCGCGGTTCGTCTGTGCTATTCATTCCGCCCCTAGTCTGTTTTCCTCTTGCAACTACCGATCGCGAACCACCGTAGCCCACCGATCGCGACCATCCCATAGACCCCCAAAACCCATGCCCGCGCCCGTTTCCCCCGCCAACTCCCCCCACCGGCTCCGAAACGAGTTCGCCCAGCCCGCGCGGGCTTTGGTTCGACATCTGGCAACGCTTCCGCCACGATCGCACCGCCCTCCTCGGCGCGATCACCCTCGCACTGATCACGATCGCCGTCAGCCTCGGCCCGATCGCCTACCCCGCCTCACCCAGCGAAATCGACTTCGCTCGATCCGAG
>JAAUPN010000118.1 GCA_012033105.1 Coleofasciculaceae cyanobacterium RL_1_1
AATGGACACTCACCACCGAATTTAGCTTCGATAGCGCCCACTCAATCCGCGACTATGACGGCCCCTGCGGTCGCATCCACGGCCACACCTATCATGTCCGCGTCACCGCCAGCTCGCGCAAACTCAACGCTTCGGAGTACTGCCCCCATGCTGTCATGGTGGCGGATTTTCGCACCCTACGCTGGGCAAAACGCGACGCAGAAAAAGGCGGTCTCGATCACGGCTTCCTCAACGATCTCCTACCCGACGGCTACGAAACAACGGCAGAGTGCATCGCGCAATACATCTACGAAGAAACAAAGCGACGCGTACCGGAGGGGGTTGAACTGAAGGTGGCGGTGTCGGAAACGCCGAATTCTTGGGTGGAGTACGAAGACGATGAGCGATGAGCGATCAAGCGATCGACGATAACAGTTCACGGATTAACAGTTCACAGCGAGCGAGGATAGACAATGCTTGAGATCACAACACCGGTGGAACGAATTGCGGATGGGGATACTTTGATAATTCCTTGGGATGGGACGGTGGTGGCTCAGGTAGAGCGGGAGTTTGGCCGTACGCTGGAGCGCGATCGCGATCGTGGTTTGGCGGTGCGGCTGTTCGCGATCGATGCACCGGAAATGGGACAGGAGCCGTGGGGACAAATCGTTAAAGATCGCCTCGGTGAGCTGCTCGAACCCTACGCGATCGTAACGTTACACATCCGCGATCTCGATCCCTATTCACGCCTAGTGAGCGAGGTTTGGGTCGAGGGCTGTTCGGTTAACTTACAACTGATTGCGGAGGGCTGCTGTTTGGCCTATTTTCGCTGGCTGCGTGGAACCGATCGGTGGGACGATTTTGCAGCGGCGCACGATCGCGCCAAGGCGAAAAAGCTAGGGGTTTGGGGAGCGAAGGATTTCATCAGTCCTGGCGAATGGCGACAGTTGAATCGTCCTTGAGTCGAACCTTGAATCGCTCAACAAATTTCAGGTCATCGAGAAACATCAAGAAACAAGGATCGATGTGATTGATATCACTCAAATTAGCCAAGGAGAATCACCGAGAAGAGAGGTGTGCGATCACGCAAAAGATACCGCAGTATCACGTAAGTAGTGCGAGCGCGATCGCTTCCATCCCGGAAGGATTCGAGCATACTAAACCCATCGGGTTCTGAAGCCGACCGCGTTCCAAAGTCTGTAACGACCCCTTCCGGGTGCACCACAGTTCAACTTCAATGAAGTCCTACGATGGTTGAGATCTCCCTTTTATTTTAGGTGACTCCTCTGTTCGGAGTTAGGACTTGAGAATGTTGTCGATTACTCAGGATTCGATACTCTCTGAGCGTGTAACGTCGTGTATTTGTCTGCCTTTCGTGTACCGTCACGAGGGGCATTTTTTTGAAGTCGCGATCGTTCAAATTCGATCGAACTAACGTTATGTGGTGAAACGATCGCACGACATCTCTGTCACCCCTACCCTTTGATCCCCGCTTTCTTTTTCCCGATGTTTGCTCAGGCGTTGGCTCGTATGTGTTACGTATTGTTGCAAACTATTGCGCCTTGACTTATATTGAGGGTGCTTATGTCTTTTCGACGTTAATCCTTATCGTGATTCGTTCGCTACGAGCAACTTTCACTTGATCAACGGGTTAGAAATTCAATTAAGGCCGCTGAACATCTACCTAAACACAAGCAAACGGGTTTGACCCGATGACTATCTTGTCAGTGCTACCGACGCTGATCCAGCCTCAGATCCGAATCATTTGCAAACCTCAACGGCTATCTAACGCAACCAAACGATTTTAGGAGTTCGACATGGACGACACAAATCCTCTCTCGCTTGAGCAAGAGTTCAGCATCAAATCGTTCGAGTCAACGGTCTCTCGTATGGATCTTGAGCAGGCACAACAATGCCTCGTTCAGCTTTATCGTGACTCGATTCTGCGCGAGGAAAACTACAAGCATTTACTCAAACATCACTGGGGCTTCGGTGAGCCTCCCTGCTCCTGATTTACTCCAGTTGTGAGTTCTATGGTGTGCCGTCAAGTTGTGCGCATACCATCTCACTTGTCGTCAGTTCAATCAAAAACGAGACATCTCGACTCGGTCTGTTGGCTCAAAGACCACGTTTCGACTCCGCTCAACGCTCGCGATATGTTCTGAACATGATTGAACTGACTACGATCGTGGAATGGCCGATCGCCTAATCGCTCAATCACTTGATCGCGAAATCTGCCAACCCAAAGTCAACGTCGGAATCATCCCGACCACGACCAGCGCCAACGCCAGCCCCGAGGCTTCTGCCAGTCGCTCATCCGAGGCCAGGTTATAGATCCGCACAGCTAACGTATCGAAATTAAAGGGACGCAGGGCGATCGTTGCGGGTAGCTCTTTCATCACGTCTACAAATACCGTCATCGCTGCGGTAAGTAAACCGCTCCAGACGATCGGGACGTGAATTTTAAGTAGGGTTTTGGCGGGGGAATAGCCGAGGCTGCGGGCGGCTTCATCGAGGCTGGGAGAGACTTTGCTAAGGCTGGATTCGACGCTGCCGTAGGATACGGCCAGGAAACGTACCAGGTAGGCGAAGACCAGAATTACCATTGTGCCGCTAAAGAGTAGCCCGGTCGAAAGGTTAAAGGTGGAACGCATCCAGCGATCGATTGTATTGTCGATCGTCCCAGCGGGGATCAGCACACCGACGGCGATCGCCGATCCGGGGATAGCATAACCCAGAGCGGCGACCCGTGCGGAAAGCTGGATCGCCCAGCGCGGATTGAGTCGGACGCTGTAGGCCAAAAAAGTGGCGACAATGACGGCGATGAAGGCGGTGACCCCCGCGACCAGTAAGCTATTGCTGGCAAATTGCCAAAAGTCGCGGTTGAAGACTTGATCGGCGTTGGCGATCGCCATTTCGAGCAGGACGCCCGCTGGGAGCAGAAAGCCAAACAGGACGGGAAAACCACAGATCGCGATCGCACCCGCTGCCCGCCACCCTTTCAGGTCGTAGCGCGGTACGGGTAAAGCGGCGGTGGAATCCGTTTGAAAGTAGGCGGCTTGGTTGCGGGAATAGCGCTCGATCGCCAGGAGAGCAAACACGAACAGCAGCAAGATCGCAGCGAGCTGGGTGGCAGCGGGGCGATCGCCCATCGCAAACCAGGTGCGATAGATCCCCGTTGTAAATGTATCGACGCCGAAATATTGCACTGTGCCGAAATCGTTGAGGGTTTCCATCAGTGCGAGGGCGGTTCCTGCGGCGATCGCGGGTCGAGCGAGCGGTACAGCGACGGTCAGGAAGCTACGCCAGGGGGAACAGCCGAGGACACGGCTAGCCTCAAGGGTACAGACGGACTGTTCAAGGAAGGCGACACGAGTGAGGAGGTAGACGTAGGGGTAAAGCGTCAGGACAAGCAGGGCGATCGCACCGCCGATCGATCGGATATTGGGAAACCAGTAGTCACCGTAACCCCACCCAAAGAGATCTCGTAAGCCGCGCTGCACCGGCCCAGAAAATTCTAGAAAATCGGTATAGGTATAGGCCAGCAAATAGGCTGGAGCCGCCAGGGGAAATAACAATAATCCTTCCCAGATTCGTCGTCCGGGAAAGTTACAGATGCTCACCAGCCATGCGGTACTAACGCCGATCACGATCGTCCCGGCACTGACCCCGATCACCAAAATCGCAGAGTTGATCAGATATCGAGGCAGAACGGTCGAGGCGAGGTGACCCCAAACAGCGCTTGGTGTGGTGAGAACATTGCTCGCAATGAACAGGATCGGTGCAGCAATGATCAGCGCGATCGCGATCGCGCCGAGGCTCCAGAGATCGATCTGCCGCACGAACATGAGGCCGTAGGTTAGACCATCGGTCAGTCTGGCCTGAAGTCTAACGAGTAGAGGTGAGGAATTAGAGGTGGGAGGAGGAGTCATGGACGCAACGCAGAATCGCTCAAAGTGAGGCCACGATCAGCCAGGACGATCGTTGGCGTGGTGCTCTTCTGAGTGTAAGGGGTTCGGCGCGGAGTTCCAAGATTCCATGATCGCGATCAAAACACGACAGAGTGTCGTAGTTTTCCGCTAATATGAACTACGACACTCTGTCGAGACTTAATAAATGAACCTTACCAAGCGTTTCCTCCAAGCTGTATTTGCTGTCGTCTTTGCTGTCAGCACCCTCGTGATCGCCGCTGCTCCGGCCTCTGCTGCTTCCCACACGGTCAAAATGGGCGCGGATAACGGAATGCTCGTGTTTGAACCCAATAATCTCGAAGTGAGCGCTGGCGATACCGTTTCTTGGGCGATCAACAAAATGCCGCCCCATAACGTTGTCTTCGATGATTCCAAGGCTCCCGATGCTGCCCTCGCAAAAGCAATGTCAAACACAAAAATGATGTTCGCAGCAGGCGATACCTACGATGTCACCATCCCCGCTGATGCAACTCCTGGAACCTACACCTACTTCTGCTCGCCCCACCGTGGTGCTGGCATGATCGGCAAACTGACGATCAAGTAATCTCCACGTTTTTAACTTGGCTTCAACTCGACCGGTCGCGCCGTCACCCATCAATGTTCGCTTCGTTTCAACTGGCGTCTTTGATGGGGACTTGTGACATTGATTTCAGTCGGTCAACGCTTAGACCCGATGTACTCTGGTGCGTCGGGTTTTGTTGTGCTGTAGATCGGTTCAAGGGGTCTATGCGATTCATTCCCAAGACGATCGCACAAATGCGACACTGAACGAACGATCGCCTTTTTTCCTGAGTTATGTTTACTCCCGATTCATCGGCTGAACCTTCGAGAGGCTCCGAATTATCCGCATCGCAACAGGCCATACCGCTGGCGGATCTGCTTGATCGCGCTCGCACGGCGCTACAAAGTAACGACTGGGATCGAGCGATCGCGGCCTACGAAATGGCGATCGAGCGTGATCCTGAGATCCGCGTGGCCTATTGGGAATTGGGGGTGGCGTTGATCTTGGCCGATCGCGAGGAGGAGGCGCAAACCCTGTGGTTCTCGGTCATGTTTGCCGCTGGAGAATTTGAGGCGAAATGGATCGGAGAACTGCTGACGACATTGGTGAGCGAGGCTGATCGCTATCGAGCCAGTGATCAGCTTCATCTCGCTTGGGGCTTGCGCCGTCACGCCTATGAAATTGCCCCGAACAACGCCGCCAATACGATCGAATTAATCGATCTCGCGCTCGATACCGATCAACTCGATCCGGAGGAGTTGACCGATTGGAACGTCGCAACGACGATCGCTGCGAATCTGGATGTGAATCGCGATCGATGGCTGGAGGTCTGTTTGCGGCTATTGGAGACCTGCCGAACCGATGCAGCCTTGCCTGCGATCGTCCGCGCGACATTCTTGCGCAAGGATATGACCGATCGTGAGCGACAGCGGCTGTATCCCAAACTCGCCCATGTAGCGCTTTCCGTTGGCGTTAAACAACAGCGCTCCGCCGATGGACTCGCGTTAGCCCAGGTCGCGCTCGAATTTGTACCCGATGATTTTCAGGTGTTGTGTCACACCGTGATGTTTTATCGCCAGCAGCGAGATTTCACCCAGGCGATCGCCCAAGCGGAACGCTGCGAACAGGTCGCTCCGACACCGACGGATCGTGTGTTTGCGACGACTCTGCGGCTCCTCGCTCTCTTGAGTACCGGCGGGCGTTGGTCGGAAGCTCAAAGCGTCGCCGCAGAGTATCGCGATCGCCTGTCTGCTGTAATTGCCGAAAATCCACGCAATCTCGGTGAAACCCAAGCGCTACGGCTATTAACGTCAACCTTTTGTCTCGGATACCTGCGCGATCGTCCGGATCTAGACCGGCCACTGATCAACCAAGCCGCAGCCCTCGCCCAGACCAATATCGCGAGCCATCATCGCGATCGCCTAAAGCGTTACCACCACGCTCACCACACCCGACGCACCACGACGCAGAATCGCCCCGCCCAGATCCGCATTGGCTATCTTTCCGACTCGTTGCGATCGCACTCGGTCGGCTGGCTGGCTCGCTGGCCGTTCGCGTATCACGATCACGATCGTTTCGAGATTTTCGTGTACTTCATTAATAGCGATAACGGCGAAGCGTGGCGCGGCGATCCTGTGCAACAGTGGTATGTCGATCGCGCTGATCATGTGCGCTTTTGCGGCATCGACAGCGCCGAAATTGCCGATCAAATTGCGGAAGATGCGATCAATATTTTGCTCGATCTCGATAGCCTCACCGTCGATATTGGCTGTACCGTGATGGCACTCAAGCCCGCTCCAATTCAGTGTTCCTGGCTGGGGTTCGATGCCACCGGTTTACCGACGATCGACTACTACTTAGCCGATCATCTAACCCTGCCCGAAAATGCTCAAAAGTATTACACCGAAACGATTTGGCGCTTGCCCCACAGCTACATCGCGATCGATGGTTTCGAGCAAGCCGTGCCGACGCTCCACCGTCGTGATCTGGGGATCGACCCCGATGCGATGATCTATTTCAGCAATCAAACCGGCCAAAAACGTAACCCTGACCTGATGCGTCTCCAGCTCGAAATTGTGCGGGATGTACCGGGGTCGCAGCTCCTGATCAAAGGAATTGCCGATGGTTTGGCGGTACAGGCGTCGTTTGGGGCGATCGCGGATGAGCTGGGGGTTGATCGCGATCGGCTGCATTTTTGGGTCAGGCGAAAAGCGAGGCGGAACACCGGGCGAATTTGGCGATCGCCGATGTGGTGCTGGATACCTACCCTTATAACGGCGCAACGACCACACTCGAAACGTTGTGGGCGGGCATTCCGCTCGTGACGCGAGCCGGTCAGCAGTTTTCGGGGCGCAATAGTTTCGCGATGTTAACGCAGGTCGGGGTTGAGGCGGGGATCGCCTGGAGCGATCGCGAGTACGTCGAGTGGGGTGTGCGTTTTGGTCAGGATCTGGCGTTGCGGCAACAGGTGGCGTGGCAGCTACGGCGATCGCGACAGACATCGCCGTTGTGGGATGGGCGCGGGTTTACGCGCGATCTCGAAGCTGCGTTTGAGGAAATGTGGTTGCGGTATGTTGAGGCTAGGGGTGCGAGCGGATCGTAGGGCTAACCGATGAATCCGACTGCGATTATGGCGCGATCGCGGCGCGATCGACCTGTGACTAGGGTTTGCAGGATTGATCAAAAAAATTAATTTTGAAGGATTCATAATCATGGCTCATCATCCCCCAACCACGCCCCGCACCAGTGCAGACAAACGGGTCTTATTTTTCGGTCAAATGACGATACATCGGTGTCCAGTGGTTAGGTTGGGATGGGGGGTTGGATTGGGATTGGGATTGGGATTGGGCTTCGGGGTTGGCTGGGGAAATGTGATCGATTTACCGATCGCGAGAGCCGAGCCGATCGATGCTCAGAATCACAGCTCTACACCCGTGCCTGTTCCTGGGAGTATATTGCCTGCATCACCTGAAGCTTGGCCGATCGTCGCAATATCGCCAAGGATCACCGCTCTAGATCATCACCCTCACCACCAGAATCAGAACACGGACGCGATCCGTCACCCTACGTTCAGATCAGACACGAATTCCGCTGCGAGCTTAGACCAAAACCGAAGCACAACTTTAGACACAAACTCAAACACAAACTTAGGCACGAACTCAAACACAAACTTAAACACAAGCACCACTGAACCCGAGCTACTTGGTTTGGCTCAACAAGCACGCAATGCCTATAACTCCGGGGATTATGAACGAGCGGCCACCCTACTCGAAACCCTGATCACCGAACTGGATAACACCCACCCGAATGCCTCGATCGAGCGGGCGATCGCCATCGCAATCTAGCGCTCATTGACTTGGTAAGTGATCGGCTAGAGGATGCCCAGCGAGAATTAGAGACTAGTCGCGCCACAATGGTTAACCTGGATCGTGTGGAGCGCGATCGTCTCGCAGTCCAAGCTCTGTCGCTACAAATTGAAGAGGTTCAGGCACAAATCGCCCGAGCTACCGGCCAGCCTGAAGTTGCAGCGGAACAGCTCCAAATCCTCGCTACTAACTACACTCAATTGGGTGATCTCGATGGGCTTGTCCGTGTCGAGTTGGCTCGGGCTCAGGCGCTGCAAGATTTGGGGCTATATCGCCGATCGCTTACACTCCTGCTAGCACTGACCGCTCAACTTGACGCCGCGCCCGATATCTCTTTGGCAGAACGAGCGATGAAACGTCGCGCGAGCCTTGCGCTGGGGAATACGTTACGGGCAGTCGGCGAGCGGACGGGTGCGGCGCAGATGTTTGAACAGGCGTTAGCGTTGGCGATCGAAGATAGTCAAGCCTGGGATGAAACGGCGGCGGTGCTGGGTTTAGGAGAGCTGGCACAGGCGATCGGCGATCGGGAGACGGCGCGAGGTTACTACGATCGTGCCATAACGATCGCACCGGACACGGCAACCCAGATTCGTGCTGAGTTGCATCGTCTGGAATTGGATTTAAGCGATGTAGATCATGATTTTGGTCATGATTTAGATCGAGGTCGAGAGTTCGGTGATTCGGGTGATCCTTTGATTGGCGATCCAGGTCACGTTATGCGATCCGTCGATGACCTCGTCAATCCGGTGGCCGATCGAAACACGCATCCGGCCATAAATCCGGCCATAAATCAGACCATGAATCCGACCATGAATCAGACGGTCAATCCAGCCATTCATCAACAAATATCGTCACTCTATCAGCGCATCCAGCATTTGCCGACCGATCGCGACGGTTTAGCCACCCGCATCCAGTTTGCCCGCCAGATCCTCAACATCACCGATCGCGCCAATGATGCCGCCAAACTGCTCGCCACAGCGGCACAGATCGCCCGCACCACCCGCGATCGGCGCATCGAATCCGACGCCCTAGGCTCACTCGGCCACCTCTACGAACAACAGCAGCGCTGGCAAGAGGCAGCACAGTTGACCCAACAGGCGCTCGTGGTGACGGAGACCCTCAGCGCGGCAGATTTAACCTATCAGTGGTATTGGCAACTTGGACGCATTCATCAGGCTCAAAACCAGCGTCCGGCAGCCCTAGCCGCCTATGCAGAAGCTGTGAAATCCCTCGGGACGCTGCGTGCGGATTTGGTCTCGGTGAGTACCGATGTGCAATTTTCCTTTCGGGAGAAAGTCGAGCCGGTGTATCGTGAACGGGTCAATTTGCTGCTCGATCGCTCGGCAGAGATTAGCCAAGCGGATTTACGCCAAGCTCGCGACACGATCGAGCAACTGCAATTAGCTGAACTCGATAATTATTTCGCGATGCCTGCCTTGATGCTCAACCGACGGAGATTGACAACATCGATCCGCGTGCGGCAGTGGTGTATCCCATCATTCAGCCCGATCGCCTGATCACGATCGTGGCCTTGCCTGATCAAACCTTGCGGGTTACCACCACCGACCTCGCTCAACGGGACTTTGAAGCACGGCTAAATTATCTCAAAGACTTTTTCGTTAACCCCAGAAAGTGGCGCCAAATTGACAGCCTCCAAGCATCCCTCACCCAGATATATGACTGGATGATCGCCCCGTTCGAGGCGGATTTACAGGCGATGGGTGTTGAAACACTGGTGTTTGTCCCCGATGGAGTGCTGCGAAACTTTCCGCTGAATGCGCTGTATGACGGCGATCGCTATCTGATCGAGCGCTACGCGATCGCCCTGACGCCCGGTTTGCAGCTCTTGCCTGCCCGCCGTTTGCAGGACACACCGTTTCAGTTTCTCACCGGGGGACTCAGCGAGGCGCGGCGAGGATTTAGCGAAATTCCAGCGGTTGAAGACGAGCTGAAGCGTTTGCGATCGTTGTCCGATCGCGAGCTACTGAATGAAGCGTTCACCGATGCCAATCTAGCGCAAGCTCTTGATCGTGACGCATTTCGATCGTCCATTTCGCCACCCACGGACAGTTTAGCTCCGATGCCGATGAAACCTTTTTACTCACCTGGGACGACAAAATAACTGCTAATGAATTCAGTACACTTTTAGATTCGCCAGGGCGCGATCGCGAGCCGATCGAGCTGCTCGTGTTGAGCGCCTGTCAAACGGCGGCGGGGGATGATCGCGCGGCACTCGGACTGGCTGGGATTGCGGTACGTGCAGGCGCACGTAGCACGATCGCTTCACTGTGGAAGGTGAATGATGCGGCCACGGCGGAACTGATGGTGGGGTTGTATGAGCGACTATCGGTGGGACAGGTGGACAAAGCGCAGGCATTGCAGCAAGCGCAGCTCGACGTATTGCACACAGCACCAACATCGCACCCGTATTACTGGGCGGCCTTTGTCCTTGTGGGGAATTGGCAATAGTTCGGCGTAGACGAACCCCAATTGGTTGGGGCGGGTTGCGGGTTGCTGCAAGGCTGAAACACCGATGACGGACTGGTGACTTACTGGCGATCGCGCATCCAAATTTCCAAGCTAGCGGCCAAGGTTTCCGCCAGATCCTGCTGTGCTCCCGGATCGACAATCCAGTCATACTCATCGGGATTAATCGCAAAGCCAAACTCTAACAACACCGCGAGCGTGTTACTCGGTCGCGTCAGAGCAAAATTAGACCAGATCGCGCCGTAGGAGTCGCGATCGAGGCGAGTGATGAGCTGATCGTGTAAAAAACGGGCGAGATCTTCGGCCTGGGGATGATACCAAAAGGTCGAGATGCCGCGAGTGGCGATCGGGTCACCCCCATCGGGCAAAGCGTTGTAGTGCAAACTGAGGGCGATCGTCGGTTCTGTCGCATCGATCACCGCCACCCGATCGTGCGGCCACAAATCTGCATCATCCTCACGGGTCATCACCACCCGTGCGCCCCGCGCTTCCAGTTGATCGCGAATTAACTGAGCGATCGTCAGCGTCATCTCTTTTTCCGGGTAACCCGTCGGGCCGCGTGTCCCGAAATCCTCGGGGCCACCATGTCCCGGATCAAGCAAAATCGTGACACCGGCTAAGGGGCGATCAGCGTCAATCGCCGGTGGTTTGCGGAGTGATAACACCAGAACGGTATCATCGTAACGCAAGCGATACCCCCACTGTTGCGCGGCGTGCATCTCCGGCGCAAACTCAAACCGGAATTCAACCCGGTCGGGGTCGAGCTGTTGCCACTGGATGCCGCGTAGCCAGGGAAGATCGAGCCAGCGAATAATATCGGTTTCAGCAGTGGTGTTATGCAGTTGAAGCCGCAGGGTATCCCGCGACTGATCCACCGACACCGGAACCGCCGACTGTAAAGGAATTCGCACCTCAATCCAGTCGCCCATATCCACCATCGCCGCACTGCGCATCGTGGCGTGTACGGGACGCCCTTGGGTCGCGATCGTCGCTTCTTCCGCTTTGATCCAGCCACCATAATCCAGCCGCAACCACTCGCCATCGCGTCCGGTGATGGTAGCGCGGGTTCCTTGGGGTAGGGGTGTTAGGCGCGAGTGATTGGTGCTGGAGCCCGTACGGGCGACGGCTTCGGGGACGTTGACGGTGGCGATCGCGACAGGGCTGATCGGTGCAATCGCCACACTACCACCACCGGTTTGGGCGATCGGCTCACCGTTCAGGGTGGCGCGAAATTCCGGTGCGGCGAAGGTTCCCGGCTGATCAAACGCGGTGCAGTGGCTCCACCGCTGAAACTGGGGGGCGAGGGTGGTGGAGTTCGACGGGAGAAATTCTTGACGGTTGTTCAGGACGGCGGAGTTGGGCGGTAGTTCGATCGGGGTGGCTTCGGGGTAGAGCGACAAAGTTTGATCACTGATCGTGACGCTGGGATTGGCGATCGTGGCGGGTGCGATCGCGCTAAAGCAGATGGGTTCACCTCGTTGACGCTCGATCGCGATGTTGGGCGTGATCGTCGCCGCCGTAAAGTTTGTGGGGTCGTACGCCGTCTGCGATTCGGTGCGTGTAATCTGAAGCGTGATGCGTTGATCGCCCTGGCTCACGACGATCGTATTAGCTCCCAGTTCCAGGGGTAGAGTCGGGGCAAAGTGTCCGCCCCGGCTGCGATCGACGGGTGCGCCGTTGATCACGATCGGAGCGTCGTCCTCCGATGTACCAACGATAAAAATTTGCTCCGAGGTGGTTGTGTGTTCTCGGGGGGGGATAGCTGACGAACAGTTCGGCCATAGCAGCACGGGGAAGGGCAAGACCGACAGTGGCGACGGTGGCGATCGCCACAGTGACACGGTTGAGTCGATCGTGTAATGGGTTCACAGCAGCCACCTTGGGGAATCGCGATCGCTATGGTCTGAAGCGTCGTCGGGTTTTGATTTGGTTGAATCGTAGCATTTTCGTCGTTCCAACGCAGAGTGTCTGGATCGCCCATTCATGCAAGGCAAACGCATACTCCCAATGAATGCCCTCATCCCCCAGCCCCTTTTTTGGGAGAAGGGGCTACGGTATATACACATCTGTCAAAATCTATCAGAGCAAGGAAAGCAGCCCTTCTTGGAGCCAAGAGACCACGGAAAATTGAGGCTTAAAATCCTCTCGTTATGAGCTGTCTGTGGCTGGCTCGGCGAGGAACCCACGATTCTTCGAGGTTTGGAGGCATTAAGATAGCGAGGCTTAAAAGCCTCAAATTAGCCCGCATGAGTGATTGGAGCACTTGTGTATACACCGTAGCCCAGCTTGGGAGAGGCGATGCCCTGAGTTTGCCGAAGGGGATTTAGGGTGAGGGCCTGCTGAGTATGCGTTTGCCCTGGAGTTAGACCGCAT
>JAAUPN010000299.1 GCA_012033105.1 Coleofasciculaceae cyanobacterium RL_1_1
GTTTGCAGCGCACTGGTCACAAATCACCCGTAGCTCTGTCCCCAACGACTCCGCCGCCTCCTCAACGACGACCATCGTGCCATCATCGAGATAACCAACCCCCTGCGATGCTTCCTTACCCAGCTTGACGATTTTGAGGTCGATCGCATCGCCTGGAACGTAGGACAAGCGCACCGCCTGAGCCAGGTCATTCACGTTTAGCACCGTGACCTTTTGCAGGGTCGCCACCTTGCTCAGGTTGAAATCGTTGGTGAGCAGCATCGCGTTAATTTCCGAGGCAAGGCGTACCAGCTTCGTATCTACTTCGGTCAGGTCGGCATAGTCCGCCGGATGGATTTTGATACGATCGGGAAAATCTTCCTGCATCTGATTGAGAATATCGAGGCCACGCCGTCCGCGAATCCGCTTGCGATCGTTCGAGGAATCCGCCACCTGTTGCAGCTCATTCAGCACAAATTGCGGAATCAGAATCGGTCCTTCAAGAAAACCTGTCTCAATCAAGCTCGCAATTCGCCCGTCAATAATGCAGCTCGTATCGACCAGCTTTGCCCGTGTCGGCTGTAGCGTCCCCTCCGCGATCATGAGCGAGTCGATGCCGTTGGGGTTAATCAACCGCAAAACGCGCGTCCGTGAGTGTCGGCCAGGGCAATCCCCAGAAAAGCAAACATCAGGCTCCCCATAATGGCGATCAGGGGCTTGATGAACGAAAAGTCTTTTGGAATGGGAACCAAAAACAGCGGCGCGAGCATGAGGTTCACCACCAGCAGCCCCAACATCAGCCCGACCGATCGCGTAATCAACACCTCTAGCGGCATTTGACGAATATTTTGCTCGACGCGCCGATAGCTAACCTGCATGGCAATGCCAACGACACCGCCAAGCAGCGCACCAAAGCCAGAGATAATCCAGCGTAGTGCTTCTAGGTTGCTGACTTGAGCGAGGGCAGTATCGGGCAGAAAATCGCTGCTGTAGAAGCCGATTCCGGCACCAGCAAAGATAAACGAAAGAATGATCAGGGCGTCGAGCATGACGGGTCCAGAGGTGGAGATAAAACAGGGGATGAAACAGAGAAGGTCAGGTTGTCGTCAGCATAAAGCTGCGCGATCGCGCCGACTGTCGCTTAGACCTCATTATAGGTGGCAGATTTCAGCTAGAAATTGCGAGCTTTCCGCCCTAACCGAACCGTAGGTTAGGCCACTATCAAAATCTCTGGTACTAATAGCGAGAATCGATGCAGGTCGTACCAAAATGTTACGCAGCGATAGGTATCTTTAGGAATATTCATGATGCTGATACAGGTTTGGTCTCGGTACTTCAAGCTCAACTCAAATAGCGATCGCTCCTGTCAAGCGCCTGTGTTAACGCAGCGACATCCAGTCATGCAACCTCGTGAAAGCCCAGCGCCTAAATCGCAATCTAATTTCAGTTCGCTAGGATTGAAGCGCAATACAGGGTGACCCGCAAGGAGAATTGCGAGCAATACTCTAGCGATGATTTAACGTGTTTCAAACCTATTTTCCACTCACCATGCTTTAAACTTTGCGACGTTCACCGGGTCAACGTACCCTACATTTTTCTGGGATTTTAGCCCTTGCAACTTTACTCGCTCCCTGGCTGCTCGCGAATCCGGTGCAGGCTAATCGCATCAACGACGAGACCTGTCGCCTCGTTGATGCCGATGCCAGACCCGATTTACTGATTGTGCGTGAAGAGGCGCGTGTCGATGCGGATGCGGTGGGTACTCTCCTGCCGAGCGAACGTGTCACGCTTGCGGATAACTGGCGATCGATCTACGGCCCCTACGGCTATTACTGGATTGAAATCACCATGCCGGTCAGTGGGTTCATCGCCAATCGTCCCGCAGATGATGACACCTATAGCACCCTACGCAACTGCCCCACCCCCACCTATACACCCAGCACGATCGACCCAGCCCGTGTCCCCTATCCGGCACAGAGCACCATGACTCCGATGTCCGCGAGCAATCCGCTTTATACCTACTGTCAGGAGGTGGTGGAACCCGAAGGTTTATCGATTCGATCGCGTCCGAGTGAGTCATCGGAACGGATTGGTGGGGTTGCGGAAGGTCGAAGTGTGTTGGTGGCCTCCGATACCGATCCGGTGTTGGATGCGACGGGGCGTTATTGGATTGCGATCGATCTACCCATGCCCGGTTTTATTTCCGGCGGGTACAGTGCTAATTTCGAGAATATTGAGCCTTGCCGTGACGCTGAATTTCGTCGTTAAGTCGCGTTTGCTCATGACGCTGAGTCAACTCCATCAATGCGATGTCTAGTCACAAAAAAGCTGGCGATCGTTGATTTAAAAATCGAACGATCACCAGCTTTTTGGGTTATCCCTCTTCTGCCACTTTCCCATTTAATAACGAGTTTGCGTTATTTCAGCTATTTTTTAAATGAGCATGAGAACGAAAGAATAAGGGTTTTAGCCGTTCTTTTTGAAGAGTGACAAAAGAGGGTTATGTACCCGATTTCCAAGAATTGATGTACTCGGTTTGCTCAGGGGTTAGTTCATCAAGATTGATACCCATCGCTTTGAGCTTGAGCGCGGCAATCTCTTTATCGAGTTCTGCCGGAATCGAGTGGATACCCGGTTCGAGCTTGCCTTTATTTTTGACGAGGTATTCGCACGCCAGCGCTTGGTTGGCGAAGCTCATGTCCATCACAGCGCTGGGGTGACCCTCAGCCGCTGCCAGGTTGATCAGGCGACCTTCACCGAGGACGATGATCGACTTATCGGCAAGTTTGTACTCCTGAGTGAACGGGCGCACGGTGCTGACACCGGACGAAAGCGACGCCAGAGCTTTGAGGTCGATTTCGATGTCGAAGTGACCGGAGTTCGCCACCATCGCGCCGTCTTTCATCAGCTCGAAGTGTTCGCGACGGATAACGTGCTTGTTACCCGTGACGGTGATGAAGATATCGCCTTGGGGTGCAGCTTCGGTCATGGTCATGACGCGGAAACCGTCCATGGCCGCTTCGATCGCGCGAACCGGGTCGATTTCCGTGACGATCACGTTCGCACCGAGGCCGCGACCCCGCATCGCGACGCCTTTGCCACACCAGCCGTAACCGGCAACCACCATGGTTTTACCAGCCAGCAGCACATTGGTGGCACGGATGACACCATCAAGGGTCGATTGACCGGTTCCGTAGCGGTTATCGAAGAAGTGCTTCGTGTCGGCGTCGTTGACGTTCATCGCCGGGAAGGTCAGCACACCGTCGTTGAGCATGGCTTGCAGGCGAACGATACCGGTTGTGGTTTCTTCGTTCGTACCGATGATTTCGGGGAGTTGATCTTGGCGATTTTGGACGAGCGAGGCGACCACATCGCAGCCATCATCGATGATGATATTCGGGCGGAAGTCGAGGGCAATGTTAACGTGGCGCTCGTAGGTTGCAGCGTCTTCGCCTTTGATGGCATAGACGGGGATGCCGTAGTCAACGACGAGGCTTGCGGCGACGTCGTCTTGGGTCGAAAGCGGATTGCTGGCAATCAGCAGCGATTCGGCTCCGGCGGCTTTGAGGGCGATCGCCAGGTTTGCCGTTTCGGTGGTGACGTGGCAGCACGCAATCAGACGCACGCCAGCCAAGGGCTTTTCTGCCGCGAAGCGATCGCGGATGAGTTTGAGCACGGGCATTTCGCGGCCTGCCCATTCGATGCGCTGTTTGCCCAGGGGCGCAAGTCCAATATCTTTGACGTCGTACTGAATACGTTCTGCCGTTGCCGTCATATCTGCTTCACAAAGAGTAATAGTTTCACCAGGATAGCGGCTCGATCGCCTCTTGGCTAGGTCGGTTTTGCTTCGGGTTTCCGTTACGTCATGGAAGCGAGAGATCTCGCCTGGAGATACATTCTGAGTTAACTCGATAGGTGAGGTTTAGCGAGTAAAAAGCTGGAGATTGATTTGGCGTCAACCGGTTCTCCAGCCAGGATTGCGGTTTCGAGTTCCGTGGGGGTCATCAAGACCACTTCGATGTCTTCGTCGTTGTCTTGATCGGGTGGGGTTTCGAGTTTTGTGAGGCCACGGGCGAGGTAAGCATAGATGATTTCGTCGGAGTAGCCCGGAGCAAGGATGAAGTTACCCAGGTGTGTCCACTGGCTGGCGCT
>JAAUPN010000300.1 GCA_012033105.1 Coleofasciculaceae cyanobacterium RL_1_1
TTTGTTCCGAATTACTCATTGGCGAAGACTTTGAGGCTCTGCGTTCTCAAGTGGTTGAGCTGACGCGCGATCGTGATGGCATGAAGAAAATCCTTGATCAAGCTGACGCTGAAGCAAAGTCTTACAACAAAAGAGCATATTAAGCAGAAAGTCAAAAAATAGAAGCACAATTTTAGTGTGGGTAACGTCGGAATTGCCCACACTAAGCATCAAAATTATTGCAAAAAAACTATGGTCTCTATCTATCATTGTTCGCTAGAGCTGCACGATAACCTGTATTTTGCAACGCGCGAAATTGGACGCTTGTATGAAACTGAGGCAGTCTTACATAACTATGCTTTGTGCTATGCCTTGGGGCTTGTCGATAATCCACGCTATGGGACACAGGTGGACGAACCGGAATATGAGTATCGATATTTCTGTCGCCATCAAGTTCCAAAGTACAAACAGCATCTCAGCCGGTTAAATGACGTTGGAATTTATGTGACACCGGCGATCGCACTGCGTCATACCAGCTCTCTCAATACGTGGAAGTATGCTGATAATCGCTATCATGTCGAGATGACGAAAACGCAAAAAAATATTCCAAGCTTTGGTCGCGCAAAAGAAATTGCACCCGAAAGTCAGTTTGTTTTCTTTGTGATTTCTAGAGAATCGATCGGGCTTAAGTTTCCGCACTGGATTCGTCTCGGTAAGTGGATGAGCAAGGCACGATTGAGCGTTGATAACATGATTGTATTGAAAAAGGAAAATGAAGATTTTTTGTGTCAGCATCCGCTCAATCCTCTGGATGTAATGTCATCGCATCGAGTTCAAAGTTTTGACACAATTAATATGCCGCCTGTCAGTCTAATTCAAAATGTATTTTGTACGGGATCTGTTTATTTAGCTAGCTTTAATGGACGCAGTATTCAGCTTCCTGCTCACATGAAATTTACGTTTTAAATCACAAACTTCTGGTTACCTCTATGCCCCATAGTCTAGTTTTTAACCTCACCCCAAAATCTCCAATTCAGCCCGAACACTTAACCGGAAAACATCTACATGCCCTCTGGCTGACGCTGATTAGTCACATCAATCGCGACCTCGGCAACAGCTTTCACGCCGACGAAGCCAGCAAACCCTTTACCCTCAGCCCGCTACAAATTCACGATCGCCCGATCGCCCATCATTACCGTCACCCCATTAACCCCGGAACCCCCTGCTGGTGGCGCGTCACCCTGCTCGACGATACGCTCTTTTCACGCCTGATGCCCCTCTGGCTCGATCTCAATGCCGATCGCATCTGGCATCTAGACGCTGCCGAACTCAGTATTTCTAGTGTGTTCGGAACGGCACAATCAGGTCATCCCTGGGCGAGCGCCTGCAACTATGCCGAACTGTATGCGCTTTCGTCTGATCGTGATCGAGATCTCACCCTGGAATTTACAACCCCCACGACCTTTCGTCAGGGAAAGTATGACACCGCTTTACCGACGCCGGAGTCAGTTTTTAAAGGGGTGTTAAAAAAATGGAATCACTATAGCCAAATTGAAATTTCTCCAGAGATTTTGGAAGTGATATCACCTCAAAAGTTTGAGTTAAAGACGAGATCAATACCAGTTGGATATAGTAAAATATCTGGCACAATTGGACAGATAACCTACAGGATTTCAGGGGACATTGAACCCATTGTCATTCGACAGTTAAATGCTTTAGCAAACTATGTTTTATACGCTGGAGTTGGACGTAAAACCACGATGGGTTTAGGGATGACGCGGAGGTTGATGCCATGATCAATAATGCCATGACAACGGAAATGATCGAGATTCCGATCGCAGCATTGAATCAGTATGCCTACTGTCCCCATCGCTGTTGGCGGATGTTCTGTGCGGGTGAGTTTGTTGAGAATGAGTACACGATCGAGGGGACAAGTTTACACGATCGGGTGCATACCGTCGGCGATGGTCATCGGGGTGAAATCTGGCAGGTGCGGGCGATCTGGCTGCGGAGCGATCAGTATGGTTTGGTTGGTAAATCGGACTTGATCGAATCGAGTCAGGGTGAGTTTTATCCGGTGGAATATAAGCGGGGTCGGCGGGGTGAGTTTGAAAATGATGCGTTACAGGTTTGCGCTCAGGCGTTGTGTTTGGAGGAGATGACGAATTCTACGATTGATACGGGCTATCTGTATTATGCGCATTCGCATCAGCGACAGACGGTGGAGTTAACACCGGTGTTGCGGGAGCGGACGATCGCCACGATCGTAGCGGTGCGGGAGTTATTTGAGTCTGGGGTGATGCCACCGGCGGTGTATACGTCGCGTTGCAAGGGTTGTAGTTTATACGATCGGTGTTTGCCGTTGGCGACAAAGCGTTTGCAAACCTATCGCGAAGCATAAACGTTAACATCAACGTCAATGTTGGCGGTGGCGGATTGATGGTTCAGGATTGACTATTTCAGGAGAATTCAGCATGGGAACGGTGTACATCACGACGGAAGATTCGTTTATTGGTAAGACGGATGAACGATTGACGGTGCGATCGAATGGCGAAAAGCTGTTGGATGTACCGCTGTTAAAGATTGATGGTTTGGTGGTGTTGGGGCGATCAACATTGTCGCCTGCGGTGGTGTCGGAGTTGCTCGATCGTCAGATTCCGCTGAGTTTTCTGACGGTGACGGGGAAGTTTCGCGGGCGTTTGGAGCCGGAGTTAACGAAGAATATTTTCGTGCGGCGATCGCAGTGGGCGGCGGCGGGTGAGACGGAGCAGGCGGTGCATGTGGTGCGTGGATTTATTCGCGGTAAGTTGAAGAACTATCGGTCGGCATTGCAGCGATCGCAGCGGGATTATCCGGAGCAAGATTTATCGCATCCGGTGGTGGAGTTAAAACGGATGATCGATCGGCTGGATCGTGAGGTTTCGATCGATGTGTTGCGTGGTTTGGAGGGGGCGGGGAGTGCGGTGTATTTCGGGTGTTTTGGTCAGTTATTGCGGAATCCAGAGTTTACGTTTCCCAAGCGCAGCCGACGCCCACCGACTGATCCGGTGAATGCATTGCTCAGTTTTGGGTATGCGTTATTGCGCCACGATATCCAGGGTGCGGTGAATATTGTGGGGTTTGATCCCTATTTGGGTTATCTGCACCTAGAGCATTATGGTCGTCCGTCGTTGGCGTTAGATTTGATGGAGGAGTTTCGCCCGTTGGTGGTGGATGCGATGGTGTTATCGGCGCTGAATCGTCAGCAGTTTAAGCCGGATGATTTTCAGTCGGAGCTGTTGAGTGGGGCGGTAAAGTTAACGGATGAGGGACGTAAGCGTTTTTTGCGGTTTTATGAGCAGAAGAAGCAGTCGGAGTTTAAGCATCCGGTGATGAAGCGTAAGTGTAATTATCGTGAGGCGTTTGAAATTCAGGCGCGATTGTTATCGAAGTATTTGATGGGTCAGACGGAGGTTTATCCGCCGTTGATTTTAAAGTAGGGGAGCTTAGGGTCTATGTTTTGTGTGGTGAGTTATGACATTTCGGAGGATAAGCGCCGGACGAAGATCCATAAGGTGTTGTCGTCCTATGGTCAGTGGATGCAGTTTAGTGTGTTTGAGTGTGATCTGACGAAGGCGCAGTATGCGAAGTTGCGATCGCGTTTGGATCGGTTAATTAATGCGGAGACGGATAGTGTGCGGTTTTATTTTTTGTGTGAGTGTTGTCAGGGGAAGGTGGAGCGGATTGGTGGGGAGGCGGTGCGGGATGATTCGATCTTTTTCGCGTGAGCGCGGGTGGGTGGGTGTTGGCTGGTGTCTCGATATTTTGGGGGTGAGGCTCTAGATGGGACAGGGGTTATGACGGTTTTGGTGTTCTGTCGGGTTCGCGCGGTGTCTAGGAGGCTTATAGTGCAAGGGATCTTGAGTTTGATGAGTTTGTTGTGTGTGGTTAATTTTGGGGTAAACTGTTTGTGCTGGCGGGGTTCGCGCGTTTTGGGTCTCTATGCTGTACGGTGTGGGAGGTCTGGGTGCGGGCGGTCTCAACCCAACTCCGAAACCCATCTCAGGGATTGAAACTGAGCAATCATCCCGATTGGCATCTCGCGATTAGTCTCAACCAACTCCAAACCCATCCTCAGGGGAATTGAAACATAGCCAAAGCTA
>JAAUPN010000301.1 GCA_012033105.1 Coleofasciculaceae cyanobacterium RL_1_1
ACCGGGAAAATGCATAGTGGTGTGGGCTGATTACGGTAACGTGTTTAACGTGGGTGTGAATTCAAATCGCGATTTTAGTTTGCGATCAAAGGCAAATTGGTCAGCCCTCGCACCGCTGCTCTCGTTGATCGCACGCTCGGTTGCTCACCGGACTATCCCCCATGATCGTCAGCCCAACTCACCTTTCAGCATCTCACGAATCTACACCGTGACTCAAACCTACCAAGCTCAAGTTTACGTAACTCTGCGTCCGTCGGTCTTAGACCCGGCGGGGACTGCTGTGCAGTCTGGTCTCGCCCAACTCGGTTTCGATGGGGTCGATCGCCTGCGGATCGGCAAGTATATCGAACTGACGATCGAGGCGGATGACGAAGCGAGCGCGTCGCAACAGCTTGACGCGATGTGCGATCGGTTGCTCGCCAATACAACAATCGAAAATTATCGCTTCGATCTCAGCCGGGTCAATCCCAGCACCACGGGAGCCGTGAGCGCATGAGCGGCCTAAAGTTTGGTGTGATTGTCTTTCCGGGGTCGAACTGTTCCCGTGATGTGGCCTATGTGACGCGCGATCACCTCGGCTGCGAAACGCGCATGGTCTGGCATCGCGACACAGATGTTAGCGATCTCGATGTCATCGTCATTCCCGGCGGCTTTAGCTACGGCGACTATCTACGCTGCGGCGCGATCGCCCAATTTTCGCCCGTGATGCGATCGGTCATCGACCATGCAAATAGCGGTAAACCCATCCTCGGCATTTGCAATGGCTTCCAGATTTTGACCGAAGTGGGTTTACTACCGGGCGCTCTGATTCGGAACCGTGGCTTGCACTTTATCTGCGAAACGGTGTCGCTGACGATCGAGCGTCGAGATTTATTTTGGACGCGCGGCTACGCGGCGACACACGAGCCGATTTCCGTGCCGATCGCCCACGGTGAAGGGCGCTACTTTGCCGATGCCGACCAGCTCAAGCAGATTGAAGATAACGGTCAAGTGGTGTTTCGCTACTGCGATTCGAGCGGTGCGGTGACGCCGGAGAGCAACCCGAACGGATCGCTCGACAACATCGCCGGTATCTGTAACGCCGAGGGCAATGTCGTCGGTATGATGCCTCACCCAGAGCGGGCGTCCGATCGCGCCTTGGGCAGCGAAGACGGTCTTGCGATGTTTGCCGAAGCGTTAACCGTCGTCGCTTAGTTTGTCTCAAAAGCCCTCAATACTAGCGCTCTCAATTTTTGCGCTCTCAATCCTAAAACGATGTACTTAGAATTTGTTGTGCCGGATATGGCCTGCTCTGCCTGTGTGAAGTCAATCACACGCGCCATTCAAAGCTTTGATGGCAGCGCCGAAGTAAATGCCAATACGGATACGAAACAGGTCACGGTTTCGACCAGCCGAGCCCGCATTGAAATCGAACAAACCATCATGGCTGCGGGCTATACCGTTGTTAGTCCGCCCTCTCCCTAGGTGAATGTTCGGTTAACCCTAGAGATACATTGAGCTTGAGTCTTGATGGTTGATTGTTTTCCATAATCCTGGTTGTACCGTCGTGACCAAACTCGTCATTCAGATTCCGTGCTACAACGAAGCCAAAACTCTGGGGATCGCGCTCGCGGAGTTGCCGCGAGAGCTTCCCGGTGTTGATGTCATTGAATGGTTGGTGATCGATGATGGGAGCCAGGATGAAACGATCGCGGTAGCGCGTGCCTGTGGTGTCGATCGCATCGTGCGCCATCCCGATAATCAAGGCTTGGCTAAAGCATTTATGACGGGGATTGAGGCGAGCTTGCAGGCTGGCGCTGACATCATTGTGAATACAGATGCGGATAATCAATACTGTGCGGCGGATATTCCCAAGTTAATTGCGCCGATTTTGGCGGGAACGGCAGACATCACGATCGGGGCGCGTCCGATCGCCAAAACTCAGCATTTTTCTCCCATCAAGAAGCTGCTGCAAAAATTTGGTAGTTGGGTCGTCCGTCTGGCGAGTAATACTAATGTGGCCGATGCACCGAGCGGGTTTCGTGCCTTGAGTCGGAATGCGGCGATGCAGCTCAATGTGTTTAACGAGTACACGTACACGCTGGAAACCATCATCCAGGCCGGTCAGAAAAATATTGCGATCGCTCAGTGCCAATTCGCACCAATCGTGACCTGAGACCGTCGCGTCTAGTCAAGAGCATTCCGACCTATGTGCAGCGATCGATCTTCACGATTCTGCGAATTTTTCTGACCTATCGACGCTGCGGGTGTTTTCCCTGCTGGGCAGTATCCCGTTTCTCTGCGGGGTTGGTCTCGGGACGCGCTGGCTCTATTTTTTGTGGATTGGAACCGAACGCACACGCATTCCGAGCCTGATCCTGACCACAATTTTGTTAGTCATCGGAGTTCAGCTTTGGATTTTAGGGCTGGTCGCGGAACTGTTATCGGTCAATCGAAAGCTGCTTGAAGATATTCAGCTCCGGTTACGGCGAGCCGAGCTACAGGCCGATCGACCCCTTCAGGAAAACATTCACGCGAGGTTACGCCGATCGGAGTTCAATCCTGATCGCGCGATCGAGCCGAAAATCGATCCCCCTGAAACCTAGCGTTCCCCTGGGATCAGTCATAATCGGACAGAAGACATCACGTTATCATGAGCGCCTTTCCGCTCGTGCTATCCCTGGCTGCTATCGCAACCGACCTGTAATGAACTACCTACCGCCCTCTGTTGAACGTGTGATCCCGGCTCTACGACGTGCGGGACGAATTAGCTTTTGGACGCAGGTTGTTTTAGGCGTCGTCGCAGGGCTGATTTTTATTTTCTGTATCCCGATCGCCTCGTCGAATAGTTCCGCTCCGGCGGAAATCAACCCCGGTCGCGGCCCTGGTATTTTCTTTGCGCTCACGGGTTTGGTGTGTCTAAGCATTAGTATCTATTGGGCGTCGCGCTACACGCAGCTTTCTCGCGTGTTGGGTGGCAATAGCGAAGATCGACCCAGCAAAGCCGAAACGCTCAAGACGATCGAACTCGGGATCATCGTCAATTTAGTGGGAATGCTGTTTAACTTGCTGGCAGCGGAGACGATTACCGGGGTGTTGCTGGCAAAGGCGTTGCGATCGGAGGGGGTCGCCTTTTCACCCGTCGCGATTAATCAGCTCATTCAGCCGCTTGATATTTTTGTTGTCTTGGGCAATACCCACACCCTGTTTGCTCATTTTGTAGCCTTGGTGTTTTCCCTTTGGCTGCTGCGTTGGGTGACGCGCTCGACCTCCGCGAATTAACCTCCGCGCTGACGTTTGCGCCATGCTTGCTTCGCCTGGGCAAACTCCGCCGCTACCGCCGTCACGGAAACCCGCTCGCCGCCGTAATGCCAGCGGATGTACAGCCTGATCGCCCGCTCGATCGCCGTTGCTACCTCTGCCGGATAGCGTTCGTGTACCGCCTGGAGATATTCCAGCGGTGTCTGTGCCGGACGCTTGGGCAACCCCTGGGCGGCTGACCAGTCCAGGACTTGCCGGTAGAGCCGATCGGCATCAGCTAGCCGCGCAAGCTGTCGCTGGTAACGCCACTGGGTCGCGCCATACCAGCCCAGCCAACCGAGAAACCCGCCCCCCGTCAGCGCCGCGAGGCCGATCAACATTCCCCCCCAACCCTGACCAAACTGCTGCAACACCCAGGCCAACGCCCGCCCGATCGCGTTAAACACCCCTTGCAATACCCCCGTCAGCGGCGACGGCAACCAGCCCGCCACCCACGACCACAGCTTACGCAGAACCCCAAAGGCTTCGTAATCGACCGGTGATGGTGGGATGATTTCATGACCGGGAATCGGATCGAAGGCAAACCAGCCATGCTTGGGAAAATACACCTCGGTCATGGCGTAGGCATCGGTGTTTTTAACCTCGTAGAGACCGGTGAACGGGTTGAACTCGCCGACACCGAACCCGACCACGAGGCGCGACGGGACGCCGATCGATCGCAGCATCATCGTGAGGACGGTGGAAAAGTGATCGGGATAGCCGCCGGATTGACAGCGGGGATTGGTGGTGTTTTCGCAGAGAAAGAGGAATTGCTCGACGAGGTCGTCGTCCTCGGCGAGGAAGGGTAAAGTCGAGCGGATTTTCGGGGGATTCGAC
>JAAUPN010000302.1 GCA_012033105.1 Coleofasciculaceae cyanobacterium RL_1_1
CGTTTTCCGTTTAAATCGAGGCGGGTTTACTTCTGCTCCTTTGCGTTTGCCCTTGATGGATTTAAACAAGTTGCGGTAGGCAAACGTTTAAGTCCTGGAGAGCTTGCTGTAAAGGCACGGAGGACACGTCATTGAGCCACACCCTCTCGTCTGTTTTCTTGGCTTGGGTCAACCGTGCTGAGAGCCGGTTAACTCCTGGGTATTTTCCAGACTGCTTTGAAAATGCTAACGCATCGTTAAAGACGACTCTCACGCAGCCGAATAGTTGAGCAAGGTTTTGCTGCTGTCCGGTGGTGGGGTAAATCCTGTACTGATAGCGTGCTTTCATTGCTGTGTAGTCTGTGGCTCTGTCACATTATACTCGTGGGGTTGGCTCAGTTTGTGGCTTCGGTGGTGGTGCTTCCTACCTTAGTGTTGGCTGAGATTGAGAATCCGGCAAAGCCGTCCTGCAAGCGATGCACTGAGCCTGTCGAAGTGGACGGGGTTTTAAACCCATTTTTCTGATAAACGACGAGCCGCCTCGCCAACAATTTCCAGGCGTCGGACGATCGCATCTTGCAAAGCGTGATCGCACATGAAAGCATCGCGGTCTGTGGCGTGTAGGTATTTAGTGGCGAGCTGGGCTGAGGTAAGGATAGCGAGCAGGAATTGACGATCTCGATCAGTCATGGTTTGCGATCGAGGGGTTGAACACTGTTGAGGATCGCAGCACGGCGTAGGTAATTGTCGCTGGTTTCGATCGTGTCTTGGCTGACGAGATCGACGGGACGACCAAGTCGTTGGGCAAAGTCATCGTACATGTCTACAAGATCGAGTAGTGTCCAGCGATTCTGATCATCCCAGGTGACGAGGAGGTCGATATCGCTATCTGCATGAAAGTCATCGCGCAGGATGGAGCCAAAGAGTTGTAGTTCGGTGGTTTGTCAGCGATCGCAGAGTTGACTGAGGCGTTGGCGATCGATGGTAATTTCGGGACACAGGGTGATTGTGTATAAGTCTGTGGTGAGGAAATGGCCGCGATCGCCAAATAAGCGTCAGCAACCAGCGATCAGGATCGATTTGCTCTAGCGTTGGGTGACGACGAGCATCACGCCGAAGACGATCGCCGCTAGCCCGATCGCTTGGGTCGCCGAGATCGTTTCACGAAAGATGAAATAGCCGATCGCCACCGACGTAACGTAGGCCAACGCGGTCGCGGGGCCTGCAACACTCAAGTCCACCCGCGACAGCAGCAAAATATAGGCGATCGACCCGCAGCCATAGAACACTAGACCCGCCACTAACATCGGCGTTGCGACAATCCCAGCAATCGCCGCAACCAAAGATGCGGGCGCAGCTTTCCCTAGTTCGTTCGCTCCGGCCTTCAGCAAAAGCTGACCGATCGAGTTCGTCGCGATCGCGATCATAAATAGGCCAAAATCTCGCGGATTCATGGTGGTTCTCTGGTGAATTAGGGGGGCGTTCGGCTGTGCAATGCGTCAAGCGGACTTTGATGCTAGACGATTCCCACGCCAGAAACCCAGAAAACACACACCGATCGCATCAATTTTTCCAGAGTCCGTGCCAGCCGGGGATCTCGACACCAAGCCTTAACCCAGACTTGCTAGAGTGAATTGAGTAGTGCAGGTCACCAAGCGCTCCAGATTTCTGACCCTCATAAGCCACAACAATCTCGATATGCGCTTGGCGCTCTGAGATGGTCAACCCTGGATTTTAAACATGAGTGCAACCTTGAACGCTCCCAGTACAGAATCCCAAAGCTCCGCTTGGCTACGAGGATTGCTGGCGATCGCCTGGGCTGATGGCGACTTCGATGCCGAAGAGCGTCGTCTAATTGCGGAAATTGCCCACGAAGATCCGATTGACGAACTCAAGCCAATTTCACCCCAGGAACTCGCCCAGATCTTTGGGACGGATACTGAGATGGCAGAAAATTTTCTCCGCACGGCTGTGATGGTCGCGGTCGCTGACGGGGTGTACAGCGAGCCAGAAGATGCGGTACTCCACGACTTCTGCAACGCCCTTGGGGTCGGATCTGCCGCGATCGACTCCCTACGCCACACCCTCGAACCCCCCGACGGCTCGGACGACCTAGACTCCTCCGGCATGATACAAGGCAACATCTCTACGTCTGGACTTCAGCGACCGGTAACCCCGACCCTCGACGTACTCGCTCCCGTACGCGGCTGGCTCGATCATCTTGAAATGAAAGACCCCAAAGTCGCGCGATTCCTCTGCAAAATGATCCCGGCACAGTGTCCATTTGAGCGCGATGTCAAGCTGTTTGGCGATAAAGTCGTCCACATTCCGCCCATGTGCAAGCTCAACCCGCTGTATGAACAACTCGTCGGCTTGCGTTTCCGCGCCATGTCCTATCTTGCCGATGACTGCGGCGAAGATGTGACGCCCTACTGTTAACTGTTCGGAGGCATTTCGTCCATAATAATCCTGTGACCCGTTTCCAAAGATCCAAGCTATCGTTTATCGCGACATTTTGATCCCAACATCGTGACTGAACCGACAGACTCAGCGACTTCGCCTCCCATCACCCGCGAGGATATCCGCGCCCTTCGCGATCGCGCCCTAGCTGACGATCGTCCCGCCGATTGGTTTGACCCGCTCTATCTCGCTGCGGACGGCAACAGCGATCAAATCCCCTGGGCATTGGAGGGCGCTCATCCCGCTCTGAAATCCTGGATTTCCGAACGATCCCTCACCGATATTTTTCAGATTCCCCATGCGAAAGCCTTGGTGGTGGGTTGCGGACTCGGTGATGATGCGGAAGCGCTTGCCCAGAATGGATTTCAGGTGACGGCGTTTGATGTTTCACCCTGTGCGGTGGGCTGGTGTCAGGAACGCTTTGAACGATCGCCGGTGAACTACTGCGTTGCGAATTTGCTAGAGCTTGATCCGAATTGGTACGGTCGCTTTGATTTGGTGTTTGAGTGTCGCACCATTCAAGCGTTGCCGTTATCGGTGCGCGATCGGGCAATCGATGCCGTGGTTGCCCCCGTCGCCCCCGGTGGTCGTTTGGTGGTGGTGACCCACACACGTCCAACGGAGGCGATCCCAGATGGGCCACCCTGGCCGCTCTCTCCGGTGGAACTCGATCGCTTCACCCAACACCACCCCCTCGCACTCACCTGGGAGCGAAAGTTTACATCACCGGAGATGCCGCCGCGTCGCTGTTTGGAGTTCATGCGGGTTCGCCCATCCTAGAGCAGACCGCAGACCAAGACGCTTACATCGGACAGCTTAGATCCCCCGATTTTTGTGAAAAGCGGGTGTTTTCGCGATAGTCGATCGGGCAATCGATCACCGCTGGAACATCCTGCGCCATCGCTTCTTTTAAGGTGGGGATAAACTCCTCGGTTGAACTGATGCGATAGCCCTTCAAGCCCATGCTTTCCGCCAGTTTCACAAAGTCAGGATTGGTGAACTTAATAAACGAGGCGCGACCGTGCTGGGCTTCCTGTTTCCACTCGATGAGGCCGTAGCCCCCATCGTGGAAAATGATCGTCACAAACGGCGTTTTGGTGCGCAGGGCGGTTTCCAATTCCTGACAGTTCATCATGAAACCACCATCCCCGGTGACCGCAACGATGTTGCGATCGGGATACACCAGTTTCGCCGCCACCGCGCCCGGAATCGCAATCCCCATCGCAGCGAAACCGTTGGAAATGAGACAGGTGTTCGGGCGCTCGCAGTGGTAATGTCGCGCCATCCACATTTTATGAGCGCCCACATCAGAAATCGCGATGTCATCCGGCCCCATGACTTGCCGCAGATCGTAGATCAGCTTTTGGGGCTTGATCGGAAACTCGGCGTCATTGGCGTATTGTTCGTAGTCGGCGCGGATGTCGTCGCGGAGGGAAATCGCGTGGGGTGGCTCCTTGTGGCTGCGATCGCTCCGGCGCAGAATTTCATTGAGCGCATCGGTCATATTGCCGATCACTTCCACCTGGGGAATATAGCTGCTGTCAATTTCGGCCTGGGTGAGGTTGATATGCAGAATCGGCAGTTTGCCATCAGGGTTCCATTTTTTGGGAGAGTACTCAACCAGGTCATAGCCTACGGCAATGATGAGATCGGTCTGCTCCATGGCACAGCTAAT
>JAAUPN010000303.1 GCA_012033105.1 Coleofasciculaceae cyanobacterium RL_1_1
CCTGGGCGATCGGGGTAATGGGTTGAATAGGTGTCAGGGTCATCATGGAGGCAAACGTTAGCGCACCGAAAATCGGGAGCCAGCCAAGCCGATTGGATCGCAGCATACATCTGGAGTGGGTAGAATTGCGCCCTCTTCCCCCTGTTCTGCCAAATCCCCGAACTATCCAAATTCTCCAACTTTCATAGCTTTAAGATTTCAAGATTTTAAAACCTCATACTCTCAAGCTTGAGATGAAGATGTTGGACACTCTTATAGATTTACAGACAGGAGAAGGCCGTTCGGAGACCCTACCGCACTCAACGAATGCCCGGAAACCGTAGATTTCGCCAACTTTAGAGACACCACGATCAGCAAAATTAACGATGCGAGACCAAATGTTGCACCAATACTGCGCAAATACTGCCCACAGCCAATCAATTCCGCTGATTCATGTCATCGATCGATGCCATTGATGCAATCGTCCCTCACGCATTCGGCAGCGTCGAAAGCGCCTGACGTAAGAGATTGATCGCACTGTACGCACTCACCCGCCGTACCCACTCGCGCCCGCGCGTATCCCCCAGGCGTAGCTCCTGACTCGTCGTTGCACCGTCCGGCGACGCCAGCCCGAGATACACCAACCCCACCGGTTTCTCCGCCGTGCCACCATCCGGCCCCGCAATCCCAGTGATACTCACCCCCCAATCCGTCCCTAGCGTTTCGCGCACCCCTGCCGCCATCTGACGTGCCACCACCTCGGATACTGCCCCCTGAGCCGCGAGATCATCCCGATCGACCCCCAAAACATTCACCTTCACGGCGTTATCGTAGGACACGACTCCACCCCAAAAATAGGTAGAACTGCCGGGAACCTCTGTTAGCAGATGGCCGAGACCACCACCGGTGCAGGATTCGGCTACGGCCAGGGTTTGACCCCGATCGCGTAACTGCTGGCCGACCACGGAGGCGAGGGTGGTGTCGTCGCTGCCGTAGTAGTGGGGAGCGCCGAGTTGTTTGAGTTGCGCGGCGATCGGGGTGATTAGCGATCGGCCTTCGGCTTCGGTGGCGGTACGGGCGGCGACCCGGAGTTTGACTTCGCCGTAGTTGGCGTAGGGGGCGACGGTGGGATTTCCGAGTTGAACAGCTCGCCGACGCGCTCGGCTAACACCGATTCGGAAATGCCCCAAAATTTCAGCATTTCGCTCACCAAGATTCGATCACCCCAACCCAAAGACTTGAGGTACGGGATCGCAGTTTGGCTCCACATGGCTCGCATTTCTGCGGGGACGCCGGGAAAGGTGAGGATTGAGAGGTTATCGATCGGCTGCCAGAGGATGCCGGGGGCGGTTCCGACGGGGTTGGGTAATACGTCAGCGCCGTCGGGGATGAGCGCTTGTTTGCGGTTGCTCGGGTTCATGACGCGATCGCGCTGGCGGTATTTCGCTTCGATGTCGGCGATGATTTCCGGGCGTTCCTGTAGGGGGGTGTTGAAGTGGTCGGCGATCGTGGCGATCGTCAGGTCGTCGGGGGTCGGGCCGAGGCCACCGGTGAAGATCAGGATTTGAGCGCCGCGATCGATCGCGATGTCGATCGCGCGTTGGATGCGGGTGGGGTTGTCGCCGACGACGGTTTGATAGTAGTGGGGAATCCCGAGGTCGGCGAGTTCGCGGGCTAAATATTGGGCGTTGCCGTTGAGGATGTCGCCTAACAGTAGCTCGGTTCCCACACAAATAATTTCCGCGCTCATTGCGTTAAACCAGGCCGAACCTGATCGAAATACCGCCATGCAGCCTAGCGCACTTTGGGGGTGTGATCGGGGCGGTTGCGTTTGAATTTGAGCGAAGTTAATGCGGGTGAAGGGTTGCGAAGGTGGTGTCAGGCGAATGATTTACAGCCCTGATGCATCGAAGGGGTTTTCGTAGTTGGCGGGGAGTTCGTTACGTTTGGCTTTGGCTTTGGTGAGGGCGGTGTAGGCGACTTTGAAGGTTCCGGCGATGATGGTTCCGGGGAGGCCAAACAGGGAGCCGAGGACTTCGGCGAAGGTTTTGATTGCTTCGTCGCGGGTGTCGGAATTGCGGCTTACGTTGTCCATCCAGTCCCAAATTTGGTTTTGTTGGGCGGGGGGTTGGTAGAGGAGTTCGTCTTTGAGGTCGTCCTGATCGCTGTGGCTGCTCAGGTCGAGGTCTTTGAGCCAAGTTTTGAGGAGTTCGGCGGTTTCGGTGGGGCTGGGGTTGTGGTTATTAACGATGTCGCGTTCGGCGTATTGGGCATTACTGCCGGTGATGTGGTTTTCGCGATAGTCGCCGCCGCCGGTGTTGATGGTGCGTCCGGTGTTTTGGGTCATGGTTTGTTGCGGGTTTTGATAGTTAACGATAACGGTTGGGCTAAATGGTGACGATCGCGCCGTTCGGTCAGCCAACATCATGCTGTCATCGTCGCGATCGATTAGCTGCGGTACGGCGATATCATCGAGCAGGCTGCGAACATTAACATTGACGTAGCTCAATTCACACTCCACTTCGTAGCGTTTATTTTGCAGGCGGCGTCGCAGGTTTTCCCAGGTGTAGGTATGGGGTTTGGGGCTATTTTTGCAGGTGGCGCAGTTGCAGGGGATGTAGGTTTCGTAGTCGATTCGATCGTAGGTATTCGAGATTTTTTCCAGTTCGCGGGCGACGTAGGAGAGTAAATCGCGTTTGTTTGTGCCGGAAACGCGGATCTTGATTTCGGCTTTGTGGTAGCGGTCTTCTTCGATGATTTCGGCGCGGGCGTAGCCGTCGGTTAAGACGACGCCGTGTCGCCAAACGAGGGCTTGATTTTCGATGATTTCATGGACTGCAACGACGAAGCGAGGAAAGATATCTTTCGGTTTGAAGGTGTATTCGTAACGCAGGACGAGATTATCGCGATCGTCCCAGGCGTAATCCAGGCTTTCTTTTTCGAGCAGTTGCGGCGAAATGTAGTGGCCGCGCCGGTTTGGGATTTCGTAGCACAGCCCGAAGTGCATCATTAAATCGAGCAGTTCGTCGCGCATTTTGGCGGCGTCGCCTTCATCCCAAATGGTTTCGAGGTCGTCGTCATTGAAGCGTCCAAAATCAGCTTTGATTTGTTTGTGATCAAGGATTTTGTAAATCGAGCCGGTTGCCCAGGTGGGTTTAAGAATCAGGAGTTTTCGCAGGCCGCGTACGTTTTGAAAGTGGAGACAAATGCCGAGGTCATGCAAAAATTTGCTAGCGACGAGCATCTCTTTTTCGGTGTCAAATCCGTTATTACGGCATAGCTCGAAGTAGCGATCGCGGGTAATAAAGTTATGATTTTGCGAGAGGTTTTCGAGGACGGCGCGAATGTTTGCCCAGGGGATTGGCACATTCATGCCGACGTGGGGTAGGTGGCAAAGGTAGTTCTGGAGTGTGTTTTGCAGTTCGGCTAGGCCGCGATTGTCTGCGAGGTTAACGGCGAGGATTTCCTTGAGGTTGAGAAATTCGGCACGGAGGCTACGTTCATCGAGGTCGCATTGGCGGTTTTGTTTTTCGTTTTTGACGACGATGACGGGGCTACCGTTACTGAGGGTTTCGACGACGCGCAGCCAGTAGTAAAAGTCGGTGTTTTCTTTGCGGGTGTCGGCGACGAGGATGTAGACGGATCGTTCGGTGAGGAAAAATTGGTGGGTGGAGTGGTAGATTTGTTGGCCGCCGAAGTCCCAGATTTTGGTGCGTAGTGGGTTGCCGTTGGGATGGTCGATTTCCCAGGGGATGAGGTCAATGCCTTCGGTGGATTTTTCTTCGGGTTGGAGTTCGTAGTCGGGGTTTTTGAGTTTGTTGGCGAGGGTTGTTTTGCCTGCGCTGCCGTCACCGACGATGATCAGCTTGGCTTCGTAGAGAGGTTGGGTTTCGGGTGCGAAGGCGAAACGGAAGATGGTTGCGAGGTCGCCTGCAAGAAATACATTTCCGAGGATTTCGGGGGGGATGGCGATCGGGTTGCCGAGTAGATGCAAATTTACTAGTTTTGGCAAATCGCGTACCCACTCCGGGACGCTGCTCAGTTGGTTAGAGCTGAGGTTAAGCGTTGTGAGCTGTGAGAGTTGGACGATTTCCGCCGGGACGCTGCTCAGTTGGTTATCCCTGAGGTCTAGCGT
>JAAUPN010000119.1 GCA_012033105.1 Coleofasciculaceae cyanobacterium RL_1_1
TTGGCTGAGGTTTGATGTGTATTATCGTTACTGCGCTTTGCGTGGGAATGATTCAATATTGTCTCAACTTTCAGGCATTAACGAGGCAAGGCTCATGGATGAGGCGAAGTAAATGTTCGATCGCGATCGTCTCCATCGCAAACGTATTGCCATCGTGATCGGCAAAGTCGATGAGGAATGCGCGATCGTCAAACGACATCAGCACTGTTCCAATCTGACCGCGTTGCAGTTTGATGGGTTTATGGGTTTGCTTGTGTGTTGCGCTGCAAGGGTGCATGAGCGCAACAAGGTCATAATCTTGGATGTGAGTCATTGGGCTTAGATTGGGTATGTGTTCGTCAAGCGCGGGAAGTCTTCATCTGTGCGAACAATCCAGCAGCTCAAAATTAGAGAACTACCCACATCATTACGCAGTGTGAATGTGATGTCATAGTGGGTTCCAAATTGATCGTGCTTGTATAGTTCTGCCTCGGCTTCGATCGCGGCTTGTTTCAGTGCCTGTTTGAGTTCTGCTTTGTTCGCGAGGGTAATGCCAAGGCGTTTCTCAAACAAGAGGGCTTTGTGTTTACCTCTTGGATGTTCGGGATTGAGGCTATAGCGTTCTAGTTTATCTCCGAGGTCAGCGCGATCGCCGTTGGGGAGTTTCATTCGGTGGATGTGGTGGGGTTGGGGTTTGATCGTATGCGATCGGGGGGATGCTTGATTGGGCGATCGTGCCGCTGATGGCGATCATTCCGTTACGGGCGAATGAGGTTTTGAGTGTGCGGGTGCTGACTGAGGTTTGATGTGTATTATCGTTCCTCCGCTTTGCGTGGGAATGCGGAGGTGGAGGCGCTATGTCGTATGTGGTGTAGCGGAGCAGATCGTCTGGGGATGACGTTGTCCAAGCGGAATCTGGGAACGATTCACACTTGGAGTCAGGAAAGCTTCTGATATTTGTTTAAAGATACTCCTGCCTTGTTCACCTTTCAAACTTAGATAGGGATTGCTCACAGCCATATGTACCAACTTCAATCATTTGATCAATCAGATCGAGACATCTAGCTTGCATCTTACGATCCTTGGAATTTTGGCTGTACAGCCGAACAATCAACTGACTAACGGAACTAACGTCTCTCAAAAAACTGCGGCTCGACTGAGCTTCTTCACGGGTAATGCTCTGAACTAGTCTCTCACAGGCTCGATAAGTTGATCCAGGCAGTTCTAAACTCGTCTTGACCAGGCACTCAAGCAGGTCGTGGCTGTTGTCAGAAAAAGCTGGGGTCTCAATAAACCTCTCCATAAGTTCGAGGTGCTCTCTCAATTCTTTTTCCATATCAAAAAAGCACTCGGCAGCCTTAGAACGCACCTTTGAATCGGGGTCGTTAAAAAGTTGAACTAGCGATCTCTCGCAAAAATCTCGACAATAGGCTGAGCGCACAGCTACTTTAAAGATCTCAGCAGCGGCCAAGCGATGCGTCTGTGTACTCTGTGTACCGCTGAGGCAAAGTTCTACAAGTGGCGTTGCGGCATCATCATATACGGCTGCGATACATGACTGACGCGCACCAGCTTCTATTACACCTGGAACATCTGAAGCCAACATCTTCTCTAGAACTGGCGTCAAGTCAGGAAGGTGAGAATACAAGCCATATTTTAAAAATCGCTCTACCGTTTGTGTACCGAGAAGAGCTATCTCTGTATTTTGAAGCTCGAGAAATAAGCTTACTGCGATATCTCGGTCATAGTTCAAAGTTGCCAGTAAGGCCTCCACAACAAACGCACGGACAGCAAGAGATGGATCAGCAAGCATCTTTTGCAGTGTTGGTAGAAAGTATTCCGCTCGGCTACAGTCGCTAAAAATCAGGCTCGCGATCGCGCTAGCTGCGCCACCCCGAGTAGAATTGATTCCTTCAAATGCTATATCGCGATCGCCCCGCGAGTTTCGACTGGCTGCTACACGATCCACTGGCTCCGACTCTGCGGGGTCATCGCCGTACAGCGCATACCAAGAAATAATCTCGTATATTTCGTGATTCCATGGAAGATCAGAGAGCTTACTAACCAAGTAACAAATAGCTCTTCCACAAGGATGTTGCGGTAGCTGATGACATCTTTGGCAAGCCTTTAGGGCATTCTCTGCGTCGATTTTAGGTTGACCATCTTTATCAAGTTCAGCGAGGCCATAGAGTATACCTGTGAAGTAAAATGTATTTGTATAATCGGGGAATTCTAGAACTAGTCGGGCAAAGCGAATTGGTTCCTTCAGAACTTCTGGCTGAAGAAGCTGCTGTGAAATTTGGCGAGCGCCGCCCGTCAGCCGGGTAGTTTTCTCAAATCGTAATCCAGCATCGTCATAGTCTTCATACCGTTCAATGGCTTTCAGCCACTGTTCGTCAGTCATCTTTTCTGATGCAGCTTTCGGTATGGGTGCCCCTACAAGATAAGCCGCCGCAGAATGTGCAGACTCGCTTTCCTCTTCTTGTTTTTCTAGCAGTTGATTTGGAGAAAACTTACGTATCCATTCTTCCAGGCGATGTGAAGCCAGATCGCTTCTACGGCTGGAGTCCAATGAATCGAGCAAGGCATACTGAGTATATCCGCGCCAACGTCGGGCATCCTTGCTCTTCTCCCATTTGGGATAGTAATCGAGAAGTAGGCTTTCAATCGCAATTAAATTTTCTGTTGAGCAGTGGGGAGTGACGGCCTCTAGCAACAGTCGGATAGCCCAGTGGGACGCTACGTTAATATTTCCATCGCATTGGTGGTGACCAATCCTTAGACTTAAAGAACCATTTAGCAATGACTCTATTGCGAGGTTTGCAAATTCTTTACCGTTTGCAGTGTAAGCTTGGACAAGCAAATATTGTAGTGTTTCAGATTTAGAGTCTCGTAAGTTATCTTCAGCAAAATCCAAGAAGAACTTTGGATTGTTGGCTGACAGCGTACACAAAGCTATTTCAAAGCAGTTGAGAAACTCGCGAGCAAAGCCCAAGCCTCGACCATACGAAGAGACAAAGTACCATATGCGATTCTGTCTAGTCTCCTTTATTTTGCTTAGCTCAACTGCACGTAACAGGAATGAAAAGGTGCTCTCGACAAATAGTCGTGATGTATTCTTCGCACACTTTCTTAAGCTCGTTTCATGAAAAGATTTTTGCAAGAGTGTTTTTAAGTCTTCGCCAATCGATCCGGAACCGGATTTTATGAGACTGGCTTCTAAGCAACGATTTAAGTAGCGAGAAATTCCTTCACAGGCCCAGCCTGATTGTTTGTTGGGAAGATCGTAAATTCTCCACCAAAAATCTTCCTCCGAGTGCAACTCATACTCGAAATTATCAAAGATCCCTGAGTCTATGAGTGAAAGAAAAAGCTCAAAAAATCGACGCCCCTTCTCAAGCTTTGCAAATCTGAGCAGGAGTCTCATCCGCTCAACTGATGGACTAGCGTGATGTATATAGAATTCAGCTATTTCTGCAATACGATCTGGTATATAATTTTGCTTGGAAGAAAGCAAAATTAAGACTTTGTCGATCAATGCCTCATCCTGGCCGAACAACCACTCTTTGATCATACCAAGAGAGTCAATCAGTTGAAACCACTCGACAGAGGAATGCAGGATCATCCAAAACTTCTCGGGATGAATGTTTGATGGTTCTAGTCGAGATCGAGAGATTATCTCCCATTCTGCTTCCCGAGGATCGGACAGTGTTGCAAGTAATGCGTAAGTAACGGACTTCAGATGGGTTCGAATGCCTTGAGAGAACAGAATTTCTTCTAGATCTTGAAGGTATTGCTCGAAGTCTACCTCTCGCTGGTGTAGCAAAATCTGTCGAACTTGAGCACGACGAAATAAGTGCTGCTCTCCACTATTTAGCATCCCACAGAGAGTCTGGCCACTTGTAGCAAACTGGCGTGCAAAGGTATAATCGAAAAAGCTTTCGTGAAAGAATCGGTACTGTCTCTGCTCCAAGCGTAAGACATGCTCAGAGGCCATGACCTGTGCCACGTCACTGACTTCATCTAAATAAGACTCTGGGATAGCAAGGGTTTGTCGCTCATTCATATAACGGCACAGGATTTGAAGTATCTGTGTCCATTGGTTTAACGGACCCAAGCGTTCTCTGACTTTTACTCGCTTGTACTTCCAAAAGCGATCATATAGATCTTTTGCTGTTTGAAATTGAAGGTTATCTGGCCTTAAATCCTCTGCTACTTCTGCGAGCAATCTTAAATGTAAAGGGAGTGAAAGTATTTCAATCTGGCGCTCGTCCAATTGTTGTGACTGAATACCCAAGTGTTGTACGATTTCTCTAATAGCGCTGCGAGGGAGCTTGGAGACTTCAACCGTACTCACAACTCCATTCTTACCTGTCAAAGACTTAATTCTAGGGTCATTATCTAGATCGAATTTCCGGCAGGCTAATAGTAAACGAATATTAGGATGAGATTTAGATTGCTCGATGAGCTTAGAAATACGATCAAAAAACTGCGTGTTACGGCCAGAAGCAAGACTAACAGCGTCAAGTTGATCGATAACCAGTACACAGTCTCGACCTTGAGCAATATTTGCCAAGACTTTAACAGGAGAACCTGGGAGGTTTAACTGCCTTCCAATTAAATCCACTGTCTCTACTGGTGATAGAGTATCGACTCGAAACGCGAGGAACGGTATTTTATTTATATGTAGGTTGTTGAGAACTTGTGAAATCACTCCACTTTTACCAACGCCAGCTTCCCCGCAAATGAGAACACCACAACGTTCATCAGCACTTGTAATTTTCTGAACCGCTTCTAAGACTTCATCACGTTGAATAACTTCACCGGCAATATGGTCTTCCCGAAGGCTATGAGCATAGTTATCATTAACCTCTTTGATTCTTGCTAAGACATGAGGGTTCTTACCCAGCTCCAAACGATAAAATCCCTTCTTTTCTAAGAAATTCCAGATATCAAAAGCTGTGAGTGTATGATGTATCTTCTCTACAGCAAAGTCAACCAGATGAAGTCGAACACTTTCTGGATTGCCGTCAACTATTTTCGCCAACAGGCTATCTGTATCTCTGGCGAGAGTATCGCTGTCAATACTTCTGATGAAGACCCGTTTCAGTGCATCATACGCTTGCTCTTCGGTGCAGTTTCCCCACTTCTCTTGGAGTTTCTTGAATTCTCCAGAAAGCTGTTTTTTTAGGAAATCATCTTTGAAAGCCTGAAATGATACCACGCTTCTTGAACGCTCAGATAGTTCCCGAAGCTTGCTTGCATCTTGAGTAGAAACAAAGATACAGTCTGTCGATAGGTCTTGCAAAGTTACCCAAAATCTGACAAGACTGTTATCTTCGGATTTTTATTTTCCAGTGCACTTAACGTCCAACCAACTCCCTTACTATTCTGGCGCTTGACCTGATGGCACTCCTTTCTTCCATCTCGTGACACAATAAATTCAAATGCGTCCTCTCCCGGCTTCTCAAGCTGAATAGAATCCGCTTTTTCCTCAAGGACATCGATGATTTGTCGGACAGTCCATCGACCTTCATAACGATTGCCAAGTTTGTCGGATGCACCACCAGCTAAGGGCATAATATTGAGATTCTCTACGGAGAAGGGTAAAAGCTTTCTCCCCCATCTTACCTAACGAATCTAATCAGGGCTATTGAAGAGGAGCGCTTCACGATGAACGTGAACCAACGAGAACGACGACACCGCATCCTCAAACAACGGATCGCCCCAATCACCCGATCGAACCTACACTCCCGGTACAGCACCCGCACCAATCAGACGCTGCACCGAAAAAACATCATCCTCACGCAACGCCTCAATACTCGACAGCGGAACCGTCACCAGCGCGATCGTCTCACCCGAAACGCTAAACACCTCCAAAATTGCCCCCTCTTCACCCCCTTGCGGATGGGGAACACAATCAATAAACGTCGCCACCGTACCGCACCGTAGCCCCGCCTCTGGTACGTCTCGATTGAGTGCAATATCTGTGTATAAAGCCGGTGTCATGCGGACTTCTCCTTAAACGGAAAGAGAGTGACAAACTGAATCGCGCCGTCGCTCGATCGCTCCATCCAAATTGTAACAACTGCAAGGCTAATGCTATTACAACCTTCTAGCCCACCCACTACGCGGTAGTACGTGCCGTATTCGTCAACTCGATCGAACTGTGCATCGCCGTTACGAACAAGCCTCCGTAACGCGAGATCCAGCTCTGAGCTGTTGTCGAGCGTGAAACCAGCTCTCGCTAAAAATCTAGATTTGTCACCTTTTGGACGCGGTATAAGCAAATACCGCGTCAATTTCGGCTCCGGAATGACAACATGGCCCGGTAGTCTCATCAGGACTCACCAAGCGATCGATCAGTTTCCAACAACAACGCCTCGCGGTGGACGTGCAAGAGTGAAAACTGTGATTCGGCGTCCACGGCCAGGGGATCAATGCCGCCAATGATTCGATCGAACATCTCCACCACCTGCGACGGACGTAACAAATTACCATCGTTGTAACTCGTGCCGCGATAGCGAATTTTCGCCCGATTTGCTTCAGGAGTTTCGACCATACTCAGCTCAAACAATCGATCGCGCAGATTAAACGTACGAACCTTACCTTTTTATTCGTACGTTGTCCCATGATCTCCGTTTCCGTCAAAATGCGATCGCACCAACCCGACCAGTCGATCGGCTCCAGATCGGTGGCGATCGTCAGCTCGTACACCGCCTCACTCAAACACTGGGTCACAGACGGCGACTGTAACGGCACTTCTTCAACCCGATACACCGGCATCTCTGGCGGGAAATGCTCCTTCAATCGAGCCTCAAACGTGGCAATCTCCATCGGTTTGGCAAGCTCAAACTCGACAATCTCACCACTGCTGGTGTAACCCAACGGCAGCGCATTCGCCGGAGCAATACGCGGATTCGGATGAAAACCACCGGTAAACGACACCGGAATCGAGGCGCGACGCATGATCCGATCGAACAGCCGCACCAAATCCAGATGACCCGTTAACGCCATATCGCCCGTCTTGCCAAACCAGACCCGAAACCGCTGCACGCGATCGGTCTTCGGCATAAAGTGCCCCTTAAACTCGGGAACCGGCGGTGGTGGTACAACGATGTTATGACCAAAATCGGGGCTGCAAATGCCGCAGTGGGAACAGCCCTCGTATGCACAATCGGGAACGGTGGCAGCTTCGAGGGCGCGTTTGAGGTCGTCCAGTAGCCAAGTGCGATCGATGCCGGTGTTGATGTGATCCCAGGGGAGCGGGGTGGTGTAGCGCGATTCGTCGGTGGTGGCGTCATGGTTGGCTGTGCCGTCGGCGTGAAACACATTCCACTCACCGCTATCCACCAGGCGATATTTCCAGCCTAGACCCGACTCCTCGATCGCCTGTTGCCACGCGCCAAATGCCCGATCGAGACTTTCCCACCAGGAGTCCATCCCCGCGCCCAATTCCCAGGCGCGACGCACCACGGCGGAGAGGCGCGATCGCCCCGTCCGACAAAGTCCTCCATCGCAGAAATTCGGACATCGGTGTAATTCACCTTAACCCCACGCATTCCCCGAAACGCCTCGCGTAACAATTCCTGTTTGCGCGTAAATTCGCTGGTCGAAACCGAATGCCACTGAAATGGCGTGTGGGGTTTGGGGGTGAAGTTGGAAATTGTAATGTTGAAATTCAGCGGGCGGCGTTTATTGTCATAACCGTACTGACGACACTCTGTTTTCAGCCAGCGCACGGTTTCTGCTATTCCCAAAACATCCGCGTCAATTTCGCCCGGTAGGCCAATCATGAAATAGAGTTTGACTTTATCCCAGCCGTTTTCATAGGAGGTTTGAACACCGCGTAAAAGCTCCTCATTCGTCAGCCCTTTATTGATAATGTCGCGCATCCGCTGGGTTCCGGCTTCGGGGGCGAAGGTGATGCCGGAGGTTCGCATTCCACCGATGATATTGGCGATGTTTTCATCGAAGCGATCGACCCGTTGGCTGGGCAACGACAGGGAGATATTTTCGTCCTTGAGTCGGTTTTTGATCTCCATGCCCACCGCCGGAAGCGATAGGTAATCGGAACAGCTTAGGGACAGCAACGAAAATTCGTTATAGCCGGTGGCACGCATTCCTTTCTCGATCGTCTCCACCACCTCCTCCGGTTCCACGTCTCGCGCCGGTCGGGTCAACATTCCGGGCTGGCAGAAGCGACAGCCGCGCGTACAACCGCGCCGAATTTCGACAGTGAGGCGATCGTGGACGGTTTCAACGTAGGGAACCAGGCCGATCGAGTAGGCGGGCATCGGTTTGGCGACGCGGCGCAGCACCGCGCGGGAACGTCGGGATGATTTGGATGTACCGATCCGTCGTCGGCCATGTCGTAAAACATCGGCACATAGACACCGGGAACCTGGGCTAAGTCGAGCAAGAGATCGCGACGACTCAAACCAGCGGCTTTACCCTGCTCCAAAATCAAACCGATTTCGGGCAAGAGTTCTTCGCCATCGCCCAGGGCAACAAAGTCGAAAAAGTCGGCGTAGGGTTCGGGGTTAGAGGTGGCGGTTTGGCCTCCGGCGAAGATGATCGGGTCTTCGAGGCCGCGATCGAGTCGTTCTTTCCAGGTCAGCGGCACGTGCGCCAAACTCAACATTTCCAAAATATTGGTCGCGCCGAGTTCGTAGCTCAGGCTAAAGCCGAGAATGTCGTAGTCCGTCAGGGGGCGACGGGATTCGACGGCGAACAGGGGGGTGTTGCTGTCGCGCAGTTTGGCGGCGAGGTCGGCGGCGGGGAGGTAGGCGCGATCGCAGAGTTGGCGCGGCTGGGCGTTGAGGATGCTGTAGAGAATGATATGCCCGAGGTTGGATGCGCCGACTTCGTAAATTTCGGGGTAGGTGAGTACCCAACGGATAGATGCGCCGTCCCAAGGTTTGTGAACGGCTCCGAGTTCGTTGCCAAGGTAGCGGGCGGGGCGGTTAATCTCGGGGGTGAGTAGCTGTTCGACGGCGATCGGCATGGTTGGGGACGTGCGGGGTGTGTCGGTGCGTTGTTTATGATATCGCTTTCGTGAATTGGCGAGGTTGAGATGTTGAAGGTTTGGGTCACGGTGAATTTGTTACGATCGGGACGCTGCCCTACTGCTGCATGGTTGAGACTGTCCATGAAAATCACACTTCAATTGCCCCCCGACCTCGAACGTCAGTTGCTCGATTCTGCCGATCGCAGCCAGCAAACACCGGAGGCTCTGATCGTGCAAACATTGCGCCAACATTTGCCGTTGTTTCCCGACTCTACGGGCTGGCCGCAGGTTGTACTTGACTATGTGGGCGATCCCGAGTTTCCAGCGTTTGAGTCTGCTCGCGATGAGTTACTGCCGCCACGTGAGCCGGAACTGTTCTGATGTGTCATGTCATGGCTGATCGTTGTGACGGCGAATCAAGAGTTTGATCGGGTTTCAGGGTTGGTGACGGAAAGCTGACGATCAACCTGATGAGCGGTTTCGAGTGTGTTACCGGGTTAGCGGGCGGGGCGGCTGATGCTGGGGGTAAGGAGTTGGTCTGCGGCGATCGGCACGGTTGAGAATGGAGCGCGGTGAGGGCGTGTTAGCGCATCGTTAATAATATCGCCTGGTTTTTTGACGTGCAGAATGAGTTCGGCTATTATTATGAGCAGTAATCCGTATTATCTCTCTTTTGTCACTTTCCGAATTCACTTACCCAAAGAAACTCGTGAGAGCCACTTATACTGGTAGACATAGAGGTTAAAGAGATAATTTTTAGAAAAAATCCTGTGTTCTGAGTTTCTATAGCAACACCAAATGATTTGTGGAAGTCTCATCCTTATGGGTCAAGGTTCTGAGGTCGTTCTATCTCGACAAATGATTTAGGGTTGCTATATCTCTTAAAAATTTTCAAGCCCTTGCGAGGAGAGAGTTTAAAAGTTTGGTCGAGCCAAATCTTATCGAAAAGTGACAAAAGAGGAATAAATCATCTCCGGGCAAATGTTTAAAAAATTACTAATTACACTGACTATTTCCGTTTTTACTCAGCTTTTAACCACACGTTCAACTATCGCCCAGCGTCAGGCTGATGATGTGGTCATGCGATACTCTGGAACTCTATCAAGTAGCGATTCTCAGCTAGATGATGGAAGCTATTATGATGTTCACACATTTTCAGGCCGAGAGGGCGATCAGGTTAGAGTTACGTTAACAAGTTCGGATTTTGACACGTTCCTAATGGTCTTAGATCCATCGGGTAAGGTTGTCGATCAAAATGATGATATGAGTAGCGGGAGTACTGGTTCATCGTTGAATATTGTTTTAAACGATACTGGGGAATATCGGATCGTCGCTAACTCTTACGACTCAAGTGGGAGGGGTCGGTACAACATAGTCGCAGACATTAGAAGACCCGCTTCTTCAAATGAACGTAGTGTTTGCTCGGAATCACGTCAGGAAATTCCTTCATCAACTAGTCGTGAAATCACGAATGACGAGTACGGCTTGAGCTTTGAAGTGCCCAACAATTACAGCGCACTTCTGGAAAGAAGCTCAGATGGTATAACCATTGTTGTTCGTAACCCGGCAGATGTGCGCTTTCTTGATTGTGTAACACAAAATCGTATGATTGGTGCAGGGCAATCTGTGTCTGATATCGGAGTAACCGCCAAGCCGATTCCGCCCGGTATCCAAAGACTGAGTGATATCGTTCCCAGCAGTACACGGAATTTGCAGGTGCGATCGTCGTCAACGACAATTGCAGGACGTGAGGCTGTTGTCTATGACGTTCAATCTTCCTACCCTTTACGCACTCGAACAGCAGTTTTGATGCACTCGGATGGTTTAAGCCTAATAGAGATTAGCATCTCCAACTATGGTGAATCGCTTGAATCGGTCGATATACAGGTCTTTGACAGCATTATTTCTACGCTAGAGACGGATGCGTCTCGTGTAGCAAACGCAGTTCCTGTAACGAGTAGTTCGCGGTTGACCCTTGAAGGGCTTGGGGCTATTAAATTTGGCATGACTATTCGCGAGGCTGAGTTGGCAACTGGAATGCGCTTTATCCTTGGTGGCCTAGCGGGTCGAATACCCAACCCGGACTGGCAGTGCCGTCATGCGACTTTAGAGAACGGCCCGGAGGGCTTATATTTCATGGTTTTAAACGGTGAAATTGTCCGAATTGACGTACATAGTCCCTCATCAATTGAAACTCTGAGCGGCATTGGGGTGGGTGATAGTGAGGACTCTGTTTTCTCAACTTACCCTGACCAGATTGAAGTCTCACGCGCTGGACGAGGAAACTACTTAAGCTACATCCCACAAGATACTGCTTATCGCATGTACGGTTTGACTTTTCACACTACACCTAGCAATGGGGTCATGGCCTTCCGGTCGGGCTTTCGTGAAGCTGTTGATATGATTGAAGGCTGCTACTAGTAAGGTCACAAGTTGTAGGGTGGGAATCGCCCACCATTCTTCAGATAACGCCAATCATTCAAATCGGTGGGCAATGCCCACCCTACGGATCAATCCTACAATGTAACCACCGCCACCCAGGAGAAATCGCCCGATGACACCACGCGAGCAGCTTTTAGCTGAAATCCACCAACTCCCAGACCAACAAATCGCCGACCTCCTCTCCTGGGTTCGTCAACTACGATCGCCACAAAACTTCGATTGGGATACCTGGTGGGTCAACCTGGGAACCGTCTCCGACGACTTCATGCACGAGCGAAACCAACCCGAACCACAGCAGTACGAAAATTGGTGCGAGTAACGCCGATGAAGTATCTACTCGATACCAACATTTGCATCTACGTCATGAAGCAACGCCCAGAGTCGGTATTGCGGTGTTTTCATGCGGTTGATCGCGATGAAATCGGTCTCTCGATCGTCACGATCGCCGAACTCGAATACGGCGCAGCAAAAAGCCAAAACCCACAGCAGAACCGCAACCGCCTAGAGCATTTTCGCCAGCCATTTCAAACGATCAGTTTAAGCGATGCAGACGTGCAAATATTTGGGGAGATTCGGACAGCATTAGAGCGTCGTGGCACACCGATCGGAGCATACGATCTACTCATCGCAGCACAGGCCAAAAACCGAGGTTTAGTGCTGGTGACAAATAACGTGCGTGAGTTCGAGCGAGTGTCGGGTTTGATGCTGGGAAATTGGGTTGAGACGTAATAACTACAAATTCAATACACGCATTCGTGTCCAGCAAATACATCATTCACCAAACGTTAACGATTGGCGATCGTCATCCGGCAACGGCTCTGGACGCTGCAACGACTCCCCAACCCAACCACCGATAATCTCCGTAAAAAAATTATCCGGCCAGCGATCATCACTCGGCAGTGGCTGAAGCGTTAGTGCAATCTCAACGTCCGTGTTGTATAAATCAGTCGGTACATCAATCTGTAGCCGTCCGTTTGCACCAATATGTGCCGTTAGGAGAACTGTAGTCATCACGAAAAAAGTGAGAGTGCCTTGATCGTAGCACCACCGTCTCCACTCCCAAACCCACTTTCGATCAATCGCCCGACCCGAACCCATCCAACAAGCCCTCGCCCTGTAACCCCAC